>JAJCYC010000019.1 GCA_029263115.1 Pseudonocardia sp. | reverse complement strand
CAGCGCCTTGGTGCGTGGGTCGCGGCCGAAGAAGTGGTCGCGGACGTAGCCGCCGTCGTTGGCCCGGTAGGTCTGGTAGTCGCCGTCCGGGGTGGTGTTCATCAGGTTGACCAGCGCGCCGTCCCGGTCGGCGTGCAGCAGGTTGTCCCACTCCCGACCCCAGACCACCTTGATCACGTTCCACCCGGCACCCCGGAAGAACGACTCCAGCTCTTGGATGATCTTGCCGTTCCCGCGTACCGGGCCGTCCAGGCGCTGCAGGTTGCAGTTGACCACGAAGGTGAGGTTGTCCAGCCCCTCGGTGGCCGCGATGTGCACCAGCCCGCGCGACTCCGGCTCGTCCATCTCGCCGTCTCCCAGGAACGCCCAGACGTGCTGCCCGTCGGTGTCGGCGATACCGCGATCGCGTAGGTAGCGGTTGAACCGCGCCTGCATGATGGCGTTCAGCGGGCCGAGGCCCATCGACACGGTCGGGAACTCCCAGAACTCGCGCATCAGCCGTGGGTGCGGGTAGGACGGCAGGCCATGACCGGGCCCGCCGTGGGACAGCTCCTGCCGGAACCCGTCGAGCCGGTCGGCGCTGAGCCGGCCCTCGAGGAAGGCCCGGGCGTAGATGCCGGGGGAGGCATGGCCCTGGATGTAGACCTGGTCGCCGCCCCCGGGATGGTCCTTGCCCCGGAAGAAGTGGTTGAAGCCGACCTCGTACAGCGTGGCCGAGGAGGCGTAGGTGGAGATGTGGCCGCCGACGCCGACCCCGGGCCGCTGCGCCCGGTGCACCATCATCGCCGCGTTCCACCGGATCCAGCGGCGGTAGGCGCGCTCGGTTTCCTCGTCACCGGGGAACCACGGCTCCCGCTCGGTGGGGATGGTGTTGACGTAGTCGGTGCTGGTCAGAGACGGGACGCCGACGTTCTTCTCCCGGGCGCGCTGGAGCAGGCGCAGCATCAGGTACCGGGCGCGCTGCTGTCCGGCGGCGTCGAGCATGCCGTCGAACGACTCCAGCCATTCCCGGGTCTCGTCGGGATCGAGGTCGGGCAGGTAGGCCGCCAACCCGTCCCGGATGACGTGCACCCGGTTCGCGCCCGTTCCGGACGCTCTCCCGTGCTCGGTGCGCATGCTCGTTCCGCTGGCGCTTCTCTCGGTGCGCATGCTGGTTCCGCTGGTGCTTCTCTCGGTGCGCGTGCTCGTTCCGCTGGCGCTTCTCTCGGTGCTCACGGGGATCTCCCTGTGTCGTCTCGCGGCGGCGTGCCGCCCCCTGATCACGGCGGCGTGCCGCCCTGCTGGCTCCGGTCGGGGCCCTCCCGCTCCGCCCGCCCGGGCAGGCGGAAGACGCGGTGCTGGGCCCATCGTGCCCCCTGGGCGGGTACCCGTGCAGGGGGCCGGGGCCCTCCGGGGACAATGATCTCGGAGCGCCCGGTTGCGGTGAGGCGTTCCGGCGTGTTCGGATTCCGCAACCGAAAGTGGTCAGGCTCGCATTTACGGGTGCGGACCGGTCAACGAAGCACAGTGGGAGGGGTGGGAACGTGGTCGCCGCCGCGGGAGACGCCGGTAAGGCCGACGTCGCCGGGAAGCTCGGTATCGAGCCGGGCATGGTGGTCCAGGAGCTCGGATGGGACTCCGACGTCGACGACGAGGTCCGCAACGCGGTTGAGGAGCGCTGCGGGGACGACCTGGTCGACGAGGACTCCGACGAGGTCGTCGACGTCGTGCTGCTCTGGTGGCGGGACGGGGACGGTGATCTGGCGGACGCACTGGTGGATGCCGGCACCCCGTTGACCGACAACGGCGTGGTCTGGGTACTCACGCCGAAGACCGGTCGGCCCGGGCACGTGGAGCCCAGCGAGATCGCCGAGGCGGCCCCGACCGCCGGCCTGTCCCAGACGTCCAACGTCAGCGTCAGCGAGAGCTGGGCCGGTGCGCGACTGGTGGCCCCGAGGGCGGCCAAGTCCCGACGCTGAGGCGGGCTGGGCGGATCGACCGGTTCGTGCCGGGCGGTGGGGAACGGTCGGGCCCGGTTAGGGTTCGAGGTGTCCGCGCCGCCCGGCGCGGTCGGACGATCGCCAGGCCGAGGAGGCAGGAGTACACGATGGCACCCCAGGTTGGGTCCGAAGCGCCCGACTTCACGCTGCGCAACCAGAACAACGAGAAGGTGACGCTGTCGTCGTTCCGCGGCGAGCGCAACGTGCTCGTCGTGTTCTACCCGTTCGCCTTCTCCGGTATCTGCACCGGCGAGCTGTGCGCGGTACGTGACGACATCGGCAGCTTCCAGAACGACGACGTCCAGGTGCTGGCCGTGTCGGTCGACCATGTGTTCGCGCTCAAGGCCTGGGCCGACGCGCAGAACTACGACTTCCCGCTGCTGGCCGATTTCTGGCCGCACGGCGAGGTGGCGAAGGCCTACGGGGTGTTCCTGGAGGACAAGGGCTTGGCCGTGCGCGGCACCTTCCTGGTGGACACCGCCGGTGTGGTCCGCTTCGCCGAGGTGAACGGCCCCGGCGAGGCCCGCGACCAGGACGCCTGGAAGAAGGCGCTCGCCGCGATCTGATCGACCCGGGGTTCCGGAACATGGGCCCCGGTCCGGGCGCGTAGCTCAGTGGGAGAGCTCTCGGTTTACACCCGAGCGGTCGCAGGTTCGAATCCTGCCGCGCCCACCAGCTCAGAGGCTTGATCGACGATCTTAGTTCCGCTTCGTGGGGCCAAAGCTGCGCTACAGGGCCCACGTGGTGGCAGGATCGGCGCGGCGTCGGGGGCAGATCGAGAGTCTCGACCGGATGCGCGAGCGTCCACCAGTGGGCACCGTCAGCCTGGGCATGCCGATCATCACCACCGAATGAACCCGCGACCGCCGACGAGGGTGTCGGTCAGTCCGGCGGGTTTTCGAGTTCGGCGATGCGCCGGCGGGCGACCGCGAGCTCGTCTTCCAGGCTCAAGATCCGGTAAGCGGCATCCAGGGTGATGCCCTGGTCGAACAGGGCGCGGACGCGGGCGGCGTACTCGAGTTGACGGCGGGAGTAGCGGCGGTGCCCACCGGCGGAACGGACCGGGTGCAGGACGTCGGCCGCATCGAGGCTGCGCAAGAACGCAGGTTGAACGTCGAGCAGCTCAGCGGCCTGACCCATAGTGACCGCCGGATAGTCCTGATCGTCGAGTCGCCCGATGCCCAAGGTGATGGTCTCCCGTACGTATGTGCCGACTGTCGACCCCCGGCTTTCGCTTCGGTCAATGCAAATCAATGCCACGATATCAAGAAATTGCACTCGTCGATACAAGTTGCCCGCTGGGTTATATAGGGCCTGGTGACCTGTGATGGGGAGCCTGCCAGGACCGTTGGCGGTCCTGGCAGGCTCCATCGCTGACTCTGTCGGTTGTGTTGTGGTGGGCTCCGCCGGAAGCTGCCCGCGCAGCACGTGGCTGGTTGCGCTTGCGGGCGCGGACGAGGGCTGGTCAACCCGCCCTCAGTGGTGCGGGTTGGGCGTGCTCGTGAGCTGACGAGATAGTGCACGGCGAGCGTGTCGGCGGCCCCGGTTCGAGCGCGATAACACCACCGTCCTTTCCCTACCGTTGCGGTGTCACCGGCCGATTAATTCCTGGCCGGTTGGCGTGGGCGGAGACCGTTCCCGAGGCCATCCTGGGTCGACCGGTTGTCCTCGTGACCGGCCCAGATACCCAGGGAGCCGTGGCCGCTCGCCCGTCTTGTGGCGGTCCGCCCGGACTGCCAGCGCGATCTGCACGCGCCGAGGCATCAGGCCGGGTCCGTCCGCCCAGTTCGCCGCGACGATCGCGGCGAACTGGTCGTCGACCCAGTCCGAATCGGCGTACCGCGTCACCCAGGCCACCGAACTGGGACGGAACGGCAAGTCTGTGTCGAGTAGGTCTGCGTCCAGTCCGAGGTCGGCGGCGCGGCATGCAGTCATGTCGCTCACCCCCTTTACCTGGCGGTTCAAGAAGGTGCTGGGGGTCACACGGTGATGGATCTGGACTCCGAACCGCCGTGGATCTCAATCTTGCGGGGCTTGGCCTTCTCCGCGACTGGGATCCGCAGGGTGAGCACGCCGGCGTCGTAGTCAGCGCTGATGTGCTCGACGTCGAGGGTGTCCCCCAGGAACAGCTGCCGAGAGAACACCCCGAGCGGGCGCTCGGACACAGCCATCTCGACGTTGTCCCCGGTCGTGACCGGACGACGCTCGGCCTTGACGGTCAGCACGTTGCGCTCGACCTCAAGCTCGATCGCGTCCGGCGAGACCCCAGGCAGGTCGAAGTGCACCACGAACTCCTCACCGGCCCGGTAGGCGTCGATTGGCATGGGCGACGGCCGGGACCACGTGCCCGGGCTCTGCTGGCCGAAGAACTGCTGGCTCAGACGGTCCAGCTCACGAAACGGGTCAGTACGCATCAACATCGCACCCACTCCTTCCATGTAGTGCTCACGCCGTTCGGGCGTGACCTGCCTTCCTTAGGCGATGTCCTGTTCTGGTCCACGCGCGGTGGACACGACAGATATAACCAGCCGACACCAACGCAAGCAAGATATCTACATGGGTTACTATAGATATTCACCAGAATGGAGTACGCAACACGCAGTCGAGGGCTAGAGATTACCGGCGGTGTCGAGAGCTGCTCTGACAGGGTGCGCCGCTACCGATCGCGGTGCCTTGAGCGCCCACTGCTGCAAGTACGAGGGGCTGTGATGCCCAGTAGGGATCCGACGGACGCCTGAACCGCACTGGGTCCTGTAGAGGTTCCAGATCCGGCGACTGTCGCAGCCGCTGTGGCGGGAGCGCCGGCCGCCACCGACGTGTCACTTCCAGGTGAAACTGACCCACCTGTTTCGCAGTTGGTCCAGCGGCACGGGTCAGGCGGCGGCGCGCGCGGAGTCGGTCAGGGGGCGGCCAGGCTGTGCGTACCCAGGGCGGCAGGTAGAGATCGACTACGTGGGCGCCTGGCCACCCGCGAAATCAGTGGACGGACGATCGAGCAGTGGTAGTACGAGGTGACCGCCGGCGGGCAGATCTGGTACTGCCCGGACCCAGAGCGGCAGATCGTGTGGGTCGTCGCGGCCAGCACCGCGCGTCCAAAGGGAACGGAGTAGGCGGACGGCTCGTCGGCCGAATTGATCTTCGCCGTGGGGCCATCCGTGGGGTGAAACTGTGGGGCACCGGACTAGGTTCGGGCGTCTGCAGGCCATCTGCCTGGCATCATAAGACCTGGTAGAAGCGCTGGGATGCGTGATCCGGTCGCTTACACCCGAGCGGTCGCAGGTTCGAATCCTGCCGCGCCCACCGGTTTGACCAGCGGTTCGGGGTTGTCGTCTGGGCGCGGTGCTCGACGTTAGTAGTATAACGGTAGTATAGTTTGGTCATGCCCCGTGGAGCGCCGTCACCGAAGCTGGCGATCACCGTGGACCCGGACGTGCACCGGCAGATAGTCGAAGCGGCGGCGGCTGACGGTGTCAGTGTCTCGGCGTGGATGACCGATGCTGCGCGCCGCACCCTGAAGGTGCGGGACGGGCTTTCGGCGGTTGCCGAGTGGGAACGTCAGCACGGCCCGTTCACCGAGGAGGAGTTGGCGCATGCGCGTGAACGCGCCGCCCGGCCCGGTCGCCGCACAGCATGATGCAGGTCGTTTATGACTCCGGGGCGCTCATCGCCGCTGACCGGAACGAGCGCACCTTCTGGCTCGACCATCGGGTGCGCCTCGAGCAGGGCGTGATACCGGTCGTCCCCGCGGCCGTCATCGCCCAGGTGAGCCGCTCGGCCCGCCAGGCACCGCTGCGCCGGCTGCTCAGGGGCTGCGATGTCGCGATACTGGACGAGGCAGGCGCACACCGTGCCGGCCGACTGCTCGGCTCCACGGGCACCGCCGACGTGGTGGATGCGAGTGTGGCTCTCGTCGCGGCCGACCTCGGAGCCGTGGTGCTCACCAGCGACCGCGGCGACATTGAGCGCCTCCTTGCCGGCACGGATTCCGCGGCATCGGTCCTTGACGTCTGATCGCACCAGCTTCGCCGCGGGAGCGTGCTGCCCCGCGCCTGCTCGAGCATCGTGCGCGCGGTGAGGCGCCCCGGCCAACCGTTGGTCCCGGACATCGGATGGGTGCCCTGGCGGAGCTGCCCAGCGTTGATCGAGACCGTCAACCGCTCGATGTGGTCGACGCTCGGCACGAACGTCAGCCGGATCGCGCGCACCACGCCACCGTCCACCACACGGGGGACACCACCGCTCCGGTCGTCGCCGCTCGGGTGACCGACGAACCGTCGTCGGGGATGATCTAACCCGAGGCCCGTCGATCGCACCACGACCCCGCGAAGGACACCGATGAAGCTCGCAACCATCCGCACGGCCACCGGCACCGCCGCGGTGCGCGTCGACGACGACGGCGCGGTCGAACTGGGCTCGCCGGACCTCGGGGTCTTCCTGGCCCGCGACGGGTGGCGGGCGGCCGCCGCGGCCGGGTCCGGGCCGCGGCATGCGCTCGCCGGGCTGGACTACGCCCCGCCGGTGCCCAGGCCGGAGAAGGTGATCTGTGTCGGGTTGAACTACCGCACGCACATCCAGGAGATGGGCCGCGAGCTGCCCGAGCATCCCACCCTGTTCGCCAAGTTCGCCCGCGCGCTGGTCGGCGCGCACGACCCGGTCGAGCTGCCCGCCGGATCGGAGCAGGTCGACTGGGAGGCCGAACTCGGCGTGGTCATCGGTGCCGAGGTCCGGCATGCGACGCCCGAGCAGGCGCGGGCGGCCATCGCCGGGTACACGGTGGTCAACGACGTGAGCGCGCGGGACTTCCAGAACCGCACGCTGCAGTGGCTGCAGGGCAAGACCTTCGAACGCAGCACCCCGGTCGGGCCGTGGCTGGTGGTGGACGAGGGCACTCCGGGCGGCATCTCCTGCGCGGTGGACGGTGACGTGCTGCAGAAGGCCGACACCGCCGACCTGGTGTTCGACCCGGTGACGCTGGTCGGCTACATCTCCTCGATCATCACCCTGGCCCCCGGGGATCTGATCGCCACCGGTACCCCGGGCGGCGTCGGGCACGCCCGCAGGCCGGCCCGCTACCTCACCGAGGGCGCCGAGATGGTGACCCGGGTGGAGGGGGTCGGCGAGCTGCGCAACCGAATGGTCCGCGGGAGCTGAGCCGCGTGGGCCGCCCGGCGGGTACCGTCCGAATGGTTCTCGGGGTCGACCTTGCCGACCTTGATCTGGGCAGACGGAAGGACGTACATGCTGCGCAGCGTCGTGGTGACCGGTGCGGCCGGAGCCCTCGGCCGAGCCGTGGTGGCCGAGTTCCTCGGTCGGGGCCTGGAGGTGGTCGCCCTCGACCGCCCAGGCGACCCGCTCGACGAGCTGGGTGCCTTCGACGGTGTGCACCCGGTCGCGGTGGACCTGGCCGACCGGGCCGAGGTCGGGCGGGCCTGGGCGGACGTCGACCGCCTCGGCACACCGTCGTCGCTGGTCGCGCTGGCCGGGGGATTCACTCCCGGTTCGCTCGCCGAGCTGGATGAGGACACCCTGAACGGGTTGTGGCGCTCGAACGTGTCGTCGCTGCTGTGGTGCTGCCAGGCGGCCGCGCCCCGGCTGGCCGGGGGAGGTGGCGGGGCCATCGTCGCGGTGGGGTCGAAGACCGGGGTCGGCGGCGCGGCACCGGTCGCGCACGCGACGTCCAAGGCGGCGGTGGTGCGCGTCGTGGAGCTGCTCGCCGAAGAGCTGCGCCCACAGCGGATCCGGGTGAACGCGGTGCTGCCCTCGGTGATCGACACCCCGGCGAACCGAAGTTGGATGTCGCCGGACCTCGCGGCCCGGGCGGTGGCCCCGGCGGCGATCGCGGGAGTGATCGCCTTCCTGTGCAGCGCGGATGCGGCCCCGATCAGCGGTGCCCGGATTCCGGTGTACGGCGACGCCTGAGTCGGGTCGCCGGCCCCGGACGCCGGTGGTCAGACCCCGATCGGGGTGAGGGTGACCCGCGACGGTTCGAGGGCCTCGACGGAGTGCGGCCGGGCGTTCGGCAGGTACAGCAGCCCGCCCGGGCGCACGTCGTAGGTCTGTCCGTCGGCGGTGACCCGCACCAGCCCGTCCAGGGCCTGCAGCAGCAGCGGATGGTGGCTGCGGTGCTCGCGCATGTGGTGCCCGCGCGGGAACGCCAGCACGACGACCCGCGCGCTGCCGACGCTGAGCACGGTGCGGTGCCCGAGCTTGCCCTCCTCGATCGGCGCCGACGCGAGGACGTCGTCGATGAGGGTGACCTGTTCGTCCTGGGCCAGGGTGGTGTCAGTTCCGCTCATGACTGCCGATTGTCCCGGACATCGACGCCGCGACAACCGCTGGCGGGGTGGCAGTCGTCGAGTTGGGTGCCGCCGGGGTCGGGGTCTCCGGTGCGGCGGACTCGGGCGGGGCCGCCGCGGCCGGGCGGAGGAGCAGGGCCAGCCCCGCGCCTGCGGCGGTGAGCAGGGTAAGCAGGTAGAACGCGTCCGCGTAGGTCGTCGTGGTGACCACCGAGGAGAGCTGCCTGTAGTACGGCCCCAGCTCGCCGGCCCCGTGCTGGGCCGCCGCGGTCAGCGCCGGCGTGCCCGGCACCATCGCCGCCCGGTCGGCCATCAATTGCGCGTACTGCACCGACACCAGCCCGCCGAATCCGGCGACGCCCAGGCTGGAGGACACCCGCAACACCACGTTGCTCATCGCGCTGCCGGAGGTGACGAGAGCACCGGACAAGGTGCCCAGCCCGGCGGACATGCAGGGCATCATCGACAGACCCACTCCGACGTTGCGGATGGTGGTCCACAGGATCAGCTCGTCGCGCGGGGTGTCTGCGGTGAGGTGGGCCATCAGGAGTGAGCCGAACGCGGCGACTGCCATGCCGGTCACCGCCGGCCAGCGGGGGCCGAAGCGGTCGACCAGCCGACCGGCGACCGGGGCCGTCACCGCCATCGCGAGCGCGGACGGCACGAGCAACAG
The DNA here is from genome assembly GCA_029263115.1 of Pseudonocardia sp. Lineage (GTDB taxonomy): Bacteria > Actinomycetota > Actinomycetes > Mycobacteriales > Pseudonocardiaceae > Pseudonocardia. Next base: position 48,140 of record JAJCYC010000019.1, on the reverse strand, counting down.
GCCCGCCTCGAGTGCCTGGTAGCCGCGGACCGTGAGCAGGAACTGCGGTATGTAGTACAGCAGAGCGAACAGGCCGATCGAGCTGATCGCGATCAGGGTCAGTGAGACGCAGTATGTCCGGCTGCGGAACACCCGCAGGTCGATCAGCGGCTCGGCCACCTCGAGTTCGATCACCACGAACAGAGCGAGGCTGAGCAATCCGAATGCGGCCAGTGCCAGCACCCTCAGGTCGGTCCAGCCCCATTCGGGGTCCGGTCCCCGATCGGCGGCGATCAGCAGCGCGAGCAGCCCGAGGGCGATCGCGGCGTAACCGGCCCAGTCGAACCGGGGCCAGCTGACCGGTCGGGGCCGGGGCAGGATCACCGTGGCGGCGGCGATGGCGACCACACCGACCGGGACCGTGACGAAGAAGATCAGGTGCCAGCTGGAGTACTCGACGAGCCAGCCGCCCAGCACCGGTCCTAGCGCCGGCGCCAGGATCACACCGAGTCCGTAGAGCCCCATCGCGGTACCGAGACGGTTGGGCGGCACGATACGGAACAGCAGCGTCATCGCGATCACCGAGATGAACCCGCCGGGGAAGGCCTGCAGCACCCGGAACGTGACCAGGCTGGTGATGTCCCAGGCCGCTCCGCACAGCCCCGAGGCGACGGTGAAGGCGACCAGGGAGGCCAGGTACACCCGGGTCAGCCCGAACCGCCCGCCGAGCCAACCGCTCAGCGGTACCGCGATGCCAAGCGAGAGCAGGTAGGCGGTGCTGACCCAGCGCACTTCGTCGGTGCTGACCCCGAGGTCCTTCTGGATGTAGGGGATCGCGACGTTGACCACGCTGGTTCCCAGGACCGCGAGGAAGGTCCCGAGGATGAGGACCATCAGCGGAATCCCCCACCGCTGCTGTCCACGTATGCTGGTATCCGCCACTGCACCACCCGATCGGGACGTTCTTTAGAATAAGTAACGACCGTATGCCTCGATCGGGTTGGGATGCAACCGAGAAGTGGACGGGTGAGCCGGCCATCTCCGGCAGCCCGTCGCGTCGCGGAGTGCACGGTGCGACTGGCGAAACGCGGCGTCCAGGTTCCGGTGTACGGCAAGCTCGTTCCCGCCGGATGCCGCCGTCCCGGTGGCGGACGGAGTTGGGCCCGACGATGTGGTGGCCGGCCGGTTCGGCGTTCGGGCTGGCGTTGGCCGCCATCGCGAACGCCGGCTGAACACCTGGCAAATCTCGCAGATCGAACTGCTGAAGATGCAGTCCTGGGGAACGCACCCAGTGGTATTTCCAGCGCTACGTCAGTCTGCTGCCCGCCGCCGGGGAGATCGTGCTGTTCGACCGGTCCTGGTACAACCGTGCGGTGGTCGAGCGGGCGATGGGCTTCTGCGATCCCGGCCTGGAACAGGCCCTGGTGGACAGCGGAATCAACCTGGTGAAGCTGTGGTTCTCGGGGTCCCGGGCCGAGCAGCGGACCAGATTCACCATCCGGGTGATCGACCCGCTGCGACAGTGGAAGCTCAGCCCGGTCGATCTGGCTGCGCTGGACCGCTGGGACGACTGCACCGTGGTCGAGGAGGCCATGTTCACCCGCACCGACACCGCCGCGGCGCCGTGGACCGTGGTGCGCGGCAACCGGCTAGGACAGGTCCCGGAGCGCGTCGTCCAGGGTGTCGCACAACGGCAGCAGGGGCGCGATCCCGGTGACCTCCAGGGCGCGGAGCACCCTCCCGGGGCGCGCGACCACCACCCGCAGCTGCGCGCGGTGCTGCTCGGCGAGCCCGACCGCGCCCATCAGCGCGGCGGCCCCGCTGGAGTTGACGAACTCGACCGCGCTCAGGTCGAGCACCACCCACTGGCCGGCGGCACCGGAGACAGCGTCCGCGATCGTGGAGCGGAGCAGCTCGGCGGTGTAGTTGTCGATCTCACCACCGACCGCGACGACCACCGCTCCAGCTCGTCGGGTGATGTCGACGGGCATCAGCTCGGATCGCTCGGCGTCGGCGTGCTCTGCGGGTTCCACGGGCGCCAAGGGTAGAGGCGACCGCCGTAACGGAACGGGTGCGCCCTGCCCGTCCCGGGAGGGGGCCCGCTCAGCGGGGCGGGCCGTCCGAATCGGTAGTGTCCGGCTCGACCCGCTCGGCGCGGCTGCTCCGGGCGGACGGCGGGCGTCGACGGCGGGGCCTGGGCCGGTCGTCGGACTCCGCCCGGGCGAGTTCCACCAGCCCGTTCAGCCCCGGGCGGTCGAACAGCCGCGCGACATGGCGGGCCGCCCGCTGGGCAACATCGTCTGCCTCGTGCACGTGCATGACCACCTACCGCCGTCGAAGGGGAACATTCACCGCATCGTTACCCCGTCCGGCCGCCGCTCAATCAGCCGTCACGCCACCGGGGGTGGGTTCGCTGTAGTCACCCCCGGCCAGTCTCGGCGCACCTCCCCGTCTGCTTGCCGGGGCGGGCGGGGGTGGGAGAGCATGGCCGCCGGTGGGTGAGCGCCCGCCGGGTGCTCCGTCGGGAGGGTGCGTGCCGGATTCGGGGTTCGAGGTCGGGGCGTCCCAGGCCCGGCCGCCGCCGCCGGGCCGGTCGCCGACGGCGGCGGGGGCCGGCCGGTCGTCCGCCGGGTGGGCGGCGTGGCTGCGCCCGCTTGCGCCGGCGGTCCCGCTGCTGGCGCTGGCCGCCGTCGTGCTGGTGGTCGGCGTGCCCGACGTCGAGCGGATCCGCGCGGAGATCGTGGCCACCGGGCGGCTGGCCCCGGTACTGTTCCCGCTGCTGTACGCGGCGACGACGTTGGCGGGCGTGCCGCGCAACGTGCTGTCCGCGCTCGCCGGCCTGCTGTTCGGGCTGGCCAGCGGGGCGGTGCTGGTGTTCGTCGGATCGCTGCTCGGGGCCGCCGCCGGGTTCGCCCTGGGTCGGGTTCTGGGCCGGGAGACCGTGGAGCGGCTCGCCGGGCCACGACTGGCCCGGGTCGACGCCCGGCTGCGCCGGCGGGGGATGCTCGCCGTGCTCGGACTGCGGGCGCTGCCGGTCGTGCCGTACACTGCGGTCAGCTACGGCGCCGGGCTGAGCGCGATCCGGGTCCGGGACTACGCGGTGGGCACCGCGCTCGGGGTGATCCCGGGGACGTTGTTCTTCGTCTCGCTGGGTGCGCACCTCCCCGTCGGCTGAGCCGTCCGGAGATCGACCCGGATCTGATCGGGACAACCCGGGGTTCGCCACGGTAGGCGGCTACCGGGGGGTGTCCCTGGAGAACGTGGCCAGGAACCGGTCGCGGAACTCCTCCATCGGCCACACCGGCGCGCCCGGGGCCGGCCGCAGACCGGTGCCCCACCCCCAGCCCGCCACCCGGTCGAGCACCGCCGGGTCGCGGGCCACCACGGTGACCGGCACGTCCGCTCCGGCGTCCGGGCCGGTGACCAGCGGCGCCGGCTGGTGGTCTCCCAGCAGCACCAGCACCAGGTCGTCGTCGCCGTAGGTCTGCACGTAGGACAGCACCGCGCCCAGCGAGTACTCGATCGAGCGGCGGTAGTCGGCGCGCACCACCGCCGGGTCCCGGCTCAGGATCGCCTTCGGCAGACCTCCCGGGCCGGACGCCATCGGCGCGAACACCGCGCCGTCGCCGAGCGAGTCCCACCCGAGCAGGCCGGGCAGCGGTGACCACGGCGCGTGGCTGGACATCAACGCGATCTCGGCCATCAGCGGCGGACGGTCCGGTGTCGAGCGCTCCAGCCGCTCGAACGCGGCCAGGGTGAACTGGTCGGGCATGGTGGCGAAGCTGAAGTTTGGCCCCCGGTAGCCGAGGTCGGCGGACTCGTACACCCGCCGGTAGCCGTAGAACCCGGCCTGCGGCCATCCGGTGGTGGTGCCCGGCTGCACCGCCACCGTGCGCCAGCCGGCCCGCCCGAACGCGCCGACCAGCGTCGAGCGGTCGGTGCGGTGCAGGGCGTCGTAGCGCTGCTGGTTGTCCACCCGCACCCCGGCCAGCAGGGTGGCGTGTGCCAGCCAGCTCGCCCCACCGACGGTCGGCGAGCGCAGGTAGCCGCTGCGCGAGCCGAATCCGGCGCTGCCGAGCCGGCGGTCGCCGTCGGCCAGCACCTCGCCGACCGAGGCCGCGTACGCGGGGCGCTGCACCGCGTCCCGGCCGTAGCTCTCCACGAACACCACCAGCACGTCCTTGCCGCGCAGCGCGGTCAGCAGGTCCGGGCCGGGGGTGTCCCGGAACCGGTCGTCGGCCACCTCGGCGGCGAACAGCCCTGGGTCCCGCAGGTCCGCGAGCACCCGCCGGGCGATGTCGGTGAGGAACGCGGTGGTGCTCGCGGCGGCGACCGGTGGCCCCGGCGTGGGCTCGACGTCCAGCGCCGCGCACCCCAGCCACCCGACGGCGAGCAGCACCACGCCCGCGGCGGCCGACCGGCGGTGGCGGGTCAGCGCGCTGGCGACCCGCAGCGCGGACAGCAGGAGCAGCACCGGGATGCCGATCAGCAGCGCGACCGCCAGGAGCACCGCCACCGCGGAGCCGGGCCCGCCGGCGGACTCGGTGACGAAGCGGGCGGCGTCGGCGAACAGCGGCCAGTCGATCACCGGCCGGAACGGGCGGGCCAGCGCGGCGGTGAAACCGACGTCGACGAGCTTGCCGACGGTGAGCAGCCCGAGCAGCGCGCCGCCCAGCCCGGCGGCGAGCCGGGCCGGCCGGGGCGCCCGGACCAGCAGGAGCAGCGCCGCCACCGCGAGCAGGCCCTCGACCGGGATCCGGGTGAATGCCGCCGGGGTGAGCAGGGCCGGGTCGGCCGGCGCGAGCAGGGCCAGGACCAGCAGCAAGCCGGCCAGCACGGTGCCCGCCCGGGCGAGCGCCCGCCGCCATCCGGACCGCGCCGGTCGCGCCGATTCCGGCCGCGTCCGGCGCGCGATTGCCGCGAGCCGGACCACGTCGTGGCCGAACGACCAGACCAGCGCCGCCAGCGCCGCCGCCACCAGAGCGGTGGCCACCGGAGGAGCGAGCACCCCGGCAGCGACCACCACCAGCACCACCCCCTGCGCGGCGGCCACCACCTTCGCCGAGTACCGCGGCGGCAGCGGCGCCCGTAGCCATGGCTGTACCCGGCCGGCCAGCACGAACGCGTACCGCATGCCGCCGACGGCCAGCGTCCACGGCCCGAGCAGGGTGACCGCGTGCACGCTGAGCACCAGGATCAGCGCCGCGTCGGCCTCCATGTCGAAGCGGGCACCCGGTGCCGACGTGGTGGCGGTGCGCCGCGCGACCCACCCGTCGACCAGGTCGAGCGCGAGCGCTGTGCCGGCGAGCGCGACCAGCACCGGCGCCGGCACCGGCCGGCCGGCCAGCCCGTCGGCAACCAGCGCGCTCACCCCGACGGCGAGCACTGCCCGGGTGAGGGTGACCAGGTCGGCCGGGCCGAGCCTGGCGACCCCGGCGCGGCGGGCGGCCCGCGCCAACAGCGTCACCAACGCGAGGGTGTGGCCGAGGCCGACCGCCCAGCCGGCCGGGCCGAGACCGATACCCGCGGCAAGCACGCCGAGCAGCGCGAGCCCGGCCAGCGTGGCCACAGCGAGCTGCCGACCGGTCGCCGGCCCGACTACGGTCGTCACCAGAGCCTCTATACACGGTGACGGGGGAGACGTGGAGCGGACCGCGCGCGCCTTCTGGCTGCGCGAGCCCGGCGCGGGGGAGATCCGCACCGTCGAGCTGGCCGCCCCCGGCCCGGACGACGTGCTGGTCCGCACCCGGTACTCGGCGGTCAGCCGCGGCAGCGAGACCCTGGTGTTCCGGGGCGGGGTGCCGCCGGGCCAGCACGCCAGGATGCGGGCGCCGTTCCAGGAGGGCGAGTTCCCCGGCCCGGTCAAGTACGGCTACCTCAACGTCGGCGTGGTCGAACACGGGCCACCCGGGCTGCGCGGCCGCACGGTGTTCTGCCTGTACCCGCACCAGACGCGGTTCGTGGTGCCGGCGTCGGCGGTCACCCCGGTCCCGGAGGACGTCCCGCCGGCGCGGGCGGTGCTGGCCGGCACCGTGGAGACCGCGGTGAACGCGGCCTGGGACGCCGCACCGCTGGTCGGTGACCGGATCGCGGTGGTCGGGGCCGGGATGGTGGGTGGCGCGGTGGCGGCGGTGCTGGCCGGCATCCCCGGGGTCCGGGTCGAGCTGGTTGACCTCGACCCGGAGCGGGCGCGGGTCGCGGCGGCCCTCGGGGTCGACTTCGCGGTGCCCGGCGACGCCCGCGACGGCTGCGACCTGGTGGTGCACACCAGCGCCACCGGGGCGGGGCTGGCCCGGTCGTTGGAGCTGCTCGCCGACGAGGGGGAGGTGCTGGAGCTGAGCTGGTACGGCGACCGCCAGGTGACGGTGCCGCTGGGTGCGTCGTTCCACGCCGGCCGGCTCGCGGTGCGCGCCAGCCAGGTCGGCGCGGTCGCGCCGGCCCGACGCGGCCGGCACAGCCACGCGCAGCGGCTCGCGCTGGCCATGCGACTGCTCGCCGACCCCCGCTACGACGCGCTGATCGGCGGCGAGTGCCGCTTCGACGAGCTGCCCGGGACGCTGCGCCGGCTCGCCGACGGCGAGCCGCCAGGCGGTGGTGTCCGGGTGGTCTACCAGCAGGAATGAGGAGTTCGAGGTGTTCGCAATCACCGTGCGGGACCACATGATGGTGGCGCACAGCTTCCGCGGCGAGGTGTTCGGGCCGGCGCAGCGGCTGCACGGCGCGACGTTCGTGGTGGACGTGACGTTCCGCCGACCGGACCTGGACGCCGACGGCATCGTGGTGGACATCGGCCGCGCAGGCACCGAGCTGGGCGCGCTACTGGCCGAGCTCAACTACCGCAACCTCGACGAGGAGCCGGCCTTCGCCGGGGTCAACACCTCCACCGAGTTCCTGGCCAAGGTGGTCGCCGACCGGATGGCCGCGCGGGTGCACGCCGGCATGCTGGGCGAGGCTGCGCTCGGGCTGACCGGGATCACCGTCGAGCTGCACGAGTCGCACGTCGCGTCGGGCAGCTACCAGCGCGACCTCTGAGCGGTGCACGGTCACCTGCACCTGGTGATGCCGGGCGACGTCGATGACGCCGCGCTGCCCAGCGGCGGCAACGTCTACGACCGGCGGGTGGCGCGCGAGCTGGGGACGGCCGGGTGGACGGTGCGCGAGCACGCGGTGCCCGGCGGCTGGCCCCGGCCGGGTGCGGGCGAGCGGTCGCTGCTGGCCGGGGTGCTCGACGGCTTGCCGGACGGCTCGCTCGTGCTGCTGGACGGGCTGGTGGCCTGCGGGGTGCCCGAGGTGGTGGCGCCGCGGGCCCGGCGGCTGCGACTGGCCGTGCTGGTGCACCTGCCGCTGGCCGACGAGCTCGGACCGGCGCCGGAGGTCGCGGCGGACCTGGCCGCCCGGGAGCGGGCCGCCCTGCACGCGGTGGGCGCGGTGGTGGCGACCAGCGGGTGGGCCGCCCGCCGGCTCGTCGCGCGGCACGCGCTGCCCGCCGGGCGGGTGCACGTGGCCCGGCCCGGGGTCGATCCCGCGCCGCCCGCTCCGGGTACGGGTGGCGCCGGCGGGCTGCTCTGCGTCGGGTCGGTGACCACCACCAAGGGGCAGGACGTGCTGGTCGAGGCGCTCGCAGCGGTGGCCGACCGGAGCTGGAGCTGCGCGCTGGTCGGACCGCTGGGCCGCGACCCCGGCCAGGTGGCGGCGGTCCGCGCCGCGGTGGCCCGGCACCGGCTCGATCGGCGGGTCCGGCTGACCGGCGCCCGGACCGGCCACCCGCTGTGCGAGACGTATGCACGCGCCGACCTGCTGGTGCTGCCCTCGCGGGCGGAGTCCTACGGGATGGTGGTCACCGAGGCGCTGGCCCGGGGGATTCCGGTGCTGGCCTCGGCGGTCGGTGGGGTCCCGGAGGCGCTCGGCCGCGCCCCCGACGGCGGACCGCCCGGCATGCTGGTCGCCCCCGGCGACGCCGATGCCCTGGCGCACGCGCTGCGGAGCTGGTTGGACGACCCGGCGCTGCGCCGGACTCTGCGTCACCGCGCCCGGCTGCGGCGGGGCACGCTGGACGGGTGGACGGTGACGGCGCGGCGGCTGGCCGACGTCCTGTGCCGGGTACCGGAGCCGGCACGGTGACCGACCGGGCGTGGCCGGGCCGGTGGTCGCGGCCGGCTCACCGGTCGGGCGCCCGGGCACCCGGGCCGGGTGGTGGCCGTGGGTGCGGGCCGTTGTCGGGGTCGGGGTGCTGGTCCTGCTGCTGGACCGGCTCGGGACCGCCGCCGCCGTCGTTGCCCTGCGGACGATCGGTGCCACCGAGGTCACCGCCGCGCTGGTCGAGCTGGTGCCGTTGCTGGTGTTGGCGCTGCTGTCGACCGCGTTGCCGATCGGGTTCGCGGCTGGGGGCCCCGCGAGGCGGTGGCCGCCGGTGCGTTCGCGGTGGCCGGCCCCGGCGCCGTCCAGGGCCTGGCCGCCGGGGTGGTGTACGGGGTACTGAGCCTGGTCGGCTGCCTGCCGGTCTGTTGGTGCTCTCCGCGCGCGACCGGGCGGTCACCGGGCTCCGGCCGTCGGCGAGGTACTGAGACCGGTGGTCCGTCACACACCCCCTGCCCACCCCCTGCCCACCCCTCCGCCCACCCCGACGACCATCCTTCGTGCCGGCCGGTGGCGAGTCGGTGGCATCGGTCTGCCGCCGGGTGCGGTGTGCCGGATCGACACCAGCGGTCAGCGGCCGGTGCTGGTCTCGTTCAGCGAGATGCCCGGGGCGGTGCGCAGACAGGCGTAGACGTCGCCGGAACGGCCCAGCGGGCGACGCCGCTCCAGCAGCCCGGTCAGCTCACCCGCGCCCATCCAGCGTTCGCCGACCAGCCGCATCGTCTCGATCGGCGAGTAGCTGTAGACGTACCCGCCGGCCGGCCCGCCCAGCCGCTCGAGCAGGGTCAGCGCGGTGAGCGCCGCCTCGTGCGCGGCCGGCAGGTACTCGAACGAGAGCGCGCGCAACGGCCGGCCCAGCCCGCGCAGCACCTCGACCTCGAAGCCCTCCACGTCGATCTTGCAGAACGCCGGCTCGCCGTACGCGGCGATCAGGTCGTCCAGGCTCGACACCGCGACCTGGACCGACCGGTCCCAGCGCACCCGGGCGAACCGCCGGTCGCCGCGCACCGAGTCGATCCACGCCGGTGACATCGACGACACGGTCGGGGTCGCGCTGGACAGCCCGAGCGTGGCCCGGCCGGCCCGCGCGCCGACCGCGCCGGCCACGATGGTGACCAGGGGGTCGCGCCCGTAGAGCAGCCGCAGCACCCGAAGGCAGTCCGGCTGCGGCTCGACGGCGACCACCTGGGCGCCGATCCGCCGCCACGATCTGACCCGGCTGCCGACGTGCGCGCCCAGGTCGAACCCCAACTCGCCAGGACCGAGGAACCTGCGGTAGAACGCGGCCATCCGCCGGTGCCGCCCCGGGATGCCGTGGTACATCGCGAGCGACCGTGCCACGCCCCAGACCCGGCCCACCACGAATCCGACCCTAGCCGGGAGGGCGGTCCTGGCCGGCCCGCCCGGCCGCGGCGTCAGAAGCGCCGCCGCAGTACCAGCATCGCGCGCGCGGCCACCCGCAGACGGCCGTCCGCCACCGAGTCGCGCGCTTTGCGCCGGGCCTGGGCCAGGAGCGGGTCGGCGGTGTCAACCACGATCTCCCAGTTCCGGCCGTACGACTCGCCCGGCAGGGTGAAGCCCACCGCCTGGTGGTGGGCGTTGAACAGCAGCAGGAAGGAGTCGTCGACGATGTGCTGGCCGAGCTCGTCGCGATCCGGGATGCCCTCGCCGTTGAGGTAGATGGCCAGTGTGCGGGCGAAACCGGCGTTCCAGTCGTCGTCGGTCATCGGCTGTCCGTCCGGACGCAGCCAGACGATGTCCTCGATGTTGGACCCGGTGATGCACCGACCCTGGAAGAACCGGCGACGCCGGAAGATCGGATGCGCCGTCCGCAGCGCGAGCAGCGAGGCGGTGAAATCGGTGAGCAGCTCGTGGTGACGGGCATTGTCCCAGTCCACCCAGCTGATCTCGTTGTCCTGGCAGTAGGCGTTGTTGTTGCCGCCCTGGGTGCGGGCCAGCTCGTCGCCGTGCGCGATCATCGGCACCCCCTGGGACAGCAGCAGGGTGGCCAGCATGTTGCGTCGCTGCCGCTCGCGCAGCGCCACCACCTTGCCGTCGTCGGTCGGTCCCTCCACCCCGCAGTTCCAGGAGCGGTTGTGGCTCTCGCCGTCCCGGTTGTCCTCACCGTTGTCCGCGTTGTGCTTGTCGTTGTAGGCGGTCAGGTCGGCCAGGGTGAACCCGTCGTGCGCGGTGACGAAGTTGATCGAGGCGTGCGGGCGCCGGCCGTCGGCCTCGTAGAGGTCGGAGCTGCCGGTGAACCGGGAGGCGAACTCGGCGAGCGTGGCGTGCTCGCCGCGCCAGAAGTCCCGCACGGTGTCGCGGTACTTCCCGTTCCACTCCGTCCACAGCGGCGGGAACCCGCCGACCTGGTAGCCGCCCGGCCCGACGTCCCAGGGCTCGGCGATCAGCTTCACCTGGGTCACCACCGGGTCCTGGTTGATCAGGTCGAAGAACGCCGAGAGCCGGTCGACGTCGTGGAACTCCCGGGCCAACGACGACGCCAGGTCGAACCGGAAGCCGTCCACGTGCATCTCGGTGACCCAGTAGCGCAGCGAGTCCATCAGCAGCCGCAGCGACTCGTGGTGGCGCACGTTGAGGCTGTTGCCGGTGCCGGTGGTGTCGAAGTAGTGCTGCTCGTCGCCGGGTACCAGCCGGTAGTAGGCGGGATTGTCGATGCCCCGGAAGGACAGCGTCGGACCGAGGTGGTTGCCCTCAGCGGTGTGGTTGTAGACCACGTCCAGGATGACCTCGATGCCCGCCCGGTGCAGCGTGCGCACCATGGTCTTGAACTCCGGCACCTGCTCACCGCGGGTGCCGAACGAGGCGTAGTCGTTGTGCGGGGCGAAGAAGCCGATGGTGTTGTAGCCCCAGTAGTTGCGCAGGCCCTTGTCGGCGAGCGTCGAGTCGTGCACGAACTGGTGCACCGGCATCAACTCGACTGCGGTCACGCCGAGCCTGGCGAAGTGCCGCAGCATCGTCGGGTGCGCCAGGCCGGCGTAGCTGCCGCGCACGTCCTCCGGGATGTCGGGGTGGCGCATTGTCATGCCCCGCACGTGCGCCTCGTAGATCACCGTCTCGTGGTAGGGCGTGCGCGGTGGTCGGTCGGCCGCCCAGTCGAAGTACGGGTTGACCACCACCGAGGTCATCGCGAACGGACCGGAGTCGGCGTCGTTGTAGGAGTGCGGGTCGTCGAAGTGGTAGCCGAACAGCGCTTCGTCCCAGGCGATCGAGCCGTCGACGGCCTTGGCATACGGGTCGAGCAACAGCTTCGACGGGTTGCACCGCAGCCCCGCCCGCGGATCGTGCGGGCCGTGTACCCGGTAGCCGTAGCGCTGCCCGGGGCCGACCCGGGGCAGGTAGCCGTGCCAGATCAGCCCGTCCCGTTCGGGCAGCTCCAGCCGGGTCTCGGTGCGTGCCGCGCCCTCTCCGTCGATCAGGCACAGCTCGATCCGGTGCGCGACCTCGGAGAAGATCGCGAAGTTGGTGCCCCCACCGTCGTAGGTCGCCCCGAGCGGGAACGACGAGCCGGACCAGATGTGCACGGTGCCTCCATTGCAGCCCCGCGACACGGCATCGCCAGACGATCGATTCTCACCACGGCGGCACCCGTACCGCCACCGCTGACCGCCGCCCGATGATCTCACCCGGGTGTACATCGTCATCCGACAGAGTGGTCCATCTGACGCTCGACCTGATGATCCATTAAGGTTTTGTCTAACGCGCAGTGAGCGCGCGTGCTGTGGGGTTGTGCCATCCCGCTCGTGGCTGGGGAGCGTACGAGCGGGCACCGGAGGCCGGGGTCGAAGAGCAGCGACCCCGGCCTCTCGCTCTGTCCAGCGGGCCCGGCCGCCCGTGTCGCGCGGGGACGCGCCGTGTCGGCCGGAGATTTCCCGTGACGACCCGCCGGTGGTGGGGGATCATCGTCACCCATCCGGGGTGAAAGGGGTGGCGCCATGCCAGGAGGACGAGTGGCCGGGCTCTCACTGGTGGCCGCTGGTGCCGTACTGATCGGGATGGTCACCGCGGGTTCGGCCCAGCCGGTCGCGGGCCAGCCGGTTGCGGCGCAGCGGCCGGTCGCGCTGGCGGCGAGCGCACCTCTGGTGTCGCCCACCGATCGCGGTGACCGCGACGACTACGTGCGTGCCTTCCGCCGCGGTTACCAGGTCGGCTTCCGGGACGGTGTCCGGGCCGCGCGGCAGGCCTGTGCGTTTGACCGCTCCCGCTACCGGGGCAAGCAGCGTTTCGACCGCGACCGCGGGTTCGCCGCCGGCTACGAACGCGGTTTCGACAACGGCTTCGACCGTACGTTCCGCTGGATCTGCCGCCACCGCCGCTGAGAGCCCGCGGCCGCGCCCGCCGGCACTCACCGCCCGACCATGGTGCGCGGCCCGGTCAGGTGGTGGTGGTCGCCTCCCGCACCGCCCGCTCGCCGATCAGGGTGAGGGTGGTCTCCGAGGTGAACGGGCCGCCCCGGAGGTCGCGGTAGGCCTGGTCGGCGGCCGGGTCCGGCCCGATCTCCTCGACCGCCGCCGCCAGCGCCTACCGCGCGCCCCGCAGCCGGGCCCGCATCTCGCCGATCTGGCGGGTGGCGGCCGCCGACACCTGGCCGCGAGCGGCCACCAGCCGGGTGGCCTCCCGGCAAGCGCCACCACGGCACCCCCGAGGTAGGCGGCACCGGCCACCGGGGCGAAGTGGATCGCCGCCACCAGCAGCGGGCCGGCCAGGACGCCGTAGGGCCGCCGGCCGATCACCTTCTCCGCCGGCACGAACACCCCGCGCCTCGCGCTGCCCGAGGTACTGCGGCTGTCCCCGGTCGCGCCCTACGTCCGGCGGGCGCGGGCCGGCGTCGGGTAGCGTCTGGTCGCCGGTTCTAGGGACAGGGAGAGGCCGCTGCGCACCAGGACGTCCGCGGGTCGCAACAGGTCGCTGCGCGGCTGGCTGTGGGTGGTCGGAGCTCTGGGCGTGGCCATCACCGCCGGTGCCGTCCTGGCCGCGACGCTGGCCCTGATGCAGCTCGCCTCGGCCCGCACGGCCGTGGTCGACCAGCTCGACCCGGCGCTGCTCAGCGCGCAGTCGATGACCGCGGGCCTGCTCAACCAGGAGACCGCCGTCCGCGGCTACGCGATCACCGCGAACCCGACCTTCCTCGAACCCGACGAGCGGGGCCGGCAGCAGCAGTGGCGGGCCGAGGCCGCATTGCGTGCCTTGGGGGAGGCCAACCCTCGGCCCGAGCTGACCACCGCCCTCACCGGCGTGCGGGAGCTGGCCGCGCGGTGGCGCACCGAGTACGCCGACCCGACCATCGCCGAGGTACGGGCCGGCGGCCTGCGAGGCCCGGGTGCCGACCCGGACGCCGGCAAGGCCCGCTTCGACGAGGTGAGGCAGGCGCTGGACGCCCAGCGTGCGGGGCTGGCCGCGGCCCGCAACCAGGGCCGCGCTGACCTGGACGCCGCCGCGCGCGGACTGGTGGTGACCGCCGTGGCGATCGCCGTAGGGCTGGTGGCCCTGCTCGCCGGGCTTGTGCTGTGGGTCCGGCGGACGATCATCGCCCCGGTGTCCCGGCTCGCCGACGAGGTCCGGGTGGTCGCCGGGGGGGAGTTCTCCCGGCGGTTGACCGGCCACGGCCCCCGGGAGATCGTCGAGCTGACCGAGGACGTCGACAGCATGCGCGCCCGGATCGTCACCGAACTGCGGGCCTCCCAGTACCTCAACACCCAGCTCAACCAGCAGACCGACGAGCTGGCCCGGTCCAACCGTGACCTCGAACAGTTCGCCTACGTAGCCAGCCACGACCTGCAGGAGCCGCTGCGCAAGGTGTCCGGGTTCTGCGAATTGCTGCGTACCCGCTACGGCGGCCAGCTCGACGACCGGGCCGACCAGTACATCGACTTCGCCGTCGACGGGGCACGGCGGATGTCCCGGCTGATCGCCGAGCTGCTCGCGTTCTCCCGGGTGGGCCGCGGCCCGGCGACCGAGCGGGAGCTGGACTGCGGAGCGCTGCTCGACCAGGCCCTGCGCAACCTCGACGGCGCGATCACCGAGACCGCGGCGCAGGTCACCCACGACCCGCTGCCCACCGTGCGCGGCGAGCAGGCCCTGCTGGTCACGGTGTTCCAGAACCTGGTCGGCAACGCGGTCAAGTTCCGCGGCGAGCAGCCGCCGTGGGTGCATGTCGGTGCGCGTCTGGAGGAGGGCCTGTGGTGGTTCCGGGTCAGCGACAACGGGATGGGTATCGACCAGGCCTACGCGGAGAAGGTGTTCGTGATCTTCCAGCGGCTGCATCCCAAGGAGGAGTATCCGGGGACCGGGATCGGGCTCGCGCTCTGCCGCAAGATCGTCGAGTACCACGGCGGGACCATCTGGCTCGACCCAGTGCCTGCGAGCGGTGCGACGTTCTGTTTCACTTTGCCGTCGGTACCCGGCCCCGAGCCGGGCCCTATCCCGACCACCGTGAGGACGACCGCTGTGCAGACTGATGACAGCGATGACTGAACCAGGTTCGGACATGCACGTCCTGCTGGTCGAGGACGATCCCGGCGACGTGCTGATGACGCAGGAGGCGTTCGAGCACCACGGGCTCAGCAACCCGCTGAGCGTGGTCACCGACGGCGCCGAGGCGATCGAGTTCCTCCGCCGCCGGGGCCGTTACGCCGACGCGCCCCGGCCAGGGCTGATCCTGCTGGACCTCAACCTGCCCAAGATGGACGGGCGCGAGGTGCTGGCCGAGATCAAGGCCGACGAGCAGCTGCGCAGCATCCCGGTGGTGGTGCTGACCACCTCCAGCGCCGACGAGGACATCCTGCGCAGCTACCGCACCTACGCCAACGCCTACGTCACCAAGCCGGTGGACTTCACCCGGTTCATGGACGTCGTGCGCCAGATCGACCACTTCTTCGTCAGCGTCGTCCGGCTGCCGCAGTAGTTCGGCTCCGGGATCACCGGTCCGCGCCGGAGCGGGTGCCGTGATCACCGGCGGTGCGCGGCCTACGCTCGTGCCGTGGCCCGCTACTTCGACGTACACCCCGAGAATCCGCAGCGGCGCGCGATCGGCCAGGTGGTCGACCTGGTCCGCGACGGTGGCGTGATCGCCTACCCCACGGACTCGTGCTTCGCGCTGGGTTGCCAGTTCGGCAACCGCGAGGGGCTGGACCGGATCCGGTCGATCCGTCATCTCGACGAGCGCCACCACTTCACCCTGGTCTGTCGTGACTTCGCCCAGCTCGGCCAGTTCGCCCTGGTCAGCAACGCGGTGTTCCGGATGGTCAAGGCGGCCACCCCGGGCCGGTACACCTTCATCCTGCCGGCCACCAAGGAGGTGCCCCGGCGGATGATGAACCCGAAGAAGCGGACCGTCGGCGTGCGGATCCCGGACCACCCGGTGGTGCACGCGCTGCTGTCCGAGCTCGGCGAGCCGCTGGTGTCGAGCACCCTGCTGCTGCCCGACGCGCCGGAGCCCTCGACCCAGGGCTGGGAGATCAAGGAACGACTGGACCTCGTACTGGACGCGGTCATCGACTCGGGGGAGTGTGGCACCGAACCCACCACGGTGGTCGACCTGTCCGGCGACGAGCCGGACATCGTGCGGGTCGGCGCGGGCGACCCCACCCGCTTCAGGTAGCGGGCGCCAATCGGCCGTGCGCAGGGGGACCTACACGGCGGCACCGACTAGGCTCGTGCCGCGACAGCGCGAGAGGGAGGCAGCCACACATGGCGGGTACGAGGGAATGGTTCGAGACGGTCGCCGAGGCGCAGCGCCGGGCCAAGAAGCGGCTGCCGAAGTCGGTCTACATGGCGCTGTGGGCCGGCGCCGAGCAGGGGCTGACCCTGGCTGACAACGTGAAGGCGTTCGACGAGCTGGGGTTCCGGCCGCGTATCGGTGGCCTGCCCCGGGAACGCGACCAGGCGACCCGGGTGCTGGGCCAGGAGATCTCGATGCCGGTGATCATCTCGCCCACCGGGGTGCAGGCCGTCGACCCGGAGGGCGAGGTAGCGGTCGCCCGCGCCGCCGCCGCCGAGGGCACCGGCATGGGCTTGAGCTCGTTCGCCAGCCGCTCGGTGGAGGACGTGGTGGCGGCGAACCCGAAGACGTTCTTCCAGATGTACTGGTGCGGCGACCGGGACTCCATCCTGGCCCGCGCCGAGCGGGCGAAGAAGGCCGGCGCCCAAGGACTGATCATCACCCTGGACTGGACGTTCGCCCACCGCCGCGACTGGGGCAGCCCGCCGATCCCGGAGAAGCTCGACTTCAAGGCCATGCTGAAGTTCGCTCCCGAGGCGGTGCTGCGGCCGGGCTACCTGCTGCGCTGGGGTCGTACCGGCAAGCTGCCCGATCTCACGGTGCCGAACATGTGTCCGGCCGGCGAGAAGGCTCCCGGGTTCTTCGAGGTCTACGGGCAGTGGATGTTCACCCCGCTGCCCACCTGGGACGACCTGCGCTGGATCCGCGAGGAGTGGGGCGGTCCGTTCATGGTCAAGGGGATCATGCACCCGGATGACGCACGGCGGGCGGTCGACATCGGGGCCAGCGCGATCTCGGTGTCCAACCACGGGGGGAACAACCTGGACGGCACACCCGCGTCGATCCGGGCGCTGCCCTCGGTGGTGGATGCGGTCGGCGACCAGATCGAGGTGCTGCTGGACGGGGGCATCCGGCGCGGTGGCGACGTGGTGAAGGCGCTGGCGTTGGGCGCCAAGGCAGTCATGATCGGCCGGGCGTACCTGTGGGGAATGGCGGCCGAGGGCGAGGTCGGGGTGAAGCGGGTGCTGGAGATCCTGCGTGCCGGCATCGACGAGGCGCTGCTCGGACTGGGCCGGGCCTCGATCCACGAGCTGGTCCGGGAGGACCTGATCGTGCCGCCGGACTTCACCCGCTCGCTGGACTGAGCCGGGACGCCCCGGCCCGCGCGGGCCGGGGCTACTCCTGGGAGCGGCGGACCTGGCCGTTGGCCACCAGGCCGGCCACGATCAGTCCGAGCAGCGCGCCACCGCCGACGGTGGCGAGGGTGTTCGGGAAGACCGGATCGGGCACCGAGTAGGCCGGGGCGGCCAGGCTGGCCAGGTTCTCGGTGGTGGCCAGACCGTCCAGCTGGCTCTGTACAGCGGCCACCCGCAGCCGCAGCTCGACCAACTGCGAGGCGGAAGGCGCTCCGCTGGCCAGCTGTTGTTGCAGGTCGGCGAGCTGCTTCGTCACCGCGGCCCTCGGCGACGAGGACTCGGCGACCTCCAGGTAGCGCTTGGCCACCGCGTCGGCCAGCTGGATCCCGCTGGCCCGGTTGCCGTGCCGGACCTGGATGTCGATGATCTCGGAGTTGGGCACCACGGTCGCGGTGGTGTTCGCGCTGAGGTAGTCCACCGGCACCCCGGTCTCGGTCGCGGCGCCCTGCAGCACCTCGCGACCGGTGATCAGTACGGTCTGGGTGGCCAGCACCCGGTCGGCGTCGCCGGACGAGCCCCGCCCGATGGTGTACCGGATCGAGGACTGCGCCGCGTACTCCTTGGGCAGCACCGAGGCCGCCAGAAGTCCGAGCGCGGCCCCGACCACCACCAGCACCAGGAACGTGGCGACCACCCGGGAGCGCTGGGACCCGGTCAGCGGGCGGTCGGCCGGCCTCGGGGCGCCGTAGCCCGGGGGCGGGCCGGGGCGGGCCGCCGGTCGTCCGGGTCCGCCGGTTGGTGCCGGGCTGGTCGTTGCCATCGAGCGAACGTCACCTCTCCGTGCTGTTCGACCCGCCTGTGCCGCAGGCTCCGCCGCGCCTGTGGTAGGCCGGTGTCGGGTCGCAGCCGAGCGTACCGGCCCGTCCGACGGACGTGCTGAGACGCCGACCGGATGGGTCGCCGGGCCGGTCCGGGATCCGCCTCAGCAGACCCCTTTGGCGGCGAGCACCCTGGCCACCGCGTCGTCCGAGCCCGGCAGCTGTCCGGCGTCGGCCGCCGCCGACAACCGCTCCAGCACCTCTCCGGTTCGGTTGCCCGCCGGGTCGTAGGTCCACAACGCCACGTCCGCGCCGGCCCGCAGCGCCGCCAGCACCGCCGCCGGCAGGTCGTAGCGGTCGGAGATCGCACGCATCGCCCCGAGGTCGTCGGTGACGACCAACCCGGTGAACCCCAGATCGTCGCGCAGCAGGCGGTACGCGGCCGGGCTGAGGGTGGCCGGCAGTCCGTCGGTGAGCCCGGGCACGTCGAGGTGTCCGACCATCACAGCGGCCGGGCCCTCGGCCAGCAGCGCACGGTAGGGCCGCAGGTCGACCTCCCGCAGTTGCTCCAGCGGCGGGGTGGAGACCCGCCCCCGATGGGAGTCGCCGCTGGCCCGGCCGTGTCCCGGGAAGTGTTTGAGCACCGGCAGCACGCCCGCGTCGCGCAGCCCGGCGGCGAACGCGCCAGCGTACTCGGTGACCTGCTCGGGGTCACCGCCGAACGATCGGTCGCCGATCACCGAGCCGGCGGGCTGGTCGCCGACGTCCACCACCGGGGCCAGGTCCACGGTCACCCCGCGGGCCCGCATGGCCCGGCCGCGCTCGGCGGCCAGTGCCCGCACCTGGGTCGTATCGAGGGTCTGGGCCATCCGCCGCGCGCTCGGGATCGACCCGGCGAGCCCGTCGATCCGTTGCACCCGCCCGCCCTCGTCGTCCACCGCGACCGCCACCGGCCGGGGTAGGCCACCGGGCCCGGTCTGCAGCCGCGGCAGGGTGTCGCCGCGCAGGATCGTGGTGGCATTGCCGCCGACGAACACCCCACCCACCCGGTCGGTGTCCACCGCCACGCTCGCGCTGTCGGAGCGGGACGGGTCGACGCCCACCATGAGCCGCTGGGCCATCCGGTCCCGGACCGGCATGGCGGCCACCAGGCCGGGGCAGCGCGAACGGGCGACCTCCGGTGCGGCCGGTTCGAACACCACCCGCCCGGCGAGCACGGTCGCCCCGGCGGCGACCACCACTGCCAGCACCACGGTGACCAGGCGGCGCCGACCGCCCGCCCGCCGCGACGTGGGGCGGGGGCCGCGGTGCCGTCCGGGTGTCGTCATCCGCGACCCATGCTGCCGCACGGGTGCTGGCCGGGGTCAGCCGCGGGTCGCCCGGAGGCGCCGGCCGACGGCACCGTTGAGCCGCAACGTCGGGTATTTCACCCGTCCGTGTCCAGACCCGGCTTGCCCGTGCTGCAAGGATTAGTCGAGCACTCGACAACCGGGCGGCGGCCTGTTCTGAACGGGCAGTGCCCGCCAGTGCCGCGCGGTGCGGTTCCGCCACCGGGCGGCCGTCGGGTCGCCGATCAACCGGAGGAGAGACGGATCGCATGACCATTGAGTACGACAAGCTGTTCATCGGCGGCAGCTGGACCACCCCCAGCTCCAGCAACACGATCACCGTGGTGTCGGCCAGCACCGAGGAGGTCATCGGTTCGGTGGCCGAGGCGCAGGAGGCCGACGTCGACGCGGCGGTGGACGCGGCGCGCACCGCGTTCGACGACCCGAACGGCTGGGCTACCTGGGAACCTGCCCAGCGCGCCGACGTGATGGAGCGCTTCGCCACCGAGCTGGAGAGTCGCGCGCAGGACATCACCCAGCGGGTCAGCGCGCAGAACGGCATGCCGATCTCCATCTCGTTGGCGATCGAGGGTGCGTTCCCGGTGAACCTGCTGCGCTACTACGCCGGAGTGGCCCGCACGCTGAGCGCCGACGAGGCACGTACCGGCCTGCTCGGCGGGGCGATCACCGTGCGCCGCGAGCCGATCGGCGTGGTCGGCGCGATCGTGCCGTGGAATTTCCCGCAGTCCCTGGCGGCGTTCAAGTACGCCCCGGCGCTGGCTGCGGGGTGCACCCTGGTGATCAAGCCGTCGCCGGAGACCTGCCTGGACACCGGGCTGCTGGCCGACGCCGCTGTCGCGGCCGGCATCCCCAACGGCGTGATCAACATCGTGCCCGGCGGCCGGGAGGTCGGCGCCTACCTGGTGTCGCACCCCAGGGTCGACAAGATCTCGTTCACCGGGTCGACCGCCGCCGGGCGTTCCATCGCCGAGACCTGTGGCCGGCTGCTGCGCCCGGTCACCCTCGAGCTGGGCGGCAAGTCGGCGGCCATCGTGCTCGACGACGCCGACCTCGACCTGGCCACGATCGGCGAGAAGTTGTTCCAGGCCACCCTGCTCAACCAGGGCCAGACCTGCTTCCTGGGCACCCGGGTCCTCGCCCCGGCCAGCCGCTACGACGAGGTCGTGCAGACCTTCGCGGCGCTCGCCGGCTCGCTCAAGATCGGCGATGCGCTGGACCCGACCACCCAGATCGGCCCGATGGCCAGCGACCGGCAGCGTGACCGGGTCGAAGGCTACATCGCCAAGGGCAAGGCCGAGGGCGCCAAGGTGATCGTCGGCGGTGGTCGTCCGTCCAGCCAGGACAAGGGATGGTTCGTCGAGCCCACGATCTTCGCCGATGTGGACAACAACCACACCATCGCGCAGGAGGAGATCTTCGGCCCGGTGCTGTCGCTGATCAAGTACAACGACGACGACGACGCCGTGCGGATCGCCAACGACTCCGACTTCGGCCTCGGCGGCTCCGTGTGGACCCAGGACCCCGAGCGCGGTTTCGGGGTGGCCCGCCGGGTGCAGACCGGCACCATCGGGATCAACTCCTACATGCCCGACCCCAGCTCGCCGTTCGGCGGGGTCAAGGCCAGTGGCCTGGGCCGTGAGCTCGGCCCGGAGGCCGTCCAGTACTACCAGTCGGTCAAGACCATCTACACCTGATCGTCCGCTCACCCGATGCGGCCCGGCCCTCCCCAGGGGCCGGGCCGTTGTCGTGGATGTCCGGCCTAGGCTCTCGGGTCGTGGCGGAGAACCCGGCGTACGACCCGACCGGCGGTGGCACCGGCGGTCCGGCGGGTCCGGTGCGGCGGCTCGGACCGCGCGACCCGACAGTGACCAGCCGGATGATGGCGCGGGTCCGGCACAAGGACTCCCGGGCCGAGTTAACCCTGCGCCGGGCACTGCACGCCGCCGGGCTGCGCTACCGGCTGCACGCCCCCGACGTGCCGGGCCGACCCGACCTGGTGATCCGGTCGCGGCGGCTGGCGGTGTTCGTGGACGGCGACCTGTGGCACGGCAACCCCGACGAGGTCCGCCGCCGGGGCCGCTCGTCGTTGGCCGAGCTGTTCCCCACCCGCACCGGGTGGTGGGTCGCCAAGATCGAGCGCACGATCGCGCGGGACCGCGCGGTCACGGCCACCCTGCGCGCCCGGGGCTGGACCGTGGTGCGGCTATGGGAGCACGACGTGCTGCGCGACCCGGGGCGGTGTGCCGAACGTGTGCTGGCCGCGGCCGGCAGGGGAGGGTGCGAGGGCTCGCCGGGCCCCGGTGATGTGGATCACCGGGGAACATCCGGGGGCGGGTGAGCGGGGTCCGGCGGCGCAGGGGATGCTGTGCTCATCCTGAGGGGGAAAGATCATGCAGCAGGTAGACAGTGCCGTCACCGCAGACCTCGCCACCGAGCCGCACCCGCTGGCCCTGGCCCTGGCCGCGATGCCCGAGGTGTGGCGCAGCCTGCTGATCGACCACGAGCGCGACAGCTACGGCCGCTGCGCCGCCTGCCGCACGTCCGGTACCCCCGGGGTGCCGTGGCCGTGCACCCTGCGGGTGGCCGCCGAGGACGCCCGTGACCTGAGCGACCGGGCCGTCTCGCAGTCGCGCAGCGGTGTCTGCGAGGCCAGCTGAGCGGTCGGGCCCGCGCGCTCGGCCTGCTGCTGGGCGCCGGTCTGGACGCCGCGCTCGGCGACCCGGCCCGCTGGCACCCGGTGGCCGGCTTCGGCCGGTGGGTGGCCTGGTGCGAGCGGGTGTGCTACGCCGACTCCCGGGTCGCCGGTGTGGCCCACCTGGTGCTCACCGCGGGCCCGGTCGTCGGTGTCACCGCGCTGGTAGGCCCCCGTGCGACTGGTCGGCCCGGGGTCGGCCGGGAATGCGGCCGGGCGGCGGCCGTGGCGGTGGCGACCTGGGCGGTACTGGGCGGCTCGTCGCTCGCCCGGGAGGCCACCGCCCTGGCCGATTCGCTCGACGCCGGCGATCTGCCGGCCGCCCGGGACCGCATCCCGCACCTGTGCGGTCGCGACCCGTCGGTGCTGGACGCGGTCGGAATGGCCCGCGCGGGGTGCGAGTCGATCGCGGAGAACACCTCGGACGCAGTCGTCGGGCCGCTGTTCTGGGGCGCGGTGGCCGGGGTGCCCGGTCTGCTCGGCTACCGCGCGGTCAACACCCTGGACGCGATGGTGGGCCACCGCTGCCCGCGCTACCGCAACTTCGGCTGGGCCGCCGCCCGCTGCGACGACCTGCTCAACCTGGCGCCCGCCCGGGTCACCGCCGGGTTGACAGTGGCGCTGGCGCGGCCCCTGGGCGGCAGCCCCGGAGACGCCTGGCGGGCCTGGCGCCGGGATGCCCACGCCCACCCCAGCCCGAACGCCGGCCCGGTCGAGGCGGCCGCGGCGGGTGCGCTCGGCATCCGGCTCGGCGGTCGCACGGTGTACCCGCACGCGGTCGAGGACCGTCCGGTGCTCGGCGGTGACGGGCGCGTGCCGACCGCCGCGGATCTGCGCCGGACGGCCAGGCTGTCGCGGTCGCTGAGCTGGGCGACGGTGGGGCTGACCGCCGCGCTCGCCCTGGCCCTGGGCCGGGCTCAGGCCCGCCGGGCGCCGGTGCTGCCGTAGCGCTGCGCGAGCGGGTCCGCCTGGACGTGGTCGTCGTCCGGCGCCGGGCCGCCACCACGACGTTGCAGCAGTTCCAGCCGGATGAAGTAGACCAGCCCGAACAGCGCCATCGCGCCGAAGGTGAGCCACTGCCAGGCATAGGACCAGAACGGGCCGGCGTCGGTGTCGGGCAGCGGCACCTCGGTGAGCACACCGGGTTGGGCGTCCAGCAGCGCCAGGTACCCCGCAGCCACTGGTTGGCCGGTGACCGCCGCGAGCTGGCGGCTGTCGGACGCGTACACCTGCCGGACCCCGCCATCCACCAGCGGGGGCCGCTGCCCGGGGTCGTTCTCGTCCAGCCGGATCCGGCCGGTGAGCTGCACGTCGCCGTCCGGGGGCGGGGGATAGCCGGCTACCCGGTTGTCCGGCCCGGGGCGCAGGTAGCCCCGGTTCACCGCGATCGTGCGTCCGTCGTCGGTGCGGAAGGCGGCCAGCACCTCGTAGGCCGGGCGGGTGGCCACCGAGCGCAGCCGCACCACCACCTCGGCGCCCTCGACGTAACGGCCGCGGACCACCGCCCGTCGCCACTCCACCGCCTGGGTGGGTCCGGCGCCGGTCGGGATCAGCTGGGCCAGCGCCGCGGGTGGGGTGGCCACCGAGGCGGCGATCGCCGCGTTGTCCTGTTCGCGCTCGGCGTTGCGCCGGAACTGCCAGGGCGCCAGCAGCGTGTAGCAGGCGACCGAGAACCCGATCACCAATGCGATGAACGCCAGCCAGCCCGGCTTGAACAGGAAACGCACGCTCCTACGTTATGCGCTGCGCGGCCGCGCGCGTCGAGCGGGCGGCGTCGACCGCCCGGGCGGCGGAGCCGGCCCCGAACAGCACCACGTGGACGTCCAGGCCGGTCAGCCGCCGGGCGACCTCAGCCGGGGTCGGTCTCACCGAGCCGCACCCGGGTCCAGGCCAGCAGACCGGGCATGGTCGCCTCGATCATCGCCAGGACGTCGTCGAATCCCCGGTCACCGCCGTAGTACGGGTCGGGCACCTCGGCGCCCGGGTCGGCGGCCGGGTCGAACGAGCGCTGCAGCCGCACCCGTTCGGCCGCGTCTGCCCGGCCGAGTATCCGGGTCAGCGCGGCGACGTGGTCGGCCCCGGCGACGACCAGCAGGTCGGCCTCCAGGTGCTGGCTGTTGACCTGTCGGGCGGTGTGTGCATGCGGGTAGCCGTGGCGGCGCAGCACCTCGGCCGCGCGCGGATCCGCCGGCTCACCGGCATGCCAGGGGCCGGTTCCGGCGCTGCTCACCCCTACCCGGCCGGCCAGTCCGGCCCGGACCAGCTCGGTGGCGTACACCTTCTCTGCGATCGGGGAGCGGCAAATATTGCCGGAGCAGACGAAGACCACGCAGAGTGCCGGTTCCACCCGCCCAGTCTGGCCGAGCAGGGTGGGACGACGCTCAGCGAGACCGGGTCAGCAGCGTGTCGATGTCCAGCCCGAAGTCGAACACTCCCGACTTCATCCCGGCGGCGAAGGCGGCCCATTCGTCGGCGGTGAACTCCAGCGTCGGCCCGTCCTGCGCGAGCGTGCTCCGAACCGAGATCGCCCCGTCGGGGTGGGAGGCAACTTCGACGCATTCCAGGCTGGAGTAGCTGCTCTTGCTGTACTCCATGGTCATCGGTGGTCCTTCATCGTGGGGGGACAGACGCGTGACGGTTGATCGGCGCGCGAGAAAGGACCTGGATCCGCGGACAATCGGTGCCTGCGGCTGTCCGAGGTGAGCACTGCTCGTGCAGCCCGGCGCGTGGTTCAGGAATTCGCGAGGGTTCTGGGCAGTGTGCGACGACGAAGCCGCTGCGCTGAGCGGCGCGCCGGTCCGTCCTGCCGGCCGGCCGCGCCGGGGAGTCCGGCCGGACCTGCCGGTACGTCCGGCCGGTCGGTCGGACCCGGCGGGACCTACCGTGTGGCTCATGGATGCTGAATCGTCCCTGCGCCACCACGGCGACGTCGACGCGGAGCGCGGGCTGCTCGACTTCGCGGTGAACGTGCGCGGCGACGGGCCGCCCCGTTGGCTGCGCGAGCGGCTCCTCGCGGCGCTCGACCGGCTCGGACGGTACCCCTCGGTGGACGACGATCTGGCCGCGCGCACGGCGGCGGCCACCCGGCACCACCGGACGCCCGAGCAGGTGCTGGTGCTGGCCGGGGCGGCCGAGGGGTTCGCGCTGCTCCCGGCTCTGCAACCGGCGCTGGCGGTGGTCGTGCATCCCGGGTTCACCGAGCCGGAGGTGGCGCTGCGTACGGCGGGGGTGCCGGTGCACCGGGTGCTCACCGACGCGGCCGACGGCCACCGGCTGCACCCGGCCGCGATCCCCGAGGCCGCCGACCTGGTGGTGCTGGGCAACCCGACGAACCCGACGTCGGTGCTGCACCCCCGGGCCGCCGTGCGTGCGCTGGCCCGGCCCGGGCGGGTGCTGGTGGTGGACGAGGCGTTCGCCGACACGCTGCCGGACGAACCGGAGTCGCTCGCCGCCGACGACACCACCGAGGGCCTGCTGGTGCTGCGCAGCCTCACCAAGACCTGGGCGCTGCCCGGGCTGCGTGCCGGGTACGCCCTCGGCGCACCGCGACTGCTGGTCCGGCTGGCCCGCCCGCGCCCGCCCTGGCCGGTGAACACGCTCGCGCTGGAGGCGGTCGCGGCTTGCTGCGCGCCGGCGGCGGTCGCCGAGGCGGCGGCCGGCGCGGCGGAACTGGTCCACCACCGCCGATGGCTGGTCGAGGCGCTGCGGGGACTGCCGGCCGTCGAGGTGCAGCAGCCGGCGGCCGCGCCGTTCCTGCTGTTGCGGGTGGCCGACGGACCGGGCGTGCGGGCCGCGCTGCGGGCGCGGGGCATCGCGGTGCGCCGGGCGGACACCTTCCCCGGGCTGACCGCCGACCACCTGCGGGTCGCGGTCCGTCCACCGGAACAGGCGCGGGTGCTGGTCGAGGCTCTACGGGCGGTGCTGCAGCGGGGCGTGCCCGCCGCGCAGGCGGGGGTGCACCGGTGAGCGCCAGGCTAGCCGACGTCCTGGCGGTACTGGAGGCCGCGTACCCGCCGGCGCTGGCCGAGTCGTGGGACGCGGTCGGCCTGGTCTGCGGTGACCCGGACGAGCCGGTGAGCCGGGTGCTGGTCGCCGTCGACCCGGTCCCGGAGACCGTCGAGGAAGCTGTGCAGGCCGGCGCTCAGCTGCTGGTCACCCACCACCCCCTGCTGCTGCGCGGGGTGCACGGGGTGCCCGCCGACCAGCCGAAGGGGCGGCTGGTGCACCGGCTGATCCGGGCCGGGGTGGGGCTGTTCACCGCGCACACCAACGCCGACTCCGCCGACCCCGGGGTGTCCGACGCCCTGGCCGCTGCGCTGGGCCTGACCGTCACCGGGCCGTTGCAGCCGCGCGGCGCCGAGCCGCTGGACAAGATCGTCACCTTCGTCCCGACCGGTGAGCCGGCCGCCCGGGTGCTGGACGCGCTGGCAGCCGCGGGCGCCGGCCGGATCGGCGACTACAGCCACTGTTGTTGGAGCACCGAGGGGACTGGCCAGTTCCTGCCGCACGACGGCGCCAGACCGGCGATCGGGCGGGTCGGTGAGCTGGAACGGGTGGCCGAGACCCGGCTGGAACTGGTGCTGCCGCGTGGCCGGCGCCGGGCCGTGGTGCAGGCGCTGCGCGCGGTGCACCCCTACGAGGAACCCGCGTTCGACCTGCTGGAGTTGGCCGAGATCCCCGGCCGCGCCGGCCTCGGTCGGATCGGCGAGCTGTCCGCGCCGCAGACCCTGGCCGAGTTCACCCGGCGGGCCGCGGCGGCGTTGCCGGCCACCGCGTGGGGGGTGCGGGCGGCCGGCAGCCCCGAGCGCCGGATCGCCCGGGTCGCGGTGTGCGGGGGAGCCGGCGACTCCGCGCTCGGCGCGGCCGTGGCGGCCGGGGTGGACGCCTACCTCACCGCCGACCTGCGCCACCATCCCGCCAGTGAGCACCTGCTCGCCGGTTCCGTGCCCGGCCGACCCACCCCTGCCCTGGTCGATGTGGCGCACTGGGCGTCGGAACACCCCTGGTGCGCGCAGGCCGCCTCCGTGATCTCGACCGGGCTCGGGAGTACGGTCGACGTTTCCGTGTCGTGGCGGCGCACCGATCCCTGGAGTGTGGCGGCCGCATCCCCTGAAGGGACCTGAGCAGTGATCGCCGAACCCGCCGCGCAGCAACGGCTGCTGCAGCTCGCCGAGGTCGACATCGAGCTGAACCGGGTCGCGCACCGCCGGCGCACCATGCCGGAGCTGGCCGAGATCACCGACGCGGACCAGGCGGTCCGCCAGCGCCGCGACGCGGTGGTGTCCGTGGAGACCGCCGCCGCCGACCTGGACCGCGACATCGCGCGCCTGGAGCGCGACGTGGAGGGCGTGCGTGCCCGGGCCGACCGGGACCAGGGGCTGCTCGCCGGTGGCTCGGTGTCCGCGAAGCAGGCCGTCGACCTGCAGCACGAGCTGGAGACGCTGGCCCGGCGGCAGGGGGTGCTGGAGGACGAGCTGCTGGAGGTGATGGAGCAGCGCGAGGCCACCGGGGCCAACCTGGACAACGCGCGGGTGGAGCTGGCCGCCGCCGAGCAGTCGCTCGCCGATGCCACCGCCCGCCGCGACACCATCCTGGCCGATCTGGCCGCCGCCGAGGCCGGCCGCCGCCGCGACCGGCAGTCGATCGTGGCCGGGTTGCCGGCCGACCTGCTCGGCCTCTACGACAAACTGCGTGAGCAGAACGGCACCGGCGCGGCGGCGGTGCGGGCCCGCCGCTGCGGGGCCTGCCGCCTGGAACTGGACACCTCCGAGCTCAGCTCGGTGAAGGCCGCTGCGTCCGACACGGTGCTCCGGCACGAGGAATGTGGAGTGATCATGGTGCGTACCCCGGAGTCCGGCCTGTGAAGGTCGTGGTGGAGGCCGACGGCGGATCGCGTGGCAACCCGGGCCCGGCCGGCTACGGCGCGGTGGTGCTGGACGCGCAGAGCGGCGAGGTGCTCGCCGAGGCCTACGACGGCATAGGGGTGGCGACCAACAACGTCGCCGAGTACCGCGGCCTGATCGCCGGGCTGCGGGCGGCGATCGAGCTGGGCGGCACCGATGTGGAGGTCCGGATGGACTCCAAGTTGGTCGTCGAGCAGATGTCCGGGCGGTGGAAGATCAAACACCCGGCGATGCAGCCGTTGGCCTCGGAGGCGGCCGGCCTGGTCCGCCAGCTCGACTCGGTGCGGTTCGGTTGGATTCCCCGCGCGAGCAACACCCGCGCCGACCGGCTGGCCAACCAGGCGATGGACACCCAGGCCGCTCGGTGAGCCTGGCTCAGGACCCGGCGGGCCGGGCGCCGGCCTCGTCGAGCTGGACCGGTCAGGTCGGCCGGCCCACCCGGTTGCTGCTGCTGCGCCACGGACAGACAGCGATGTCCGCCCAACGGCGCTACTCCGGGCGCGGTGACCTCGAGCTGACCGACCTCGGACGTGACCAGGCCGCCGGGGTCGCCGCCGCCATCGCCTCCGTGGAGGAGGCCGGCGGAGTCGAGGTCGCGCTGTGCTCCCCGCTGCGCCGCGCGAGGCAGACGGCGGGGCCGGTCGCCGCGGCGCTCGGCCTTCCGGTCGAGCCGCACGACGGGCTGCTGGAGACCGACTTCGGCGACTGGGACGGGCTGACCTTCGCCGAGGCCCGGGGGCGCGACCCCGAGCTGCACCGCCGTTGGCTCGGCGACGAGACCGTGTCCGCGCCGGGCGGGGAGAGCTTCTCGGAGGTCGGCATGCGGGTGGCGGCGCTGCGCGACGAGCTGCTGGCTGCCCATCCGGGGCGGACGATCCTGCTGGTCAGCCACGTGACACCGATCAAGATGCTGCTGCGCACGGCGCTGGACGCCGGCCCGTCGCTGCTCTTTCGCCTGCACCTGGATCTGGCTTCGCTGTCGGTGGCGGAGTTCTACCCGGACGGCGGCGCCTCGGTGCGGCTGGTCAATATGCGCTTCGCGCCGGTGAGTGCGCCGTAGCGCTGGAGGCTGGACAAGCGCTTCGCGTTCAGCCGGACCAGCCGGTCGTGCGTGCACAGCGACAGCACCGCGATCAGGATCACGCCCAGCGCTCCGCCGAAGTACCCGCCGTAGACCGCGGCGAAGAAGATCGCCGGCAACAGGGCGGCGCGGCGGTCGGGAGCGTCCGGTTCGGGCTCACCGATCCAACGCTTGAGCCGGGGCCCAGCGCCAGCAACGCACTGGCCGCCAGGACCAGCGTGGGGACCACCGTGTCGAACACCGCGCCGGGCAGCAGCAACAGCAGCGCGCAGCCCGCCGCCGAACCCGCGGCAACGACCCCGACGGAGCTCAACACCCGGGCACGCTGCCCACGCAGGTCGGCGCGCACACCGAGCACGATCCCGGCGTACCCGGGCCACTGGACCACCGAGTTGGTGACGTTCGCCGCGAGCGGGGGCATGCCGACCGCCAGCAGCGCCGGGAACACCAGCAGCGATCCGCCGCCGGCCACCGCGTTCACCGCGCCGGACAGCAACCCGGCCACCAGCAGGAACGCAAGCTGGCCGAGGGAGAGGTGGTTCACTCGGGACAGGTGGACCGGGCGACGGCCTCGGGGAGCAACTCGTCCACCGCGCCGTGGGTCATGGCGGCAGGATACGCCGGCAGTCCCGTCGGCTCACCTCACCTGTCAGTCGGCGCCGCCCGCAGCGGTCGTCGGCCATCCCTATACTGCTCCCGCGGACGAGTTGGCCGGGTGGCCGCGTCGATGCGTGCTCCGGCACGGGTCGCCGAGGAAAGTCCGGACTCCGCAGGGCAGGGTGGTTGTCAACGGCAACCCGGGGCGACCCGCGGGACAGTGCCACAGAAAACAGACCGCCCCGCACACAGCAGTGCGCGGGGTAAGGGTGAAACGGTGGTGTAAGAGACCACCAGCACCCCGGGTGACCGGGGTGGCTCGGTAAACCCCACCCGGAGCAAGGTCAGACAGCAGGCGTTCGAGGGCGGCCCGTCCGATGCCTGCGGGTAGACCGCACAGAACCCGTCGGCGACGACGGGTCGAGATGGATGGCCACCGATCGGGACCGTCGCAAGACGCCCGGGAACAGGATCCGGCTTACAGGCCAACTCGTCCGCTCCACTCTCCTGGGCCTGCTGAGGTGGTGAGCGCGGGCCTCGACACGCCGGTGCCCTTGCTTCGCAAGGAGATGATTCGTATCGTGATCATGGTCGCGCGGCCGGACACGCCCCGCCGTCATCAGGGAGGTTGCTCGTGACCGATCCGGGCGGATACGTGCTGGACGCGGGACAAGGCGAGGCACATTGGTTCCTCGGTGCCCGCGCCACCTATAAGACGACCCGTTCGGAGAATGGCGGCGGGCTTTTCCTCGCTGAGTTCCATGCACCGCGCGGGCACGGAGCCCCACTGCACGTGCACGACGACGCCGATGAGATGTTCTACGTGCTCAATGGTCGGCTCACGATCGAATACGCCGGCGAACAGCACACGGTTACCGACGGAGGATTCGTCTTCGGCCCGCGCAACGTCGACCATCGCTTTCGGGTCGACTCCGAGGAGGCCCACTTCCTGCTGCTGACCAGCCCGGCCGGGTTCGAGGACTTCGTCCGGGAAGCCGGCGAACCGGCCTCGGCCCCCGGCCTGCCCACACCGACCGCCCCGGACACCGAGGCACTGGTGCGGATCGCGGCTGCACATCACGTCCAGATCATCGGACCGCCGCTGAACGACCCCGCGTAGCAGCTTCGCGGTCCGAGCCGCGCCTACGGTGAGCGCTTCCACCGTCGTGCTGGTCATCCCGCCGGAGTGCTCCCCGCTCGGGACCGAGCCCCGGCGTGACCTTGGTTACGTCGGTCGTGCGGCGGGCGGTGAGCGGGTACCAGGCGGGTGGGCCACCGGAGTCCCCGGGGTCCACCCGATCACGGAGGTCGATCATGTCGGACCGTCACGTCGTTCCCGCAAACAACGGATGGCACGTCGAGAAGGAAGATGCGCAGCGGCCGAGCGCGAAGGCCGGCACCCAGGCCGAGGCGATCAGGCGCGCGGTCGAGATCGTGGCCAACGACGGCGGCGGCCAGGTGGTGATCCACGGCAGCGACGGCCAGGTACGTGAGACCAGGACGGTCGACTCCGGTGCGGAGAACACCACCGCCGAGGCCGCGAAGGCCACCGCCGCGGCGGCTGCGGCAGGGGCCGGGGCGACGGCGCGGTCGGTTGCCGACGAGGCCACCCGGATCGCCACGGACGCGGCCGACGACGCCGGCGAGGCGGTCGGCCGGGCCCGCGACACGGTCGCCGACCCCGCCGACCGGGCCGGACGGGCGCTGCGGGACGCAGCGGACCGCGCGGGCGAGGCCCTCGATGACGCCACCGATCGAGCGGGCGAGGCGTTCGACGACGCCACCGACCGGGCGGGCGAGGCGTGGGAGGAGACCACCGACCGGGCCGGCGAGGCCCTACGGGACGGCGCTGCGAGTGGCGAGCGCTGGGGCCGGCAGCTGGACACCACCGCCGCTCGGACGGCCCGCCAGGTGCGCGACGTCACCGAGCGCGCAGCCCGACCGCTGGACACCTCCACCGAGCGACTACTCGACGCGGTGCTGCGGCTGGCCCGGGCGGCGAACCCGGTCCGGGTCGCCGGCCGGGCCGTCGAGGTCGGTGCACGGGCCACGCTCGGCACGGTCGGGGCGGTCAGCTCGCGGGGTGCCCGCACCGCGCGCCGCTCGGCGGACGTGCTGGCCGGCGACCGGTAGGGATCGCCGGGATCAGGCGATCCGGCGGACCCGGTCTGCCTTGGCCGGCATGGTGCCACCCCGGTCACGAGGTCGTGGTCGGGGTGCTCAGTCGCTGTGCTCCTCGAGATCGGGTGGACGAGCCTACCGTCGCCGGCGTTCCAGCGCCGCCTGCTCGATCCGGCGTGCGGCCAGGTAGTACACGGTCGTGCCGGGGGCCATCGCGGTGTCCCACCCGGGATTGACCCGCACCCCGTCGGGGTCGCGCACGGCGATGATCGTCGCGGCGAAGGAGCGGCCGAACCAGCTCTGGCATTCGCCGAAGGTTTGCCCAACGAGCGAGGCGGGCATGGCCGCGGAGTAGGTGTTGCCATGGCCGGCGCTGGACATCAGATCGGCGTACACCTCGGTGATCCCCGGGTCGAGTGCCTCCTCGCTGAGCATGTAGGGCTGGTGCCACGGCACGCACTGGAAAGCAGGGTTGACGTACCGGAGCTGCTCGCGCCGCTCCAGGTCGCGCAGGCCGACCACGGTGTGCACGCCCGGGCTCGTGTGGTCGACCGCCAGCGCCACGGCCAGCGCCGCATTGTCGTCGTCCACGTCGATGATCACGGTGTCCGCCGAGCCGACGGCCGCCCGGGACATGACGTCGGCACCGCTCGGCTCACCGCGCACGAACGCCACCAGCGGGTGGTCGGCCATCGGGTGCTCGGGCACCTCGAGGCCCGCGCACAGCACCACCTGCCGGCGCTGGTCGTGCACCAGTTCCGCGACGATCCGTTCGGTGCGGCCGGCGCGGTAGCCGATCAGCACGATGTGGCCGTCGCGGTCGAGCCGGGCTGTGCCTCGCATGCGTCGTCCCTTCACCGTCTGCAGGTAACCGGACAGCTGGCTGAACAGAATGGTGAGCGTCGCGACGCCGCCGACGATCACGTAGGCGGCGACGATCCGGCCGCCGGTCGACTTCGGGAACAGGTCGCCGTAGCCGACCGTGGAGGTGGTCACCAGGAACCACCACCAGAAGTTCTCCGGTTGGTCGATGTCGTTGTCCGGCTCCAGCAGCGCGATCGCGGCCCAGCTGGTGACGAAGATCGTGCCGGCCACCGCGACGGGCAGCGGCCAGCCCCGCAACCGGTGATGGGCGAGCCGCCACAACCGGACCAGCAGGATCGGCATCCGTCCCCCGACGGTCGAGGTACAACGCGGGCCCCGACCCTAGCGGGCCGGGCCCGCCGAGGTGGGCCACCGGCGCCTAGAGTCGGCCGGGTGAAGCTGCTCTACCCGACCAACGTCGCCGGGCGCCCGGAGGTGCCGTCCGGGGTCGAGCTCGTCGACTACGACCCGGGGGCCCCCATCCCGGACGGACACCTCGATGCCGAGGTGCTGGTGTCCTGGGGCAGCACGGTGGAGCTGATGGGGCAGGCCGCGCGTCGGCTGACCGACCTGCGCTGGGTGCAGAGCCTCGCCGCGGGTCCGGACGTCGAGCTGGCTGCGGGCTTCGAGTCGCGGGTGGTCCTCACCTCGGGTCGGTCGCTGCACGACGAGACGGTGGCCGAGCACGCACTGATGCTGGTGCTCGCCGGGTTGCGCGGCCTGCATCAGCTGATCCCGGCGCAGCTCGAGCACCGCTGGCGCGCCGACCTGGGCGGAGTCCGGATCGAGGGGGCGGACGGCCGGGTCGAGACCCTGTCCGGGGCCCGGGTGCTGATCTGGGGTTTCGGCGCGATCGCGGCGTGCCTCGCGCCGCACCTGAGTGCGCTGGGCGCGACGGTGACCGGGGCGGCCCGGGCCGGCGGCGAACGCGCCGGCTACCGGGTGGTCTCCACGGCGGAGCTGCCCGGCGAGCTGCCCGACACCGACGTACTGATCATGATCCTGCCGCAGGCACCGGACACCCGGCAGGCGCTGGACGCCGCCCTGCTCGCCCGGTTGCCGGCCCGGGCGTGGGTGGTGAACGTCGGGCGCGGCAGTACCGTGGACGAGGATGCGCTGGGCGAGGCTCTGCGCTCCGGCCGGCTGGCCGGGGCCGCGCTGGACGTGTTCGCCACCGAGCCGCTGCCGGCCGACTCGCCGCTGTGGGAGTCCCCGAACGTGATCATCACCCCGCACGCCGCCGGCGGTCGGCCCCGGGCGCACGCCGCGCTCGTCGCGGAGAACCTCACGGCTCTGCTGGCCGGGCGTGCGCTGCGCAACGTGGTGTCCCGGTGAGCGGCGCGCCGGTGGAGCGGCTGCGGGCGCTGTGCCTGGCGCTGTCCGAGGTGACCGAGCGGCTCAGCCATCGGCGAGGCTGATCGCGCCCGCGCGGCTGGCGGCCCTGCTGAACGGCTGACCCGGCCGGGTCAGTGGCGGCCGAGCAGGCCGAGGTTCTCCAGCGCGGTGCGCACGACGGTGGTCTCGGACTCGTCGGCTTCGGTCATCGGCAGCCGCAGGCCTCCGACCTTGTGCCCGAGCAGGTTCAGCGCCGCCTTGACCGGGATCGGGTTGGTGGTGACCCCCATCGCCTGGAACATCTCTTGCAGCGACGCGTCGATCTCCGCCCGGTTGTGCGGCTCGTCGACCATCC
Organism: Pseudonocardia sp.; assembly: GCA_029263115.1. Taxonomy (GTDB): domain Bacteria; phylum Actinomycetota; class Actinomycetes; order Mycobacteriales; family Pseudonocardiaceae; genus Pseudonocardia. Next base: position 14,036 of record JAJCYC010000019.1, on the reverse strand, counting down.
GGCGCATCTGCTCGCCGACCACGTGGCTGGCCACCAGGATTCCTCCGAGGCCACCCAGGTCGAGCGTGCGGGCGAACACCTCGTCGTTGCCGGCGTAGAGGCCGAGCCCGTCGACCTGGGCGAGGTTGGCGTTGTTGGCCTGCTTGACGTAGTCGACCCGGTCGATCTGGGCCAGTTCGGCCAGCACGTCGTTGGGGACGTCGAGCACGACACGGGACGGGATGTTGTACAGCACGATCGGCTTGTCGGTCGCCTGGGAGATCTCCCGGTAGTGGGCGACCAGGCCGCGCCGGTTCGGCTTATTGTAGTACGGGGTGACGGACAGGATGCCGTCCACCCCGAGCTCGGTGGCCTTCTCGGTCATGTGGCACGCGTGCCGGGTGTTGTTCGAGCCGGTGCCCGCGATGATCGTGGTGCCGGGCGGCCGTTCCTGGCAGGCCAGCTCCACGACCCGCAGATGTTCGTGGTCCTCCAGGGTCGAGGCCTCGCCGGTGGTGCCGCAGACCACGAACCCGTCGGAGCCGTGCGCGGCGAGATGGTGCATGAGGTTCACGAATGCCCGCTCGTCGACGGCCAGGTCGGCGTCGAAGGGCGTGACGATGGCGGTGAGCAGGCAACCGAGCGACATCCTGACACTTTCCCTGCTGCCCGCCGTTTAGTCGAGTCCATCTTCGTCACGTGGCCGAAACATGCGGTCGGAGGTGAGACTGCCGTTGACCGGACAGCCTTCTCCGAGCAAGATATGACCTAAATCACAGCGATGCCGAGGAGGCTCGCCCATGCACGCGGCGGCGGTCGACCGGGTGCTGCGCGACGCGGTCCGCTCCGGCGCGCTGCCGCAGGTGGTCGCGCTCGCGGCGGACGGGGACGGGGTGGTCTACGAGGGCGCGGCCGGTCCCCGGGTGGCCGACCGGCCGGGTCCGGTCACCGCCGACTCGGTGCTGCGGCTCGCCTCCATGACCGCAACCGTGACCGCCGTCGCCGCCCTGCAACTGCGGGAACGGGGGTGCCTGGAACTGGACGCGCCGGTGGACCTGTACTGCCCGGAGTTCGTCCGGCTCCGGGTGCTCGAGGGGTTCGACGGGGACAGCCCGAAAGTGCGCCCGGCGGGTGCCCGGGCCACCGTGCGTCAACTGCTCACCCACACCAGCGGACTGGGCTACTGGTTCCTCGACCCCGACCTGCTGCGCTGGGAGTCGGTCACCGGCACTCCGAACGTGCTCTCCGGGTCCGACGCGGCGTTCGCCGCGCCGATGACCGCCGACCCGGGCACCCGGTTCGGCTTCGGGATCGGCCCGGACTGGCTGGGCAGGGTGGTGGAGGCCGCGAGCGGTCTGTCGCTGGACGCCTACCTCGACGCGCACGTCCTCGGCCCGCTGGGCATGCACCACACCGGCTTCGCCCTGACCGAGGAGTGTCGCGAGCACCTGGTTCCGGTGCACGTGTGGGACCCGGACGCCGGCTGGGTGGCCACCCGGATGGACTGGAGCCGTGACCCGGACTGGTGGTCCGGCGGGCACGGGCTCTACAGCACGCCGAGGGACTTCCTGGCCTTCCAGCGGATGCTGCTGGCTGGCGGCTCGCTCGGCGATGCGGTGATCCTCGAGCCGGCCACTGTGGCCGCGATGTTCAGCGACCAGCTCGGCGGGCTGCGGGTGCCGGCCATCCTGCGCACCGCTGATCCGGTGATGATCCACGACTGCGCCCCCGGGCGCGACGTCGGCTGGGGGCTGGGGGTCTTCGTCGGCAACCGGGAACGGCCCGGTGGCCGCGGGTGCGGCGCCGCGGGCTGGTCGGGGGTGTTCAACAGCCATTTCTGGGTCGATCCGGCCAACGGTGTGACCGCCGCGATGCACAGCCAGTTCCTGCCGTTCGCCGGACCGGCGGCGACCGCTGTGTGCCGGGAGTTCGAACGCACCCTGTACGCGTCGCTCTGAGCCGGGTCCGGCCGCCGGTGGTCAGGGGATGAGCCGGGACAGTTGTCGTTGCACCTCGTCCAGCCGGGCCTGCAGCAGCGCGACCTCGGCGTTCAGCAGCGGCACCAGTGCCTCGGCGGGCACCCCGGACATGTCCGGCGCCTCGGCGGCGGTGATCTGGCGGGGGATCGGCGGCGCCGGCTGATCCGACGGCCCGGGGCGCCCGAGGTCGGAGCGGGGTTCGGCGGCGGTGGTCAGCGGCTCGCCTGTCGCATCCGGCGGGTCGCTGTGGACCGGGACGCCGGCGAGCATGCGGGAGAACGCGCCCAGGCTGACCACTGGTCGGGCTCCGGCGCACCGCGCACAGACCGGGACCAGGCGACGCCAGCCCACCGTCCCGCCGCCGGTCCCGGTGAACACCCGCGCGCGCTGGCCGCAGGCGCACCGGCCCACCCGGACGGCGGTGACCCGCTGGCGGGCGTAGCGCAGACCCCGCTCGTAGCGGATGAACCGGCCGGACGCGGCGACGTCGAGCACCACGGCGTACCGGTAGTCGGGGTCGCAGGCCAGCGCCCGCGCGTCATCGAGGGTATGCACGCAGTAGAAGCCGCAGTCGCACCACCGGGACGGGCAGCGGTGCCGACCGCCCTGGGCGCACTCCGCGTCGGCGACCGCGCCGTACACGGTGGCCCGGCCGAGCGTGACGCCGCCGAACCCGGCCCGGGTGCCGTCCGCGGAGATCATCGGGTGGGCCAGCTTGTGGCCGCGCAGCGGCCCGGCCGGTCGTTCCCGGGGGATCCTCCGGACGGGCAGCCAACCCGCCACGGGTCAGTGCGCGGTGGCCGTGACCGGATCGACCGTGCTCCCGGCCTGGACCCGGGTCGGCTCTGGTGCCGGTTCCGGCGCCGGGATCTGGTCGCCGCGGTCGACGTCGCCGCGGTCGACGACACCGCAGTCTACGGCCTCACCGACCGCGAGCCTGTTGCCCAGGTACATCCGTGGCCTCCCCGTGCGTGGCGGCACCGGCGAGCGCCGGTCGTGTTCCAGGCTGAACCGCCGATGCCCGGATGTCCAGTGCCGGTTGTGCCCGATTCCGCTCCGGGTCCGACTTTCGGCCCGGTCCACCCGCCCGAAGGATGTGGTCCGGCCCGGATCCGCCGGCCCGAACCGGTCCGAGTGGGTACCGTCGCCTCCATGGACGGGCCGGGCCGCTCCCGACGGTGGACGTGTCTGTGGACGCGAGATCGGGACACGATGCTCGACGTCCTGCTCGTTGTGGTCGTGCACCTGCTGCTGCTGTTGGTGCTCTGGCCGATGGTCCACGCGTACGGCCCCCGGGGGTTCGTCCTCCAGTCGGCCGTGGCGCTCACCCTGCTGCTGCGCCGGACCGCCCCGCTGAGCGTGCTGCTGGTGATGCTGCTGAGCACCATCGGGCTGCACATGGCCGGCCGGGTAGCGCCGGATCTGCTGGCCGCGACACTGGACCCGACGCGGGTGTGGGCCATGCTGGCCACACCGTTCGCGGTATACAGCGCGATGGTCTACGGAGCCGACCGCCGTCGCGCTCTGGTGATGACCGGCGTCATCGCCGTCGTCGCGGCCCGCCCGCTGGCGCCCACCCTGGAGGTCGCCATCGGAACCGGGGTCATCGTGGTGCTGCCGGCGCTGCTCGGCACCTATGTGGCCGCGCTGAACGAGCGGGTGGAACGGGCCGAGCGGGAGCAGCACCGGGTCGCCGAGCGGGCGAGGGTGGAGGAGCGGGTGCGGTTGGCCGCCGAGATGCACGACGTGGTGACCCACCGGGTCAGCCTGATGGTGCTGCAGGCCGGGGCACTGGGCGTGACGGCGACCGACCCGGGCACCCGGGCCGCGGCCGAGGACCTGCGGGCCGCCGGCTGCCAGGCGTTGGAGGAACTGCGCGACCTGGTCGGCGTGCTGCGCACCGCCCCGGACGCGGTTGCGGAGGACGACGTGGTGCCGAGGGCCGGCGGTCAGGCAGCGGCGCCCGACTTCGCCGACCTGGTGGCGGAGTCCGATTCGGTGGGTGTACGGGTGTGGCTGACCCAGACCGGTGGGCCGGACCTGGCGTCCCCGGTCGTGGCGCGGACCGCCTACCGGATCGTCCAGGAGGCGCTGACCAACGTGCGCAAGCACGCCCCGGGGGCGGAGGCCGAGGTCACCCTCGAATACCGGGCCGACCGGGTCCGGGTCACGGTGCGCAACACCGCTCCGGCCCGGGGCGCGGACGCCGCCCTCGCCGGCGCCGGGTCGGGCACCGGGCTGCTCGGGCTGCGCCAGCGGGTCGACCTGGTCAGCGGCACCTTCCTGGCCGGGCCGACCGCCGACGGCGGGTTCGAGGTCGAGACGGTGCTGCCGGCCTACGTGCCCACCCGGGACCGTCCGGTCGGTGCTCTCGGCGGTACCACGTCACGCAAGGAGCCCGCGCGGTGATCCGGGTCGTGGTGGTGGACGACGAACCGATGGTATGCGCCCACCTGCGCACGATCCTCGGGTCGGCCGAGGACATCGACGTGGTCGCGGTGGCGCACGACGGCGCGGCGGCGGTCGAGGCGGTGGTCCGGCACCGGCCCCGGGTGGTGCTGATGGACCTGCGGATGCCCGGGGTGGACGGGCTGACCGCGATCACCCGGATCGTGGCGTCGCCGGAGCCGCCGGCGGTGGTCGCGTTGACCACCTTCGACGCCGACCAGTACGTGATCCGGGCGCTACGGGCCGGAGCGTCCGGGTTCCTGGTCAAGTCGACCCCACCGGAGGACCTGATCGGCCTGGTGCGGGTGGCCGCGGACGGACACACCGTGCTCTCCCCGGCCGCCGCCCGCCGGTTGGTGGCGGCCTCGGTCGACGGCCACCAGAGCCGCGACCGGGCGTTGACCCTGATCCGCGAGCTCACCGACCGGGAGACCGACGTGTTGACCTGCCTCGGCGGCGGGTTGTCCAACGCCCAGATCGCCCGCCGGCTGCACCTGTCCGAGACGACGGTGAAGGGCTACGTGTCCCGGATCCTGGTGAAGCTGGACTGCGAGAACCGCACCCAGGCGGGTCTGCTGGCGGCCGAGGGGGGACTGGTCGGCCGCTGAGCCGGTCTAGCGCGGCTCCTCGTCGGTGGTCACCGTGCGCCGCCGCCGGTGCGCGGAGATGGTGAGCGCGCCGGCCACCCACAACAGCGCGGCCACCAGCAGGAGGCCCAACCCGAGCAACAAGGTGCCGCCGCCATCCAGCAGCAACGCAGACACCAGGCTCAGCGCCACCCCGAGCGCGATGCCGGCCGCGAACACCGCGGCTGCCTTGACCGCCATCAACGTCTCGACCCGACCCAGGTTCGGCTCGAGGCCGCGGTCCGCACTCATGAACGCTCCCCGCAGGTCGGTGCCGGGCGTCGTTGCCCCGGCCGGAGATCATCGCGACATCTCGAAGCCGACCGTGCCGGGTCCGGCGGGGTCAGCGTGCGCCACCGGTCAGGCAGCCCTCCGCGAGCAGCCAGCACCGGGGGGCCGGTTCCGCACGTACGGCGGGCACCCCGGCCGGCGCCGTAGGTTCCAGCACGTCGGCCGCGCGGGCGGAGTTGTCCAGGAAGTTCTCGGCCACGATGCCCGGCATGAATCCGGCGTCGCACGCGGCCCGGTCCACCCGGGCCGGATCGGCCGGGCCCGGGTTGGCCAGCGCGTCGGCGGCCACCGCCCAGGCCACCGCGTCGTACCCGCCGATCCCGAGGTGGTCGGCGACGTATCCGGGGCAGACCTCCTGCACCGCGACGTTGCGCACCCGGCCCGGACCCGAGGGCAGCGCGGACGCCTCCGGTTGTGGGGTGACCACCTCGTCGATGCCCGAGGTGACCACGGTGTAGTCCACCCCGGCGAACGTGCGTTGCCGCGAGTTCACCGCGCTCACCAGCATCGAACCGGTGCGCTGCTGCCAGTAGGCCGGCGGGCACTCGGTCGCGCACGCGGTCAGGTACGCCGCGGTGCCCTGGTTCGGCGGGGCCAGCGCGATCACGTCGGAGACCGAGCGGCGCAGGTCGGGCCAGAACCGCAGCGCCAGCCGGGCGGTCAGCGCGCCCTGACCGTGCGCGATCACCGCGACCGGACGGCGGGCCCGGTTGCGCACCTCGCGCAGCGCGTAGGCCACGAACTCCGCGCGGGTCTGGACGTCGCCGTGGTTGGCGCCCGGGGCGTTGGACGTGCAGTAGGTGATCCCGGCGGCGGTCAGCGCCGGTTGCACGTTCCAGTCGAAAGCGGCCTCGGTGTCCAGCCCGGTGCTGGACAGCAGCAGCACCGGGTCCCGGGGTGGGCCCGGGACGGGGACCGGCGGGATCGTGCAGCGCAGGCTCGCCGCCAACACCGGGGTGGGCACGCTGAACGCCGGTCCTGGACGGTCCAGCGGGGCGAACACCGAGTCCGGCTGGACCGGCGGCGCCGCCGGGGCCGCGAGGGTCGGGTCCGGCCCGGCCGCGTCCGGTGTGCCTGCCCCGGACGGATGGAGCACCGAGGGCAGGATGCCCACCAACGCGGCCAGCACCAGCAGCAGGCGACGGGACATGGCGGCTCCTGGCTCGGTCAGCTCGGACGTACGTAGGCAGGGTATCGGTCGTGGACACCCTGGGTAGCGGGACATGTCGTCCTGGTGACAGCGTGTCGTCGGCGTGCCAGGCTCTGCACCGTGCAGAGCAACCCCGAACGGGTCCGGGTCGGCCACCGTCCGCAACCCGACTTCGCCGCGATCCGGTCCGAGTTCGACCTGCCCACCGGGTTCCCGCCGCCGGTGCTCGCCGAGGCCGAGCGGGCCGCCGCGGCGGCCCCGGACCGTGCGCGGCGGGTCGACGCCACCGATGTCGAGCTGGTCACGATCGACCCGCCGGGTTCCAAGGACCTCGACCAGGCGGTGGGCATCGTGCGCACCGCCGGCGGCCACCGGGTGCACTACGCGATCGCCGACCTCGGCGCGGTGGTGGCACCCGGCGGCGCGCTGGACGCCGAGGTCCGCCGCCGCGGCCAGACGATGTACCTGCCCGACGGGTCGGTGTCGCTGCACCCGCCGGTGCTCTCCGAGGGCGCGGCGAGCCTGCTGCCCGGTCAGGTGCGCGCCGCCGTGCTGTGGACGATCGAGTTGGACGGTGCCGGCGAGGTGACGTCGGTGCGGGTGCAGCGGGCCGTGGTGCGCTCGCGCGAGCAGTGGGACTACGCAGGCGCGCAGGCCGCCGTGGCTGCGGGCACCCTGCCGGCCGCGATCGCCGCGCTGCCCGAGGTCGGTCGGGCGCGCCGTGAGCTGGCGGTGGCCCGGGAGGCGGTGGAGCTGGAACTGCCCGAGCAGGAGGTGCGCCCGGACGGGCAGGGCGGCTGGTCGGTGACGGTCCGCGACCGGTTGGCGGTCGAGTCCTGGAATGCGGAGATATCCCTGCTCACCGGGATGTGCGCGGCCCGGATCATGCTCGACGCGGGGGTCGGCGTGCTGCGCACCCTGCCGCCGCCGGAGCTCGACGCGATCGATTCGCTGCGCCGGGTGGCCGCCGACCTGGGGGTCGACTGGCCGGCCGGCGCCACCGCGGCGCGGGTACTCAGCGGGCTGGACCGCTCGGCGCCGGAGGTGCTGGCACTGCTGCGCGCGGCCACCCGGCTGCTGCGCGGCGCGAGCTACACGGCGTTCGACGGTGCTCCGCCGGAGCAGACCGGGCACGGCGGTATCGGCGCGCCGTACGCGCACGTCACCGCCCCGCTGCGCCGGTTGGTCGACCGGTTCGGCACCGAGGTCTGCCTCGCGGTGAGCGCCGGCGAGCCGCTGGCCGATTGGCTGCGGGCGGCGCTGCCCACCCTGCCCGGGGCGATGGCCGCCTCCGACTCGGTGGCCGCGAAGGTGGACCGGGCGTGCATCGATGCCGCCGAGGTGGCGGAGTTGACCGGCCGGGTCGGGGAGCTGTTCGAGGCCGTGGTGTTGCGCGCGGGCGGCGACGGGGACGGTGCCGGCGAGGTGTTCGTCATCGACCCGCCGGTGCTGGGCCGGTGTTCGGGCCGGCTCACCGCCGGGGCCCGCTGCCGGGTGCGGCTGGTCGAGGCCGACCCGCAGACCCGCCGGGTGGCGTTCGCCGCTGCGTGAGGCTTGCCGAGCGAACGGTCTGCGCGTCCTGACCCGCCGCCGGTCGGTCAGCGGGAGGTGATCTCCACGCCGCCGGTGTCGGCCTTGGCCCGGATCGCGTGCGGCGAGGCCGGGTCGCGCCGGACGTCGATCTCGGCCTTGCGGGAGTCGACGTCCACCGCGTACGCCGTGCCGGACGGCAGCCGGATCTGCACCCCGCCGGTGTTGGTCTCGGCGGTGACCTGGTCGGGCGGTGACGCGAAGTCCAGCTCGACGCCGCCGGTCTTGGCGGTCGCGGTGACTCGTCGGCTGGTCAGCTCCCGGCCCTGCACGCCGCCGGTGTCGGCTTCGGCCCGCACCGCGCCGGCCATGCCGCGCAGCTCGATTCCGCCGACCCGGTTCTCCAGCTCCAGCACGGTGCCCGCCGGCGCGGTGATGTCCCAGGACACCTGGCAGCGGGCGGCGGGCGCCCGCTCCGGGCAGCCCTCCTCGCGCAGGAACAGAGTGTCCCCGCCGGTGGCGAGCTGGTGCGACGTGACAGGCTTGCTGTCGGTGTACACCGCGCGCTCGGTGACCGAGACCGGCCCGTCCCCGGCGGTCACCGTCACCTTGCCGGCGCGCGCGTTCAGGTTGATCGTGCCCACCGGCTGGTCGACGGTGTAGGACGTCGTCTCGGTGGAGCCGTCGGTGCCACCGTCGGTGTAGGTGCTGCTGGAGCTGGACCTGTCACCTGTGCCGGTGCACCCGGCCGATCCGGTCAGCGCCGCGATGGTGGCGATGGTCACGATCACCCGGTGACCTCGTGGCCGCGGCGCGCGCGAGGGGATGCTCACCGCGCGATTCAATCATCCACTGTCCTAGGGTCGGAGGCCGACGGACCTGGACCGAGGACAGCGAGGACACAGTGACCGAGCCGGAGCTGGCAAAAGCGACCATCGGGGTGCTCGGTGGCACCGGACCCCAGGGGCGGGGTCTGGCACTTCGTTGGGCCGCGGCCGGCCTGCGGGTGGTGATCGGCTCGCGGGACGCGACCCGGGCGGCCACCGCCGCCGCCGAGCTCGCCGATCAGGCGGGGGTGGACGACAGACAGGTCAGCGGGGCGGACAACGCCGGCTGCGCGACCGCCGCCGATCTGGTCCTGGTCGCCGTGCCGTGGGACGGCCACGACACCCTGCTCACCTCGCTGCGCGCCGAGCTCGCCGGCAAGATCGTGATCGACTGTGTGAACCCGATGGGTTTCGACAAGCAGGGCCCGTTCGCCCTTCCGGTGGCCGAGGGCAGCGCCGCGCAGCAGGCCGCCGCACTGCTGCCGGACTCCCGGGTGACGGCCGCGTTCCACCACGTCTCGGCGGTCACTCTGGCCGATCTGACCGTGCCCGAGATCAACCTGGACGTGCTGGTGCTCGGTGACGACCGGGAGGCGACCGACCAGGTGCGCGCGCTGGCCGACGCCATCCCCGGGGTGCGCGGGGTGTTCGGCGGCCGGCTGCGCAACGCCGGGCAGGTCGAGGCGCTGACCGCGAACCTGATCGCGATCAACCGCCGCTACAAGACGCACGCCGGAATCCGGGTCACCGACCTGCCGTGACCGACGACGAGGGCACCCACAACATGGCCGGTGTGACCGGCTGGGTCGACGACCTGGGCGCCCCGGTCTCGTGGGACCGGGCGGCGGGGCGGGTGATTTCGCTGGTGCCCTCGCTGACCGAGGCGGTCGCGGTCACCGAACCCGGGCTGCTGGTCGGTGCCACCGACTACTGCACCCACCCGGCCGGGTTGGACGTCTCCCGGGTCGGCGGCTCGAAATACCCGGACGTCGGGGCCGTGCTGGCCGCCCGCCCGGGCCTGGTACTGGCCAATGCCGAGGAGAACCGCCCGGAGGACGTCGCCGCGCTGCGCGCTGCCGGGGTGCCGGTGTGGGTCACCGAGGCTGCCGCCACCGTGCCGGCCGGGCTCGCCTCGGTGCGGCGGATGCTCACCGGACCGCTCGGTCTGGCCGAGCCACCCTGGCTGGCGGCCGCCGAACAGGCCTGGCGCAGGGTGCCGCCGGTGCTGGCCACCGCGCTGGTCCCGGTGTGGCGGCGGCCGTGGGTGCTGGTCGGCGGCCGCACGTTCGCCGGCGACGTGCTGCGCCGGCTGGGCGTGGCCAACGCCTACGCAGGTCACCCCGACCGTTATCCTCGGCCGCCGCTGCCGGAGCTGCACGCGGCGCTCGACGAGGGCCGGGCCGACCTGGTCGTGCTGCCCGACGAGCCGTACCTGTTCACTGCGGACGACGGGCCGGAGGCATTCCCCGGTAGCCGCTGCGCGCTGGTCGACGGCCGCCTGCTCACCTGGTGCGGTCCGTCCCTGGCCGACGCCGGCGACAGGCTCGCGGCCCAGCTCGACCTGGAGTAGCGGTCCAGTCTCATCCCCGTTCTGGTGGCGAAACGGCCAGTTCTTGGCGGTTCCGCCACCGAAACGGTGATCTTGGCGGCGGCGGCCGCCGGCCCCGTGCCGTGCCCGGATCAGCTGTAGGAGTGCTCGGGATCGGGGTAGACCCCGCCGCGCACCTCGTCGCCGAACGCCCGGGCGGCCCGGGTCAGCTCGTCGCCGAGGTTGGCGTACCGTTTCACGAAGCGTGGCACCCGCCCGGTGTTCAGCCCGGCCATGTCCTGCCACACCAGCACCTGCGCGTCGCAGTCCGGTCCGGCGCCGATCCCCACCGTCGGGATGGCCAGCTCGGCGGTGACCCGCTTGGCGACGTCGGCCGGCACCATCTCCAGCACTACCGCGAAGGCCCCGGCGGTCTGCATCGCCAGCGCGTCGGCGATCAGCGACTCGCCGGCGTCACCGCGGCCCTGCACCCTGTAGCCGCCGATGGTGTGCTCGCTCTGCGGGGTGAACCCGAGGTGCGCCATCACCGGTACCCCCGACCCGACCAGCGCGTCCACCTGGGGCGCGAACCGAGGGCCACCCTCCAGCTTGACCGCGTGCGCGCCGGCCTCCTTCATGAACCGGAACGAGGTCTCCAGCGCCTGCCCCGGACTCACCTGGTAGCTGCCGAACGGCAGGTCGGCCACCACCAGCGCCCGCCGGGTGCCTCGTACCACCGCCTTGACCAGCGGCAACATCTCCTCGACGGTGATCGGGAGGGTGTTGTCGTAGCCGTAGACGTTGTTCGCGGCGGAGTCCCCGACCAGCAACACCGGGATGCCGGCGGTGTCGAAGATCTCGGCGGCGTAGGTGTCGTACGCGGTGAGCATCGGCCAGCGTTCGCCACGTTCCTTCATCGCCCGCAGCTGGGGGACACGGATGCGCTTGACCGGCTTGTGCCCGGCCGGGCCAGTGCGGTACGGGGCGGGATGCTCGGAGCTGGTGACCTGCGGGCCGGCGACCTGCGGGCCGGCGACGGACCGTGATGCGGATGACGACATCGTCAACCGTCCTCCCTCGAGGCCCGCCTGGCGGGTCCCCGGGTCTGTGTCGGTGCTGACCCGGCAAGGGTGACACCCACCTGCCCGCCTCCGGAGCCTGCTGCGACGAGTCTCACAACGCGGGGACCGCCGCGCACCGGGGATCCCGCCGGGTGACCCGCGCTACTGCACCGGCGGACACCGGTGCACACTGGTCGACGATGAACGCCTCAGTGCGCGGCCCGCGCCGCTACCTCCTGGTCCTGGTCGCGCTGGTGGCCGTCGCCGCGCCCACGGTGGCCTGCTCGAACAGCGGTGCGCCCAACACGGGTACCGCGGTGGGCCCGGTGCCCACCGGCGACCTGCAGAAGTTCTACGCGCAGAAGCTGCAATGGTCGGGCTGCGCGTCGTTCGCGCTGTCCGAGGAGGACAAGTCCACATTCGCCGATCCGAAGTTCGACTGCGCCTACCTGGACGTGCCGGTCGACTACGCGGCGCCGACCGGTCGGACGGCGCAGATCGCGGTGCTGCGGCAGAAGGCGTCCCAGCCGGCGCATAAGATCGGTTCGCTGCTGATCAACCCGGGCGGGCCGGGTGCCTCCGGGATCGAGGCAGCCACCGGGGTCGGTGGACAGATCGCGGGCGGCACGCTGGGCCAGCGGTTCGACCTGATCGGGTTCGACCCGCGCGGGGTCGGCGCGAGCAAGCCGCCGATCCAGTGCTTCACCCCGCCCGAGCGCGATGCCGACCGGTTGGACGTCGACTTCGACCGTTCTCCCGAGGGGGTCGCGCGCCAGGAGGGCAAGAGCAAGGACTACGCCGCCAAGTGCGAGCAGCGTTCCGGGCGTGACCTGCTGGCCAACGCCGGCACCCGGGACGTGGTCAAGGACATGGACGTCCTGCGCTCCGCGCTCGGCGACGAGAAGCTGACCTATCTGGGCTACTCCTACGGCACCCGGATCGGCTACACCTACGCCGAGACCTTCCCGCAGAACGTGCGGGCGCTGGTGCTGGACGGGGCGCTCGACCCGGACCAGAAGCTGATCGAACGCGCCATCGCCCAGGCCGAGGGCTTCCAGAACTCGTTCAACAACTTCGCCGCCGCGTGCGCCAAGCAGCCCGGCTGCCCGCTGGGGCAGAACCCCGATCCGAAGGCCACCACCGCCGCCTTCCGGGCATTGGTCGAACCGCTGGAGAAGAAGGCGGTCCCGCTGGCCAGCGGGCGGCAGCTGTCCTACAACGACGCGATGACCGGGGTGATCCAGGCGCTCTACAGCGAGCAGCTGTGGGAGCCGCTGCAGCGCGGGTTGGTGGAACTGACCCGGGGCCAGGGTCGCATCCTGATGCTGCTGGCCGACCTGTACGAGGGCCGTCAGCAGGACGGCACTTACGAGTTCACCCTCGACGCCTTCGCCTCCATCGGCTGCGTGGACGACGTCCCGATCACCGACCAGGCCGAGATCCTGGAGGCCGACAAACGCGCCCGGCAGGTCGCCCCGTTCCGCGACGACGGCAACGGCCCCGACCCGGTCCGAGACCCGTGCGCGTTCTGGCCGGTCAAGAACACCGGCGAGCCGCACACCCCGAAGGTGACCGGGCTGCCCCAGGTGATGGTCATCTCGGTCACCAACGACCCGGCCACCCCGTACCAGGCCGGGGTGAACCTGGCCAAGGCGCTCAACGCCAAGCTGCTCACCGTCGAGGGCAACCAGCACACCGTCGCGCTGCAGGGCCAGACCTGCGTCGACGACTTCGTGACAAAGTACCTGGTGGACCCGTCGGCGCTGCCGCCGGACGCCGCGCGCTGCAAGGTCACCGGGCCGTAGCCCGAACCCCACATTCGCGAACGCACACGATTCCGGCGAAACCGCCACCAGGCGAGCCGGCCGGGGTGTTGTCTCTGCCGCATGCGCCCGCCCGAGCATGCTGACCTCGCCCGGAAGGCGGTACTCGTCGGTGCCGTCCTGACCGCGGCGGTGGTGTTCCTCGCACTGCTGAGTGCGGTGTGGGGCCCTGAGTCCACGCCGGACGCGAATGCGGTTCCCACCCACCTCAGGTCGGCGACACCCCGTGGCGGCGAACTCACGTTCAGCGCCGGGTCCGAGTCCGACGACGAGTCGGGTGGGGACGACTCGGATGCTGAGGACGAGTCCGGCGGGGACGACGCGGACTCCGAGGACGAGTCCAAGGAGGACAAGCCCGGGGGCGGGAAGTCCGAGGGGGGGAGATCGGAGTCCGGCGGCACGGAGGACAAGGACGAGAAGTCGGGTGCCGGCACCGGATCGGGTTCCGATGGCGCGCCGCCGTCCCGGTCGTCGTCGACCTCCTCCACCTCGGCGCCGTCGGGCGCTTTGGCATGGCCCAAGGCCTCCGGGACGGCCGCCCCGGGCAAACGGTTGATGCCGACCTTCGAGCCGCGGCCGTCCGCCGCGCCGCCATCCGGCCTCCCGTCCGGGTCAGCCGAGCGGTCCGGCTCCGCCGAGCGGTCCGGGTCCACGGCATCGCCGGGCCAGGCACCCTCGCACACGAGCAAACCGTTGGCCTGCACGATCGTCGTGGCGGACCAGGCGAGCATGAGCAGGGCGATGGCCGCGGTCGGTCCCGACGAGGTCATCTGCGTGCGCGGCGGGGTCTCCGG
>JAJCYC010000018.1 GCA_029263115.1 Pseudonocardia sp. | reverse complement strand
TGTCTGGTCGGTTGCGGGGTCGGCACCGGGTGGGGATCGGCGGTGAACGCGGCCGGGATCGAGGTCGGTGACACGGTGATCGTGATGGGTATCGGTGGAGTCGGCATCAACGCGGTGCAGGGCGCCTCGCACGCCGGCGCGCAGACTGTGATCGCGGTGGACCCGGTGGCGTTCAAGCGGGAGAAGGCCGAGGAGTTGGGCGCCACCCACTCCTTCGCCTCCATGGAGGAAGCCACCGAGCTGGCCAAGAGCTTCACCAACGGCCAGGGTGCCGACTCCGCCATCGTCACCGTCGGGGTCACCAACGGTGGGCACATCGCGGAGGCGTTCGGGTCGCTGCGCAAGGGCGGCACCGTCGTGGTCACCGGTGCCGGGGACGGCCGGGAGGTCGGTATCCCGGTACCGATCGCGGAGCTGATCATGTATCAGAAGCGGATCCAGGGTGCGGTGTTCGGCTCCACGTCTCCGACCGCCGACATCCCGCGTCAGCTGTCGCTCTACCAGTCCGGCAAGCTCAAGCTGGACGAGCTGATCACCACCCGGTACAGCATCGACCAGGTCGCCGAAGGGTACGACGACATGCACGCGGGCAAGAACATCCGCGGTGTGGTCGTCTTCGACTGATCGCCTGCCGATCGCCTGCGGACGCGACGCCCGGACCGAGGTCCGGGCGTCGCTCGTCGCTCAGCGGGTGACTCGAGGTTCCTTGGGTAGTCCGAGCAGCTGCTCACCGATGATGTTGCGCTGCACCTGGGAACTGCCCGCGTAGATGGTCGCCGACCGGGCGGTCAGCGCCGACTCGACCCAGGCCCGGCTGGTGTTGGCGGTGCCCGGGTCGGGCATCGCGATGGCGCCGTTCGCGCCACGCCCGTCCGGCGTCAGTGCCTCGGGGCCCAGGATCTCCATCGCCAGTTCGGTCTCACGCTGGAAGTACTCACTCCACATGATCTTGGTGATGGCGGCCTCCGCGCCGGGGTTGTCACCTCGCAGGAACCGGGTCAGCGCCTGGTAGCCGCGGCTGCGCATGACCTCGACCCGTCCGTGACACCAGGCCAGTTGCTCCCGGATGTGCGGATCGCGGTGTCGGTCGTGCTCGCGGGCCAGCGCGAACAGCCGCTCCAGGCCGGCCTCGAACCGGATCGCGTCGGTGGTGGCGCTGGCTCCCCGCTCGAAGCCGAGCAGGGTCATCGCGACGGTCCAGCCGTTGTTCACCGGGCCCACCACGTTCGCCGCCGATGTGCGCGCGTCGGTGAAGAACACCTCGTTGAAGATCGCCTCGCCGAGCATGTTGACGATCGGCCGGACCTCGATGCCGGGTTGGTCCATCGGGACCAGCAGCAGCGAGATCCCCTTGTGCTTGGCCGCGTCCGGATCGGTCCGGCACAGCACGAAGATCCAGTTGGCGAACTGCGCGGCCGACGTCCAGATCTTCGACCCGTTGATCACCCACTCACCGTCGTGCAGGACCGCCCGGGTACGCAGGCTGGCCAGGTCGGATCCGGCCTCCGGCTCCGAGTAGCCCTGGCACCAGACGTCCTCGCCGGACAGGATGCGGGGCAGGAAGTGCTGTTTCTGCTCCTCGGTGCCCCACACGGTCAGGGTGTTGCCGATCAGCTGGATGCCGAACATGTCGCTCTCGCTGCCGTGCGGCAGACCGGCCCGGGCCAGCTCCTCGGAGAGCACCACCTGCTCGATCGGGCTCAGGCCGCCACCGCCGTACTCGGCCGGCCACGACACCGCGAGCAGATTGTGTTCGGCCAGCGTCCGGCGCCACCGGCGGGCGAACTTGTCGCGCTCGGCACGTTCCAGGGCACCGGTTCCGGTGAAGCCGGGAGGTACGTTCTCGGCGATGAGCGACTGAACCCGCTGGCGAAATTCCTCGGCCGTTGCGGGGTAGGTGAGGTCCATCGGTATTCCCTTCGACGGCGGGGGTGTCAGATCGGCAAGGACTCAGATGCCGAGACGGTCGGCCAGCGCCAACCAGTTCTGCCTCGGTGAGCCGAACAGCACCTCGTCGGCCTTCGCGCGGCGGTAGTAGAGATGGGCGTCGTGTTCCCAGGTGAAGCCGATGCCGCCGTGGATCTGGATGTCCCAGGACGCGGCGAACGCGAACCCGGCGGCGGCTGTGGCCAGCGCAACCGGGGCCGCCGTGGCCAGGCCCGGATCGTCGGTCGAGGCCAGGTAGGCGGCGTGCAGGCTGGCGGCCCGGGCGGCGTCGAGCTCCACGGCCATCTCCGCGCAGCGATGTTTGATCGCCTGGAACGAACCGATCGGACGCTCGAACTGGTGGCGCACCTTGGCATACTCGACCGCCAGGGTCATGGCGCCCTCCAGGCCACCGACCATCTCTGCGGCGAGCAGGGTGGCCGAGCGGTCCAGCACGCGTTCGACCTCGGACCAGCTCATCGGCTCGCCCAGCCGGGTGGTCGGCACCCCGTCGAGCTCCAGGTGGGCCATCGGGCGCGTCAGGTCCAACGTCTCGACCTTGGTCCGGGTGAGTCCTTCGGCGTCGCCGTCGACCAGGTAGAAGCCGTAGCGGGACTCGGCTTCGGCCGACACGGCCACCACGATCACCTTGTCCGCGGTGTGACCGTCGATGACCTGGATCTTCCGTCCGGTGAGGGTGGTGCGCCCGCCCGTGGCGGTGGCCCGCAGCGAGACCGGTGCGAGCGAGTTCGCCGCGCGGGGCTCGGTCATGGCGGTGGTGAGGGTGCAACCCCCGGCGGCCACCTCGGTCAGGACGTCGGCCTGCACGCCGGCGCCGATGCCGCTCGGCACGGTTGCCAGCAGCGGGACGACCCCGAGCGCGACCGTGGCGAAGTACGGACTGGGTACCAGCCCACGACCCAGCTCTTCGGCGACCATCGCCGCATCGACCATCGTCGCGCCCGAGCCGCCGACCTTCTCCGGGATCAGTAGTCCGGGCAGACCCAGGTCCTGGCTCATCCGTGACCACAGTCCGGTGTCATGCCCGGCGTCGGTCTGGACCGCCTCACGGACCGCCGACAGCGGCGACCGCTCGTCGACGAACCGCCGGATCGCGACCCGGAAGTCCTCCTGCTCGGTACTCAGCGCGAAATCCATGCCGTCTCCTCTGACGTTGGCGTCGGCGTCGGCGTCGGCGTCACGCCCATGTCGCGGATGCGCCGGGACGAACGGTGGCCTGCCTTCCAACTCGGCACGATACCGCCCGAAATGGGCATCCGCGCCCGATCGGTCAAACCTCCCGACACGTTGCCGTCACGGTGTCGTGATCTCCGTGGCCGATCCGCAGCCGGCCGGTGGCCGCTCGGTGGCCAGTCCGTGCAGCACCGTGTCCGCGTAGAGCCGCCCGATGTCGCGCGGGGTCATCCCTCCGGGTCGGTACCACTGGTAGGCCCAGGCGCTCATCCCGATCAGTCCGAAGGCGAGCACCCGCGCGGAAGGCACCCGGCGGAACGAGCCGTCCGCGATGCCGGACTCGATGATGTCCACCACCAGCTGCTCGAACTCCTCGCGTTTCTTCTGCACCGCGGTGAACCGGTCACCGGACAGGAACCGGCGGTGCTCGAAGAAGATCGTCTGATATCGACGGTCGGCCCCGGCGCCCACCAGGATCTCCTCGGTCACCAGGGCGAGCAGCTCCTTGGCTGGTCGCCCGCGTGACACCGCGGCGCGCAGCACGTCGAGCTGGCGGTCGATGAAGGTGGCGTGGATCAGCAGCAGCAGGTCTTCCTTGGCCGCGAAATGGTGGTAGAAGGCCCCTTTGGTGACCCGGGCCCGCTCCACCACCTGCTGCACCGAGGTGGCTTCGTAACCGTGCTCGTGGAACAGGTCGACCGCGGCTTCCACGATCGCGGCGAACGCTCCGCCGCGAGGCAGGCCGGTCATTACGTCGGGCCGACGTCGCGGCCCAGGCGTCGGCGGATCTGGGAGCGCTCCCCGGTGGTGCCCCGGTTGACCCCGACCAGCCCGGCGTCCCCGGGCGCCGTGCGCAGCCGGTTGGCCAGATCGGGCCCGATCGCGGTCAGCCCGCCGTCGACGGCGATCGCCTGGCCGGTGACGAACGTCGAGTCGTCGCCGGCCAGGAACAGCGCGACCCCCGCGATGTTCTCCGGGCGGCCGTAGTCGGGCCACGGCTGGATCTCCGGGAGCAGCTCGCGCGTCTGCTCCTCCCTGCCCTGGTGCAGCAGAGGGGTCAGGATGATGCCCGGGCAGATCGCGTTGACCCGGATCCGGGACGGTGCCAGCTCCACCGAGTTGGCCCTGCTGAGGTTGACCACCGCGGCCTTGGCCGCCGAGTAGGCGGCCGGTCCGGCGCCACCGCTGAGTCCGGCGATGGAGGCGGTGTTGATGATCGAGCCACCCTGGCCGTGCTCGGCCATCGCGCGCACCGCGTACTTCGTTCCCAGGAACACCCCGCGGACCAGGACCGCGAAGGTGTAGTCCCAGTCGTCGGTCTCGACCTCGGTGATCGGGCCGAACGCACCGCCCACCCCGGCGTTGTTGACCATCACGTCGAGCCGGCCGAACTCGGACCCGGCTCGACCGATCGCGCGGGCGACGTCCTCCTCGCTGGACACGTCGGCCTGCTCGAAGCACACCGCGCCGTCCAGACCCGCGGCGTCGGCGTCGGACAGCAGGGTCTTGCCGTTGTCCGCGTT
Organism: Pseudonocardia sp.; assembly: GCA_029263115.1. GTDB lineage: Bacteria > Actinomycetota > Actinomycetes > Mycobacteriales > Pseudonocardiaceae > Pseudonocardia. The sequence goes on along the minus strand of JAJCYC010000018.1, from coordinate 9,185 downwards.
CAGGTCGACCGCGACCACCCGGGCACCCTCAGCGGCGAACCGCAGCACGATGGCCCGGCCGATCCCGCTCGCGCCGCCGGTGACCACGGCGACCCGGCCGGCCAGCGCGCCGGCGGATCGGTCCGGCCCAGCGCTGCCATCGACGGTCGTCACTGTCGTCCTCCTGATGGTGGGTGGTTCCTAGTGGGTGGATGCGGGCTCGCGGGCGGACGCCGCCGCAGCGTCCTCGCGGGTGGCCTCGACGTAGAACTGCCGCGACCACTTGCGGAAGTTCTGGTAGGTGGGCGACTCCTCCTTGACGATCGGAGCCGGTGCGGTGTAACGCATGTTCTCCCAGATCGGGATGTCCATCGCAACCTGGCGGAACTGTTCCTCGATGACCCTGCGTTCGTGCTCGTCGGGTGCTTCGGCGGACCGGTCGTTCTTGCGCAGCCAGATCGAGAAGAACATCTCGGAGGTCTCGTCGTCGACCGGCGTGACGTTCACCAGCTGCGCGGCCTCGACGTAGACCTTCATCCGGAACACGATGATGCCCACCCCCCACAGCTCCACCTCCAGCTGGCCGTCGACGGTGCCACCGGGGGTCAGGTCTCCGCCGTGCCTGCCGTAGGCGTAGTCGTGCAGCACATAGGCGTACTCGCCCTGGGTGCTGAACTTCTCGATCACGGTGGCCCGAGGCGCACGGTGCACGTAGCGGAAGTGCATGGGGTCGACGGTGTTCTCGGCCGCCAGCTGCGGCGGGAACCGCAGGCCGGTCCATTTGCGCATGGCGTGCGGGTTGGCGGCGAAGTAGTCCGGCCGCCCGTACTCGGGCAACTGCGGCATCTCCCAGGTCGGGGGACCGCCGTCCGGGTCGTGCCACACCAGGATGACGCCGTTGGAGTCGACCGCCGGGTAGTGCCGGATGCAGACCTTGACCGGACGCTCGCTGTAGGGGATGTCGGTGTTGCGTCCCTGGCCGTTCCACGACCAGCCGTGGAACGGACACACCACGTTCTCCCCGGAGACCGTGCCACCCACACCGAGGTGGGCACCCAGGTGCCCGCAGTAGGCGTCCAGCACCTTGATCTGGCCTGAGGCGGTGCGGAAGCAGACCAGATCCTGGCCGAAGTAGCGCATCGAGCGCAGCTCCCCCGGCGCCAGCTCATGGCTCCAGCCGACCTGGAACCAGCCGGTAGGAGCAATCTTGTAGGGGAAGTCCTTCATCGCGGTTCGCTCCGTTCTGCCGGTGGGGACGGGAGGAGGGCCGGCAGTGGCCTGCGTCACCGGCAACATACCGACCGGTCGGCTAGGGGTCAACGAGGCTGCGCGGAGCCCGGGGAGCCGTGCTGGGCACCCGCGGCCGCCAGCCGGACCAGCCAGTGCGACCACAGCCAGTCCCGGCGCCGCAGCAGGTCGTCGTCACCGAACCCCGTCTCCACCAGCCGTAGCCGACTGGCTCGTTCCCCGTCCGCCTGGATTTCGACCGTCGTGGTCAGCGCGCCGTCCCACTCCGGGCTGGACCACCGCACGTCGAGCCGGTTCGGTGCGCTCAGCCTGGTGATCTCACCGGCGACCTCGGGCCAACCTGCCCGTCGTACCAGGTATTCCCCGCCGGGCACCGCGTCGATCTCCACCTCGGCGCCCATCCAGTGCGCAACAGCGTCCTCGGACACCAGCAGATCGAAGAGCGCCGGTGCGGGAACCGTGAGCCGCAGCGACTTGCGCAGTTCGGACCCGGTCGGGCCGCTGGGGCCGGTCACAGCGGCGCATTGCCGCCGGGCCCATCCCGTCCGGGGGCACGGACCAGGTCACCGGTTCGCATACCCGCAGCCTACTCCGACGAATATCGACCGTCGGCCGTGGACATTCCGGCCCGCCACTCATGACGCTAGCGTGCATCCCGAGACGGGCGCGCTCCGGCGCGGCCAGGACCGACCAGCACCCCATGGAGACACGATGACGATGACCGGCAAGGTGGCCCTGGTCACCGGTGGCAGCCGAGGCCTCGGCCGAGCAATGGTCGAGGCCTTCGCGAAGGAGGGCGCCGATCTGGTGATCGCCAGCCGCAAACTGGACAGCTGCGCCGAGCTGGCCGTGGAGGTTGCCGACCGGTACGGCGTGCGGGCGCTGCCGGTCGGGTGCAACGTCAGCGACTGGGCGCAGTGCGACGCACTGGTGGACTCCGCGTACCAGGAGTTCGGACGGGTCGACGTGCTGGTCAACAACGCCGGGATGTCGCCGCTCTACCCCAGCCTGGACCAGATCAGTGAGGCGCTCTACGACAAGGTGCTGGGGGTCAACCTCAAGGGGCCGTTCCGGTTGGCCACGCTGATCGGCACCCGGATGGTCGCCGAGGGCGGCGGCTCGATCATCAACATCGGCTCGATCGAGACCTTGCGTCCGCTGCCGAACTCGTTGCCCTATGCGCTGGCCAAGGGCGGTCTGCAGGTGCTGACCGAGGGACTGGCCCGGGCGTTCGCACCGACTGTGCGGGTCAACACCATCCAGTGCGGCCCGTTCCGCACCGACATCGCCCGGGACTGGACTGCGGAGTTCATCGACGAAATCACGGCGGGGACCCTGCTCGGGCGCTGCGGCGAGCCCGAGGAGGTGGCCGGGGCCGCGGTCTACCTCGCCACGGACGCGTCGGCGTACTGCACCGGTACCGCCTTGCGGCTCGACGGAGGGTTGCGCTGATGCGGGACTGGAGCGAGCTGCTGACCCAGCTCACCGAACAGAAACTGACCGACTTCCACGCCGCCGGCCACTGGGGCGACATCCGGCTGTGCCACCAGCTCGACGCGGCCGCCGAGCGTGAACCGGACCGGGTCGCGGTGGTCGACCGCAACGGGCGCACCAGCTACCGGGAGCTGGCCGAACTCAGCCGGGTGGTCGCGGCCGGTCTCGCGGAGCTGGGTGTCCAGGAGGGCGACCTGGTCGCCTGGCAGCTGCCGAACCGGGTCGAGCTGGTCGTGCTCGTCGCGGCCTGCTCGCGGCTCGGGGCGGTCTTCAACGCGCTGCCGCCGATCTTCCGCGAACGCGAGGTGTCGGTGATGCTCGGCCTGGGCCGCCCCACCGTGCTGGTCACCGTCGACTCGTTCCGCGGCTTCGGGCACGCCAAGATGATGACCATGCTCCGGGACGGGCTGCCCTCGGTCCGCCAGCTCGTGGTGATCGACGGTGCGGCACCCGAGGAGGGCCTGTCCTGGTCCGAGTTGCTGGCCGCCGGCGCCCGCCGGATGGCCGGTGCGGGCTTCACCGACGCCGCGACCAGCGCCGACTCGGTCGCCCAGCTCGCCTTCACCTCCGGCACCACCGGGGAGGCCAAGGGCGTGCTGCACACCCACATCACGCTGCTCTACGGCGCCCGGGTGATCGTGGAGCGGCGCGAGCTGGAATCCGACGGCGTGTACCACATGGCGTCCACACTGGGGCACCAGACCGGGATGCTGTTCGGGGTGCTGGCGCCGATCCGGCTGGGCGCCACGATCGTGCTGCAGGACGTCTGGGATGCCGGGGAGTACCTCGACCTGGTCGAGTCCGAGGGCGTCACCATGACCAACGGTGCGACCCCGTTCCTCCAGGACACCCTGGAACACCCCGAGTTCGCCTCCCGTGACCTGTCGAGCGTCCGCCAGGTGGGCTGCTTCGGCTCCGGGTTCCCCACGCCGCTGGCGATCCGGGCCCGCCGGGAGCTGCCCGAGGTCGACTTCTACGGCATCTGGGGCATGACCGAGGTGGGGTTGGGCACCTCGCACAACCGCACCGACCCGCTGGAGGTGGTGTCCCGGACCGACGGCATCGCCCGGTCCCCGATCGAGGTGCGGATCCTCAGCGACGACCTGACCACGGAGCTCGGCACCGACGAGGTGGGGGAGATGGTGGTGCGGGGACCGTCGCGGCACGTGGGGTTCCTGCAGCCCGGGCTGGCGCCCGCGCACTTCCTGGCCGGTGACTGGTACGTCACCGGGGACCGCGGCTGCATCAACGCCGACGGTTACCTGGTGATGAGCGCCCGCAGCAAGGACATCATCATCCGGGGCGGGGAGAACATCCCGGTCGTCGAGGTCGAGGACCTGCTGCTGGCGCACCCAGACGTGTACTCGGTGGCGGTGGTCGCGGTGCCCGACGAGCGGCTGGGCGAGCGCGCCTGCGCGTGCGTGGTGCCGCGGGCGGGTACGAGCTTCGGCGTCGCGGACCTGCGCGAGTGGCTCCGGGCGCACAAGCTCACCCCGCACTTCTGGCCGGAGTTCGTGCGGGTCTACGACGAGTTCCCGGTCACCCCGAGCGGGAAGATCAAGAAGTTCACCCTGCGCGAGCAGGTCGCCGACCTCGCGCGGCGGAGCCCCGACGACTGACTCCATTGACCGTGAATATGGCGGATCGTACAGTCGGGCGGCGGGCCCTCGGCTGGTGCACGGCCTGGTGGCTACCACCGTCGACGAGGGAGTCGGGCTGATGGACGTCACCACCCTGATGCGTCAGGCCGTGCGGCTCAACGCCGACCGTCCGGCCATCATCACCGAGGACCGGACGCTGACCTTCGCCCAGGCGTGGGAGCGCGGCGTCCGGCTGGCCAACGGGCTGCGCGCGATGGGGGTGCGCCCCGGCGACCGGGTCGCCGGTCTGGAGGAGAACAACGTCGGCTGCGCCGACTTCCTGCTCGGCTGCGCGATCGCCGGCGCGGTCCGGGCGCCGCTCTACCCGCGCAACTCCGCCGAGGCGCACGGCCACATGATCGAGGGCACCGACTGCGCGGTGGTGCTCACCGATCCGGCGTTCGCCGACACGGTGCTCGACCTGCCCGGCAAGGTGGACTGCCTGCGGCACGTGCTGGTGCGCGACGAGACCTACGAGGACTGGCTGGCCGCCCAGGACCCCACCGACCCGATGGTCGAGATCGACGGCGAGGACTGGTACATCATCCGGCACTCGGGGGGCACCACCGGCCGGCCCAAGGGCGTGGCCTACACCCACCACGACTGGGTGTGCAACTGCCGCAACTGGGCCTACCTGATGGAACGGATGGGGCCGGGCAGCGTCGTCGGGCACGCGGCACCGATCTCGCACGCCTCCGGGTACCTCTTCCTGCCCGGGTGGCTCGGCGGTGCGGTCAACCTGCTGTTCGGCGCGTTCGACCCGCCGAAGGTGCTGGCGATGATGCGCGCGCACCGGGTCAGCCACATGTTCGCCGCGCCGAGCCTGCTGGCGGCGTTGGCCCGCGACCCGCTCGCGACCACCGACGGCTGGCCGGACCTGCGGGCGCTGCTGGTCGGCGGCGCGCCGATCACCGACGCCACCGCGCTGCTCGCCCACCAGGTGTTCGGCGACGTGCTCTACCAGGCCTTCGGCCAGACCGAGGCCGTTCCGCTCGCCGGTATGGGGCCGAAGGAGTGGTTCGGGGATATCGAGGGTTCGACACCGCTGCGCGCGGCGGGGCGGATCTACCCCTTCGCCCAGGTCGAGATCCGCGACCTCGACGGCAACGTGCTGCCGCTGGGCGAGGAGGGCGAGATCGTCGCCAAGGTCGAGGGTCAGATGCGCGCCTACTGGGGCGACGAACAGCTCACCAAGGGCCGGCTCATCGATGGCTGGGTGCACACCCAGGACGTCGGTCGGATAGACCGCAACGGCTTCCTGTACGTGCTCGACCGGGCCGACGACATGATCGTGTCGGGCGGGTTCAACATCTGGCCGGCCGAGCTGGAGACGGTGCTCGAAGACCATCCCGCGGTGATCGAGGCGGCGGTGTTCGGGGTTCCCCACGAGCGCTGGGGGGAGACGCCGATGGCGGTGGTCTGCGTGGGCGAGGTCGGCGCGGTCACCGAGGAGGAGATCATCGAGCTGTGCCGGGACCGGCTGGGCTCGTACAAGAAGCCCGGCCGGGTGGAGATCACCACCGAGCCGTTGCCGAAGAGCCCGGTGGGCAAGTTGCTGCGCAAGCAGTTGCGCGAGCCGCACTGGGCCGGCCACCACCGCCGGGTGTCCGGCGCTTGACGGGGAGGAGCCCGCGATGACCTACGAGTCGCCCTGGATGACCGACGACCTGCGGCACCTGCGGGAGATGACCGGGACCTTCCTGGCCAAGGAGGCCGAGCCGCACCACGAGCGCTGGTCCGAGCAGCACGCGGTGGACCGCGAGTTCTGGAACAAGACCGGCGAGCTCGGCCTGCTGTGCATCAGCTGTCCGCAGGAGTACGGCGGCGGTGGCGGCACGTTCGCCCACGAGGCGGTGGTCATCGAGGAGCTCGCCCGCATCGTCGAGGACGGCTTCGCCTACGGAGTGCACAGCACGATCGTGGCGCACTACGTCAATGGGTACGCCAGCCACGAGCAGAAGCAGCGCTGGTTGCCCAAGCTGGCCAGCGGCGAGTACGTGGGCGCGATCGCGATGACCGAGCCGGGCACCGGCAGCGACCTGCAGGCCATCCGCACCACCGCGCGCCGCGACGGCGATCATTACGTGATCAACGGGGCCAAGACCTTCATCAGCAACGGCACCCACTGCGATCTGCTGATCATCGTGGCCCGCACCGGCGACGCGCCGGGCGGCAAGGGTCTGTCCCTGATCGTGGCCGAGACGAAGGACCTGGCCGGGTTCGAGCGTGGCCGGGTGCTGAGCAAGATCGGCCAGCATTCGCAGGACACCCGCGAGCTGGCCTTCACCGACATGCGGGTCCCGGTCACCAACCTGATCGGCACCAGCGAGGGACTGGGCTTCGTCCAGCTGATGCAGCAACTTCCCCAGGAGAGGCTGGCCATCGCGGTCGGCGCGGTGGCGGCCGCGGAGCGGGCGGTCGAGGTCACGATCGCCTACGCGAAGGAACGCACCGCCTTCGGCAAGGACCTCATGTCGTTCCAGAACACCCGGTTCGTGCTCGCCGAATGCGCAACCGAGACGCTGGCCCTGCGGACCTTCGTCGACCACTGCATCGGCGAGCACGTCGCCGGACGGCTGGACGCCGCGACGGCGTCGATGGCCAAGTATCTCGCGACGGACAAGCAGTGCCAGATCATCGACCGCTGCCTGCAGGTCTTCGGTGGCTACGGCTACATGACCGAGTACCCCATCGCGCGGATGTACGCCGGCGCCCGGGTGCAGAAGATCTACGGCGGGACGAACGAGATCATGAAGGAGCTCATCTCCCGCTCGCTGTGACCTCGCCGGCCCGGTCGGCGTCGATCACGGTCTGCCACAGCCCGGGGTCGATGTCGTAGGGGGCGTAGAGAGCAGCCCGGTCCAGCCGGCCGTCGAACCTGTCCCGGAGCCGGGCGGTCAGCTGCTCCGGTGGCGCCACCACGGCGAAGGCCTCGACGAGGTCGTCGCTGATCAGGTTCGACATCTGCGCCCACTCACCCCGGCGCGACAACTCGGTCAGCTGGGGACCGATGTCGGCCGCGCCGACGAACTCCAGGACCGAACGGTAGGCCGGGGTGGAGGCGTAGAAGCCGATCTGCTGGCGGGTCGCGGCCAGGGCGGCGTCCATCGACGCGCTGTCCGCGCCGGTCACCACCATCACCGGCGCCATCACACAGAAGCTCGCGCGGTCGCGGCCGGAGAGCTCCATCCCGCGTTGCAGCATCGGCAGGGTGAACTCGTCGAGCAGCCCCGGCACGGTGAGCGGGTGCGCGGCGAACCCGTCGGCCACCTCGCCGGCCAGCCGGGTCATGACCTCACCGACCCCCGCGAGGATCACCCGCGGCGGACCGAACTCCGACGGCGCGGCGGAGAACATCGGCGTCATCAGGGTGTGCTGGTAGAACTCACCCCGGTAGTCCAGGGCGGTGCCGTCGTTCCAGCACGACCACACGGCGCGCAGGGCGCCGATGAAATCGCGCATCCGCGCGGCCGGGCGCGACCACGGCATTCCATAACGGCGCTCGATGTGCCCCTTGACCTGCGAGCCCAGCCCCAGCATGAACCGACCCTCGGCCAGCACGTTCAGGTCGTGCGCGGCCTGTGCCAGCACCACCGGGTTGCGGGCCAGCGCGACGGCGATCGCCGTGCCGAGCTGGATGCGCTCGGTGGCATCGGCGGCCAGGATCAGCGGCAGCAGCGGATCGCTGCCGGCCTCGATGGACCACAGCCCGGCGAAACCGGATCCTTCCAGGGCGGCCCCCTGCGCGCGGGCCTCGCTCGGGCGGGGCGGGTTGTTCTGGTAGAAGTCGATCTCCATCTGGCTGACACATCCCCTGAGTCTGTTCGGGTGTCACCGTGGTTCGGGTGTCACCGTGGCCCGGCCACACGGTAGCCGACCGCGCGGCGGTCCTTCGAGGTCCTCACAGCCGGACCAGGCCCTCCCCGATGGTGGTCGTGCGGCCCTCGGCGTTGGACACCCAGACCTCGCAGCGGGCGGTTCCCTCGGCGGAGTTCACCTCGACGACCTTGCCCTGGGCGGTCAGCTCCTGACCGACGTAGGCCGAGGCCCGGTTGCGGTAGCGCAGCTCCAGCAGCTCGCTCGCCTGCGCCCACCCGGTGAGCAGCTGCTCGAGGAAGGTGCCCTGCATCGGGCCGGGTACCACCACGTCCGGGTGGCCGGCGACGTCGCGGGCGTAGTCGGCGTCGTAGTGGATGCGGTGGGGGTTCCACAGGATCGCCGAATACTGGAACATCATCACGTGGTCCGGCCGGTGCACGACCGGACCGATCGTGTCGCCCTCCTCGACGGCGGTCCCGGGGCTGTCGGTCATCGCGCTGTCGGTCATCGCAGAATCCTGGTGTAGTCCTCGACGACGATCTCCTCGCCGAGCTGGTTGGACAGTCGGAACCGCAGTTTCATCAGGCCCAGCCGGCCCGAGGAGCCGGACTTCTCACTCAGCCCGACCAGGGACTTCTCCACGGTGATCCGATCGCCGGCGTGGATCCGCCCGACGAACTTCGCGTCGGTCTCGCCGGCCATCACCTGGGTGGCTCGCACCGGTGGGAAGTCGTCGTCCGGGGTGCCGTCATCGATCATCTCCGAGCGCGGGCGGACCATCGTGGCGCCGATCCGGACCGCGACGTAGTAGCCCAACGGGGCCACGATGGTGCGGAACCCGGCGGCCTGGGCGGCCTTCTCGTCGAAGTGCACCGGAGAGGTCTCGCCCATGGTGTAGGCGTACTTGGCGATGTCGGTGGCGCTGACGTCGAAGTACGACGGTGGGTAGACCTTGCCGATCCACTCCCGGGCCTCCGGGGTGATGATCTGGTCGGGATCGGTCCC
>JAJCYC010000017.1 GCA_029263115.1 Pseudonocardia sp. | reverse complement strand
GACCTCGGAGGCGACTACTTCACCCGCCGCAACACCGACCATCAACGCGCACGACTCATCAACCAACTCCACAACCTCGGCTACCGAGTCACCCTCGAAAAGGTCGCGTAGTCCGGCTACGGTCGATTCTCTTCACAGCGGCCGCTCTACCGGCTGACGTCGCCTGCCGGCGCGCGTCCGCCCGGGGATCGCGGGTGCCGGACGCCGAGGTGTTGGACGGCCGTCACCCGTCGGACCCTCGCCGGTCGAGCCGTGCGGCGCGGGCCCGGTCCGACTCGGTGGTGCGGTGGCCGCGCTCGCCGGTCAGATCGGGTTCCTGCTGGTGAGCCCGGTGGACCACCCGGCCGGCCGGGGGCGGACCGCGCCGCGGCCGCGGGCTGAGCGAGTCTTCCCGGCGAACCTCCCGCGCCGGCGGGCGGAACGGCCGTACCATGCCGGGGGTGTCCTCCGCCCGCGCCGAGCGCCTGGTCAACCTGGTGCTCTGCCTGCTGTCCACCCGGCAGTACCTGAGCGCGGACCGGATCCGCACGACCGTCCCCGGCTACGCCGACGCACCCACCGACGAGGCGTTCTTCCGGATGTTCGAGCGGGACAAGGCCGAGCTGCGCGACCTCGGTGTGCCGTTGGAGACCGGGCGGTTGTCCGCGTTCGACGCCGTCGACGGCTACCGCATCGCCCGCCACGACTACGAGCTGGGTGACATCGACCTGGCCCCCGACGAGGCGGCTGCGGTCGCGCTCGCCGGACGGCTCTGGGACGGCCCCGAGCTGGCCGGTGCGGCGCACCGGGCCCTGGTGAAGCTGCGTGCGGCCGGGGTGGAGGTCGACGAGCGCGCCGGGGCGGGGGTGGAACCCCGGGTGCGGGCGACCGAACCGGCTTTCGCGCCGCTGCTGGCCGCGGTGCAGACCGGTCGGGTGGTCACCTTCACCCACCGGCCGCACCCGAGCGCGGAGCCTCGGCTGCGCACCGTCGAGCCATGGGGGGTGGTCAGCTGGCGTGGACGCTGGTACCTGGTCGGCCACGACCGCGACCGGGACGACGTGCGCTGCTTCCGGGTGTCCCGGATCGGTGTCCCGGTCGAGGCGAGCGGGCCGGCCGGGAAGGTGGTTGCCCTGGCCGGGGTGGACCTGGTAGGGCTGGTCCGGCGCAGCGCCGGTCCGCCGCCGGTCACCGGGTCGGCGCGGGTGTGGGTGGCCTCCGGGCGGGCGCTGGGCCTGCGCCGGGTGGGCCGGGTTCTCGGCCCCCGAGCGCACGACGGTCGGCCGGGCGAGGAGCTCGAGCTGGAGCTGCGTGGCCGCGAGACGGTGGCCCGCTGGGTCGCCGGACACGGCCCGGACGTCGCGGTACTCGACCCGCCGGAGTTGGCGGCCGCGGTCGGGCGGATCTGGGCGGCGGCCGCCGCCGCGCACATCGAGCCCGTACCGGTGGGTGGGTCGTGACCGCCGACGTATTTTCCGACGCGGAGGCGGCGTCGTGACGGCGCCGAGGCTGCCCCGGCTGCTGTCGCTGGTGCCCTACCTGCTGGCCCACCCGGGGGTTCGGGTGGCGCAGGCCGCCGCGGACTTCGGCGTAGGGGAGAAGCAGCTGCGGCGCGATCTGGAGCTGCTGTGGATGTGCGGGCTGCCCGGCTACGGCCCCGGCGACCTGGTCGACCTGTCGTTCACCGGGGACACCGTGACGGTCACCGAGGACGCCGGTATGCGCCGGCCGTTGCGGCTGACCACGGCCGAGGCGACCGCCCTGCTGGTCGCCCTGCGGGCGCTGGCCGAGGTCCCCGGGATGGTGGACACCGAGGTGGTCCGGCGGGCCGTGGCGAAGATCGAGGCCGCGGTGGGCGGGGCGGACCGCCCGGCGGCGGTCGCGGTCGGGATCGGCGCCCGGGAGGAGGCCGCCACCGGCGCGGTGCGGGCGGCGCTGGACAGCGGCCGGGCCCTGCGGATCCGCTACTACACCGCGTCCCGGGACGTGGTGGCCGACCGTACGGTCGACCCTATGCGGCTGCTGCTGGTCGAGGGTCGCGGCTACCTCGAAGCCTGGTGCCGTTCGGCGGAGGCCGTCCGGCTGTTCCGGCTGGATCGGATCGACCGGGTCGAGGAGCTGACGGAACCCGCCGCGCCGCCACCCAGCGCCCTGCCGACCGACCTGTCCGCCGGGCTGTTCCGCCCGGCACCCGAACAGCGGGTCGCGGTGCTGCGGCTGAACGCGCAGGCCAGATGGGTTGGGGAGTACTACCCGGTCGACGAGGTGGTCGAGCAGGACGACGGCGGCGCCGACGTGCGGATGCGCTTCACCGACGACGCATGGATGGTGCGCCTGGTGCTGGGCCTGGGTGGGCGGGCGCGGGTGCTCGAGCCGGACTCGCTGCGGGCGGCGGTCTTGGACCGGGCGCGGCAGGCGATCGCCGCGTCCTGACCGCGTCCGTCCGGCAGGTACCCGGGCACTACGGTGTCCGACCATGGGATGGCTGCTGGGCGGGGTGCTGCTGGCGGGTCTGGTCGCGTTGCTCTGGGTCGTGCTGATCGTGGTCGCCCGGCTGCGTCGCGGTCTTGCCGCGGTCTCCCAGCTGCGGGCCACCGTCGCCGACGGATCGATGCGGCTGCGTGCAGGGCAGGAGCTGGTCCGGGTCTGGCGGTTGACCCGGCGCGGAACCGGCGGCCGAGCCGCCGGCGAGTGAGCATCGCTGCGAGCGTCGGCGAGCGAGGAGCGGAGTGCGGAGCGAGTGTCGGCGGCGAATCATCGGCACTGAGGGCGTGGGGCGCGGGCCGGGCGCGTGCGCGTAGCATCGGTTCCGACCGGGCCGCCACGGAGAGGAACGACGCCATGCCGCAGGGCTGGGACTGGGTGATCATCGCTCTGGTGTTCTTGGTGTTGTTCGGCGCCAAGAAGCTGCCGGAGATGGCCCGCTCCGTCGGGCAGTCGGCCCGGGTGTTCAAGAGTGAGATGAAGGGTATGAAGGCCGACGACGAGGCACGGGGCAAGTCGCCGGCAGAGGAGCCGCGGGAGCTGCCCGCCGCCCCGCCCGCCGCCGCCCCGCCGGTCGGCGGTCCGGCCCCGGAGTCCGTGCCGCAGCCGCAGGCCGGTCAGTCCCCGGGCAGCGCCGACACCCCCCGGTAGCGACTGCCGGTGTGGCCCCTGCTCGCCCGACGCCGCCGTCGCCGGGAGAACCCCGACGGCACGATGACCCTCGTCGAGCACCTCTACGAACTGCGTACCCGGCTGGCCATCTCGCTGGCGGCGATCGCGCTGACCTCGGTGTTCGGCTACATCTGGTTCGGGGTGGGGCTGTTCGGCGGCCCCAGCCTCGGTGAGGTGCTGAAGGGCCCCTACTGCGCGCTGCCCGCCTCGGCCCGCCCGGTGGCCAGCGCCGGCGGCGGGTGCACCCTGTTCGCGGTGGCCGCGTTCGACCAGTTCTCGCTGCGTATGCGGGTGGGGATCGCCACCGGCATCGTGCTGGCCTGCCCGGTCTGGTTCTACCAGCTGTGGGGTTTCATCACCCCCGGCCTCTACTCCCGGGAACGCCGGTTCGCGATGACGTTCGTGGCCACGGCGGTGGTGCTCTTCACCTCCGGGGCGTTGCTGGCGTACTTCGTGGTGCAGCAGGCCCTGGCCTTCCTGCTGACCATCAGCGCCGACGTGCAGACCACTCTGCTCACCGGCGAAAGCTACTTCGGGCTGCTCCTCGCGCTGCTGCTGATCTTCGGGGTGAGCTTCGAACTGCCGCTGCTGGTGGTCATGCTCAACCGGGTCGGTGTGCTTACCTATGAGAAGCTGCGCAACTGGCGGCGGGGCCTGATCTTCGGACTCTTCGTGTTCGCCGCGGTGGCCACTCCCGGCGGTGACCCGATCTCGATGGTGGCGCTCGCCGGCTCGCTGACCGTGCTGTTCGAGGCCTCGATCCAACTGGCCCGGATCCACGACCGGCGGGAGGCCCGGCGGCGCTCGGCGGCCGGCCTGGACGACCTCGATCGGCCCTCCGACGTCGACCACCGCCCGTCCGAGCTCGACCATCTGCCCTCCGATGTCGACCACCGGCCCAGTGAGCTGCCGGCCCAGCGTTCGGGCTACGACGACGCCACCTGAGCCGGCCCGCCGGCGACCCGCGTGCCCCGGCCGGGTCGGCGGCCGACACGGGCGACCCCGGGTGTGACAGCCTGATGGGGTGGCCAGCCGTTCCCCCGCCCAGGCGTACGCCGCGTCCCGGGAGCGTGGCGCGCGCCCCCGGCTCGCCGACTTCGCCGGGCTCCTGCCGTTCGACCTCGACGAGTTCCAGCGGCAGGCCTGCGCCGCGCTGGACGACGGGCACGGCGTTCTGGTGTGCGCCCCGACCGGCGCCGGCAAGACCGTCGTCGGCGAGTTCGCCGTGCACCTGGCACTGGGCGAGGGCACGAAGTGCTTCTACACCACCCCCATCAAGGCGCTGTCCAACCAGAAGTATGCCGATCTGGCCGCCCGCTACGGCGCCGACCAGGTGGGGCTGCTGACCGGCGACACCGCCGTGAACGGCCACGCCCCGGTGGTGGTGATGACCACCGAGGTGCTGCGCAACATGCTCTACGCGTCCTCTCCGGCGCTGCACGGGCTGGGCTACGTGGTGATGGACGAGGTGCACTATCTCGCCGACCGCTTCCGCGGCGCGGTCTGGGAGGAGGTCATCCTGCAGCTGCCGGCCGAGGTGGCGGTGGTCGGTCTGTCGGCCACGGTCAGCAACGCCGAGGAGTTCGGCGACTGGCTGGTGACCGTGCGGGGTGACACCGCCGTGGTGGTCGACGAGAAACGGCCGGTGCCGCTGTGGCAGCACATGATGGTCGGTAACCGGCTGTTCGACCTGTTCGCCGGCCAGGACGACGCGGGCCGGCTCAGCGTCGACCCCGAGCTGGTCAGGCACGCGCAGGAACAGGACCGGGCCGCCCCGCTGGCCCGCCCTCGCGTCCGGGGAAGGGGCGCGCCCCCGCGGTTCCGGCCCACCTCCCGGGTGACGGTGATCGACCGGCTGGACCGCCAGGGCCTGTTGCCGGCCATCACGTTCGTGTTCAGCCGCACCGGGTGCGACGCCGCCGTCGGCCAGTGCGTGCGCGCCGGGCTGCGGTTGACCGGCGAGGACGAGGTGGCCCGGATCCGGCGGATCGTGGAGAAGCACACCTCGGGGCTGCCGGAGGCCGACCTGGGAGTGCTCGGGTTCTGGGAGTGGCGCGAGGCACTGGAGCGCGGCATCGCCGCGCACCACGCCGGTATGCTGCCGGCGTTCAAGGAGACCGTCGAGGAGCTGTTCGTGCTCGGCCTGGTGCGGTGTGTCTTCGCCACCGAGACCCTGGCCCTGGGCATCAACATGCCGGCCCGCACCGTGGTGCTCGAGCGGCTGGTCAAGTACAACGGCGAGGCGCACGTCGAGCTGACCGCAGGCGAGTACACCCAGCTCACCGGGCGGGCCGGACGGCGGGGAATCGACGTCGAGGGGCACGCCGTGGTGCTGTGGCAGCCCGGGGTAGATCCCACCCAGGTCGCCGGACTGGCCTCCACCCGCACCTACCCGCTGCGCAGCTCGTTCCGCCCGGGCTACAACATGGCCGTCAACCTGCTCGACCGGCTCGGTGCCGAACCGGCCCGCGAGCTGCTGGAACAGTCGTTCGCGCAGTTCCAGGCCGACCGCTCGGTGGTCGGGGTGGCCCGGCGGATCGAGCGCAACGTCGAGGCGATGGCCGGCTACGCCGACGCGATGACCTGTCATCTCGGGGACTTCGCCGAGTACGCCGGACTGCGCCGGGAGCTGTCCGAGCGGGAGAAGTCGCTGCACCGCGACGGCGCCGCCGCCCGGCGGGCGGCCACCGCCGACTCGCTGGCCGCCCTGCGGCCCGGGGACGTGATCGCGGTGCCGTCCGGGCGGCGGGCGGGCCTGGCGGTGGTGCTGGATCCCGGGCTCGACCAGCCCGGCGAGCCGCGCCCGCTGGTGCTCACCGAGGACCGCTGGGCCGGCCGGCTGGCCGCCGCCGACTTCCCCGCCGAGGTGCGCCCGCTGGGCCGGATGCGGCTGCCCCGCCGGGCCGACCACCGGGTGTCCCGGGTGCGCCGCGACCTGGCCGCGAGCCTGCGCAACACCGGCATCGTGGCCCCGGGCGGCGGGCGTCGCCGCCGCGGCGGGGTCGACGGCGCGGACAGTGCCGAGCTGGCCACGTTGCGGCGGGCGTTGCGGGCGCATCCCTGCCACGGATGCGACGACCGGGAGAGCCACGCCCGGTTCGCCGAGCGGCGGATCCGGCTGGACCGGGAGACCGAGCAGCTGCGGCAGAAGGTGCGGGCCACCACCCACTCGCTGGCGCGGGCGTTCGACCGGATCACCGCCCTGCTGCGCGAGCGCGGCTACCTCGACGGCGACGCGGTGACCGAGCACGGTGTGGTGCTGTCGCGGCTGTGGGGGGAGTCCGACCTGCTGGCCGCCGAGTGCCTGCGGCACGGCATCTGGGACGCGCTCGGACCCGCCGAGCTGGCCGCCGTGGTCTCCGCGCTGGTCTATGAGTCCCGGCGGGACACCGGCGGCGTGCCCCGGGTGCCGGCCGGCGCGGTGGCCGAGGCCCTGGCCGCCACGGTGCGGTTGTGGGGCGAGCTGGATTCCGACGAGCGGCGGCACAAGGTGGACCGCACCCGGGAGCCCGACGCAGGTTTCGCCTGGCCGATGCACCGCTGGGCCCGGGGTCAGACGCTGTCTGCGGTGCTCACCGTGGCCGCCGAGAACGGACAAGAGCTGGCCGCCGGCGATTTCGTCCGCTGGTGCCGGCAGGTGATCGACCTGCTCGACCAGCTTGCCGGCGTCGCCGGCAAGGAGCATCCGGTGGGCCGCACCGCGCTCGCCGCGATCCGCGAGCTGCGCCGCGGCGTGGTCGGGCTGGGTGGCTGAGGTCCGGCGCGGGTCGGCCCCGCGACCGCGCGGGTGCCCGGGTCAGCCGGCCAGCGCGGCGCGCAGCCGGGTGGCCGCACTGCCCAAGCCCCACCGCTCGGCCAGCTCGGCGAGCCGGTCCGGGTCGACCGGCGCGGACGGCAGGGTGTCGTCGCGGTCGAGGTTCACCGGGGCGTCCGCCGCGACGCGCACGACCGGCTCCACCACCGCCAGGTAGTCGACCGCGGCGGCCATCTTGGCGCGCGCGGTCGCCGCGATGCGACTGTCGGAACGGTCGTCCACCGCGGCCAGCAGCTCGGCCCACGAGCCGAACTTCGACACCAGCGCCGCAGCGGTCTTCTCCCCGACACCGGCCACCCCGGGCAGCCCGTCCGAGGGGTCGCCGCGCAGCATGGCCATCTCGGCGTAGGCGTCGCCGGCCCGCTCGGCCGGCACCCGGTACTTCGCGGCCAGCTCGGCCGGCCCGAACACCTCGGCCTTGGCCAGGCCCCGACCGACATAGACCACCCGCACCGGGTTGGGCTCGTCGCGCACCAGTTGCAGCAGGTCGCGGTCGCCGCTGACCACCTCCACCGGCACCGCGCGTTCCCGGGCGCACAGGGTGCCGATCACGTCATCGGCCTCATAGCCCTCCGCGCCGCCGGTGGCGATCCCGGCGGCCGCGAGCACCTCCAGGATCAGTGGCACCTGGTGGGCCAGCCCGTCCGGCACCGCCTCGGCCGGACCGGCCCCGCCGACCGGATCGCCGGTGGCCGCGACCAGCTCACCCGGGGCGACCCGGTGGGTCTTGTACGTCGGGATGGCCCGCACCCGGAACGCCGGCCGCCAGTCCAGGTCCAGGCAGGCCACCAGCCTGGCCGGCCGCCGCTCGGTGACCAGCCGGGACACCATGTCGGTGAACCCGCGCACCGCGTTCACCGGGGTACCGTCCGGCGCGGTGACCGAGTCGGGTACCCCGTAGAAGGCGCGGAAGTACAGGCTGGCGGCGTCCAGCAGCAGCAGCGGTCGGCTCACCCGGCACAGCTTGCCAGCCCGGCGGCCGGGGTTCCGGGCCGCCCGCGGCGGGCAGGTTCATTCGATCGGGAGCGCGACGGGCGCACCCCGGCCTGGCATCCGATCGGCGGTGCCGGCACGATGTGCGGCGTGACCAGCGACCACCGCAACCCCGGCCCCGACGACTACGCCCGCCGCCGCGGCCAGCAGCCGCTGCCGGTCGAGCAGGAGCGAACCGAGGTGAACGTCGGCCGGCTCTGGGCCGGCGGGGTGGCCGCCGCCGTGGTCGCCGGCCTGGTCGCGGTGGTCGGGGTGCTGGTCTGCCGCGCGGTGTTCCAGCTCGCGGTGCTGGGCTCGAGGAAGGCCGGCGCGTTCGGCGACTCCTCGACGGTCACCCTCGTGGTGCTGGCGATCGCGGCGGCGCTGCTGGCCACCGGCCTGGTGCACCTGCTGCTGGTCAGCACTCCCAGTCCGATGTCGTACTTCGGCTGGATCGTCGGGCTGCTGACGGTGGCCGCCGTGGTGGTGCCGTTCATCGGGTCGGGCTCGCTGCCGGTGCGGCTGGCCCAGGCGGTGATCCACCTGGTGATCGGGCTGGCGATCGGGGGCCTGGTGAGCAACGCCGCATCGGCGGCCAGCCGGGTCACGCTCGGCCGGGCCCGCTGAGCGCACCCTCTACCCTCTAGGCCATGAGCACCCCCGTCGAGCTCCTTGCCGAGCGTCTGCGCCGGGCCGCCGCCGAGGCCGCCGAGGCCGGCGTCGACCTGCTGGTCGTCACCCCGGGCACCGATCTGCGCTACCTGCTCGGTGGCGGCGGGGACAGCCACGAGCGGCTGACCTGTCTGGTCCTGGGCGCCGACGGGCATGCCGCGCCGCCCGCGCTGGTGGTGCCCAAGCTGGAGCAGCCGGGCTGGGCCGGGCTGCCGCTGGACGAACTCGGCGTCGAGGTGGTCACCTGGACCGACGGCGAGGACCCGTATTTGCTGGTCAGCGACCTGGCCGGCGGACCGAGGCGGCTCGCGGTGGCCGACTCGATGCCGGCCGCGCACGTGTTCGGTCTGCGCGACGCGCTGCCCGGGGCCCGCCAGTCGCTGGCCGGGGGTGTGCTCGCCGAGCTGCGCATGCGCAAGGACGCCGCCGAGGTCGCCGAACTGCGGGCGGCCGGCGCCGCGATCGACCGGGTGCACGCCCGGATGGGCGAGTTCCTGCGTCCCGGGCGCACCGAGGCCCAGGCCGGCGCCGGCATCGCCGCGGCGATCGTCGCCGAGGGGCACACCCGCGCCGCGTTCGTGATCGTCGGCTCGGGTCCGAACGGGGCGAGCCCGCACCACGACCTGTCCGACCGGGTGATCCGGGCCGGCGACGTGGTGGTCGTGGACATCGGTGGACCGTTGGCCTCGGGCTACAACTCCGACTGCACCCGCACCTACGCGGTCGCCGAGGCGCCCCCGGCCGCGGTCCGGGAGGCCTACGCGGTGCTGCAGGCCGCCCAGGAGGCCGCCTGCCGCGCGGTGCGGCCCGGGGTCGACGCCCAGGAGGTCGACGCGACCGCGCGGCGGATCATCACCGAGGCCGGGTTCGGGCCGAGGTTCGTGCACCGCACCGGCCACGGCATCGGCCTGGACGTGCACGAGGCGCCCTACATCGTCGACGGCAACCAGCGCGTCCTGGAGCCGGGGATGGCCTTCAGCGTGGAGCCGGGGATCTACCTGGAGGGAGAGTGGGGTGCCCGGATCGAGGACATCGTGGTGGTCACCGAGGACGGCGCCGAGCGGCTGAACGACCGTCCGCGCGATCTCGTGGTGCTGTAGCGCACCCCGCGACCTACCATCGAGGCGTGAGCCCCACGTCCCGGTTCCGGTCCCGGCGCCGCGCCGGCGCGCTCGAGTCGGAGGTGCTGGCCGCGTTGTGGGCGGCCGACCGTCCGTTGAGCACCGCCGAGGTGCAGAGCGCCGTGGACTCCCGGCTGGCCTACACCACGGTGCAGACCATCCTGGCCAGGTTGCACGACAAGGGCATAGTCGGGCGGGACAGCGACGGTCGGCGACACCGGTACCACCCGGTCAAGGGCGCCGAGGAGCTGGCCGCCGAGCAGATGCAGGCATTGCTGCGCCGGGGCCCGGACCGGCTGTCGGTGCTGCAACGGTTCGCCACCTCGCTGTCCGAGGAGGACGCGGCGGTGCTCCGGGACATGCTGCGGCGACGCCGATGACGGTGAGCGTGTACCTACCCGCGGCGCTGTCGGTGCTGCTCGCCGTGTTCGGCCGGGCGTGGGCGCCGCGGTTGGCGCCGACCCGGGGCACGGTGATCTCGGTGGTCGGCGCCGCGATGCTGTGCGCGGCGGGCACCACCTGGGCCCTGGTGCTGCTCTCGGTCACCCTGCTCGGGTTCACCTCGTTCGCGGTCGAGGAGGCCAGCGAGCGTGGCGTGCGGCTGGTCAACCCGGTGCCCGAGGAGGTCGGCGTGCTGGCCGCCCTGCTGCTCGTCGCGGCGGTGGTGCGCGCCGTGCGGGTGCTGCGCGTGCGGGCGGCCACCGGCCGCGAGCTGCGGACGCTGTGCCGTTCCTGCCCCCCGGGCGAGCTGGCCGTGGTCGCGCTGGACGAGCCGCACGCGATCGCGGTGCCCGGCCGCCCGGGCCGGGTCCTGGTCACCCGCGGCCTGCTGGCGATGCTGGACGGGGCCGAGCGGCGGGTGGTGCTGGCCCACGAGCGGGCGCACCTGCGCGACCGTCACCACGGCCTGCGTGCGGTGGTCGAGGTGTGTGCCGCGGTGAACCCGATGCTGGTCCCGGTGCGCGAGGCGGTGGCGTTCCTGGTCGAGCGCGCCGCGGACGAACGAGCCGCGGCGGTGAGCGGGCGCGAGCTCGCCGCGCGGGCACTGGCGAAGGCCGCGCTGGCCTGCTCGGGCCACCCGCACGGCGGCCTGGGCTTCCTGACCCGAGGGGTGCCCGCCCGGGTGGCGGCACTGTGCGCCGAGCCGCAGCGCCCCGAGCCGCTGCTGCCCGGCGGCCTGCTGGTTCTCGGGATGGGCACCGCGGTGGCCGCCGTGCAGGCGACACTGGCGTTCCATCGGCTCGTCGAGTGGTGGTGGCCGGGCTGAACCGGGGTTGAACCCGGTCTGAACCCCACCGGGCCGCAGGCTGAAACGTCGACCCGGTGTTCGGCGTGTCCACGTGTCGGAGATCGCTCCGTGCTGCCCAGGGTCCGGATCCGTCCTAGGCTCTTACACGCTGTAGGAGTTCTCCGCGGCACAGTCGGAGCAGGGAGTCGGATGCTGATGTCCCGATCGGTGGACGGCGACAGGCCGCGGGTGCTGGTGATCACCGGCAGCGTCGGGGCCGGGCACGACGGCGCGGCGGACGAGTTGGTGGGTCGGCTCACTGCGCTCGGCGTGCCGACCGACCGACGCGACTGGTTGGACGCGGTGCCCTGGGTCAGTCGGCTGGTGCTGCGCGAGGGCTATTCGCTGAGCATCGGCTACGCGCCACGCTTCTTCGACTGGCTGTTCGACAACCTGGAACGCCGGGGCTGGGTCCAGCAGATCACCCTGTTGCTGTGCTGGGTGGCCAGGCTGCGGGTCCGCCGTTGGGTGCGCGGGCGCGAGGTGGTGGTGTCCACCTACCCGCTGGCCAGCCAGACCCTCGGCATGCTGCGCCGGGACGGCGCGATGGACGCGCTCGCGGTGACCTACCTGACCGACCCGGCGGTGCACCGGATGTGGGTGCACCCGAACGTCGACCACCACCTCACGGTCACCGAGGCCACCTCCCGGATGGGTCGGCTGGCCTACCGGACGCCGATGACCGCCGTGGGCGGGCTCGTATCGGGCCGCTTCGCCACGCGGGTCGGCGCCGAGCGGTGCCGCCAGCTGCGCGCCGAGCTCGGGCTGCACGCCGACCGGCCGGTCGCGCTGATGGTCACCGGCTCGCTCGGCATGGGTGAGGTACCCACCGCGGTACGGGAGATCGCCGACGCCGGCGCGCAGGTGGTGGTTCTGTGCGGACGCAACAGCAGGCTGCGTGACCAGCTCGTCGGTGACGACCGGGTGCTCGCGCTGGGTTGGCGCGACGATGTACCGGAGCTGATGGCGGTGGCCGATCTGCTGGTGCACAACGCCGGCGGGTTGTCCGTGACCGAGGCGCTGACCGCCGGCCTGCCGGCGGTCACCTACCGGCCGATCCCGGGGCACGGAACGGCCAACGCCAGCACGCTCGTCGACGCCGGCCTGGCGCCGTGGCCCCGTGACGTCACCGAGCTCGCCGAGGTGGTGTCCCGGCACGCGACGCTGCGCCGCGACACCGGCGCGGTGGTGCGGGATCCGGACGCCGCGCAGGTGGTGATCAGCCTGCTGCGCGGGCGGCAGAGTCCGACGCGGCGAACGGCCTAAGGCCCGCGTACGGTCGGGCGGGTCATGACCCTCGCCGTAGTGGTGTCGCTGTGCGCGGCGGTGTGCTTCGGGGCGGCGTCGGTGTTGCAGCACGACGGTGCCCTGCGGGTCCGCCGTCGCGGTGCGATGCACCCCGGTCTGCTGGCCGACCTGGCCCGCCGGCCGGGCTGGTTGCTCGGGCTCGGCGTCCAGTTCACCGGGGTCGCGCTGCACCTGTACGCGGTCAACCTCGGCCCGCTGTCCCTGGTTCAGCCGCTGCTGACCACCGGGCTGGTGATCGCGCTGGTCGCCCAGCGGTTGTCCGGTCGCCGGGTGCTGCGCCGGGAGTTGCTGGCGGCGGGCCTCGTGGTGGTCGGCCTGGTGGTCTTCCTGACCGTCATGCCGCAGCGGGATCCGGCGCTGCCCACCGACCCTGAGCAGTGGCTGCCCGGTCTGGCGCTGGCGGCAGCGGTGCTCGCGGTCACCCTCGGCGTCGGGCTGACCGCGCGGGGCAGCCTGCGGTGCGCGTGCCTGGGTGCGGCCGCCGGCACGTTGCTGGCCACCTCGGCCGCGTTGGGCAAGGCGTGGGGCGGGCTGCTGGTGGCGCACGGGCTGCCGTCCCTGCTGACCAGTTGGCAGCTCTGGTCGGCCCTCGGCTGCGGGCTGGCCGGGGCACTGCTGTGTCAGACGGCTTTCCAGTCCGGCCCGCTGGGGGCTTCGCTGGCCGCGATGATGGCGATCGACCCGGCGATCGGGGTCGGGCTCGGCGTGGTGGTGTTCGGCGAGCCGTTCGCCACCGCGGAGACGGCGCTGCCCCGCTGCGTCGGGTTCGTGCTCACCCTGGTCGGGGTGGTGCTGCTGGCCTGGAGCCAGCGCCGGGACACCACCGCCGCCCCCGAACCGAGGGGCCCGGCGCTGCTCGGCGGCGGAGCGCGACGCTAGCCGCCGGCTCGCCTGCTCACGGAGCGGGCGCGGCGCGGACCGCGAGCAGCGCGATGTCGTCGCGCCGCAGGTCGGTGGAGAACGACTCGACGGCGGCCCGGACCGCGGCGACGGTGCGCTCGGCGGACATCCCGGCGCACCCCGCGACCACCTCCACCAGCCGGTCGGACCCGAACTCGTCGCGGCCGCGGCGGCGCTCGGTGACCCCGTCGGTGTAGAACACCAGCGTCTCGCCGGCGTCGAGCCGGTGGCCGGTGCGGGTCAGCTCGATCCGGTCCACCAGACCGATCGCGGTGCCGAACCGGCCGACCAGCTCGGCGTGCCCGTCGGTGCGCAGCAACACCGGTTGGGGATGGCCGGCGAGTACCAGCTCGACGTCCAGGTGGGTGGCTCCCGGTGTGGTCGCCCGGGCGACGGTGGCGGCGGCCAGGGTGCAGAACTGCGCCGGGTCGGCAGCCTCCAGCATCACCTCGTTGAGCGAGCCGATCGTCGAGAGCAGCGAACCCCGGTCCCGGAACAACACCCGCAGCACGTCGCGCACCAGGCTGGTGCGGGCCGCGGCCCGGGGCCCCTTGCCGCAGACGTCGCCGATCGTGGCCAGCCACCCCCCGGTGGCCGACGGGACGACGTCGTAGAAGTCGCCGCCGACCTCGGAGGTGGTGCCACCGGGCAGGTACGCGGCGGCGAACTCGATGCCGGCGGTGATGGGTAGCGCGCGGGGCAACAGGGCCTGCTGCAGGGCGTGCGAGGTGGCGCTGTGGGCTTGCGCGCGCTGCGCGTTGTCGATCGCGAGCGCGGCCCGCCGGGCGATGTCCGCGATGATCGTGACGTCCTCCGGGGAGTGCGCCCGGTCGGACCGCCGACCCACGGCGAGCACCCCCACCGGGCGACCGGCCGAGGTCATCGGTACCGCGACCCCGTCGGTGGGCAGGTGGAACCAGGTGGGTGCCGTCTCGCCGCGCAGCAGCTAGACCAGCCGGGGCCGTTCCGCCGACGGTTGGCCGGCGTGGTTCTCCAGCGCGGCGCGCAGTTCGGCCAGCGCGCGCTCGTCGGCGTGGCTGACGGCGGCGAGCTTGGGCTGGCCGCCGGCGTCGGGCAGGTACACCGCGCACCAGTTCCCGAGCCGGGGCACCGCGACGTGCGGGACCACCGCGACGGTGAGACCGACGTCGAGCGACTGGCCCAGCAGCTCGCTGGTGTCGGCGAGGTAGGCCAGCCAGGTCTGTCGGCGCCGCTCCGCGGCACGCATCCAGTCCGACTCGACGGCGAGCGCGAGGCGTTGCGCGGCGACCTCGGCCAGCGCCGCAACGGTGTCGGGGTCGTGCGGCCCGTCCGGCCGGGTGGCCAGTCGCAGGGTGCCGCGCAGCGGTGGGCTCAGCGGCAGCGCCACGTCCAGGTGCCGGTCCGGCGGCTGCTCGGCGGGGTCGACGCCGTCGCGGGCCAGCTCCCGGAACCCGCCACCAGAGCCGTCGTCGACCTCCACCAGGATGCCCGGGACCCCGGTCAGCTCCCGCAGCCGGCGTACCAGCTCGGCGACCAGTTCGGGGAGCTCGAGCCGGCCGCCAGGGTGGGCCGGCACCCGCAGCAGCCAGCGCAGGGTGTCGCTGTCGGCCCACGCCCGTTCGAGCGGCGCCGACCCGTCGGCCGCGGCTGCCGGCTCCGCCGGCCGTGGCGGTGTCCGCCCGGCAGCGGGCGACCGGCGGCGGAGCACGAACCAGACCTGGAGGGATCCGTCCGCGTCGTGGCGAGTTCCCCAGGTGTGGGCCATCCGCTGCACCAGCATCAAGCCGCGGCCGTGCGTGGCGGCCCGGCCGTAGCGTGCCCGCGGCTGGCTGAGGTGTAGTTCGAGCGGGCCGGCGCCGTGGTCGCGGACCCCGACGAACACCTCGTCCGGGTCGACCCTCGTCTCCAGCTCGAACGACGTGCCGGCGTGCAGGACGGCGTTGTCGAACAGCTCGCTGGCCAGCAGCACAGCGTCGTCGCAGAGCTCGCTGGCCGGGTCGACGCCGCGCTCGGTGAGCTGGTGGCGCAAGGTGCGCCGGGCCAGCCGTGGCGCGTCGGGACCCGGCTCGAACCGGATCGACCGATCGTCCTGGGCCGCCACACCGGCCAGTCTGCCCTGCCGGTACCGGGAGGCCACGTCGGACCTCGGGGCGGCGGGTGTCGATGATCGGCGGCCGGGACGACGGTGCCTGGCATATGGTGTCGGGGCGTCCTAGGGTCGGGCAGGTTGCTCGTCGGCGCGAGTGCCCCGCCTGTCCCGTGTCCGGAGGCGGACGCACGTCGGCCACCAGCGGGAGGCGGGAGCATGACGGCACGAAGGTCAGCCGGGGCGCCGGCCAGGAAGACCGCGCCCGGGACCGCTGGGTCCGGTCCGGGACCGGGCGGGGGGCCTGGAGCGGGCGGTCCGGAAGGGGACGATCGGTTCCTCGCCGAGCTCGCCGAGGCGCTGCGCTCGGTGCGCCAGGGACGGCTGGACATCCGGCTGACCCGGCCGGGCGGGGACGCCGGGCGGGTGGTCGACGAGCTGCACCAGATGGTCGACACGTTCGAGCGGCGCAACCGGGACCTGCGCCGGGTCAGCCGGGTGGTCGGCCGGGAGGGCCGGATGTCC
This sequence comes from Pseudonocardia sp., assembly GCA_029263115.1. GTDB lineage: Bacteria > Actinomycetota > Actinomycetes > Mycobacteriales > Pseudonocardiaceae > Pseudonocardia. The sequence continues at coordinate 840 of JAJCYC010000017.1, read as the reverse complement.
GAGCGGCTCGACGAGGACGCCTTCGACGGGTCGTGGGCCGACGACGCGCGGTCGATCAACCTGCTGATCGACGACCTGGTCCGACCGACCGCCGAGATCGCCCGGGTGATCGTGGCCGTGGCCGCCGGTGACCTGTCCCAGCAGATGGCGCTCGAGATCGAGGACCGGCCGCTGCGCGGGGAGTTCCTGCGGATCGGCCGCACGGTGAACACCATGGTCGGACAGCTGTCCAGCTTCGCCGACGAGGTGACCCGGGTGGCCCGGGAGGTGGGTACCGAGGGCAAGCTCGGTGGCCAGGCCGACGTGCGCGGGGTCGCCGGCACCTGGCGGGCTCTGACCGACTCGGTGAACACGATGGCCAGCAACCTCACCAACCAGGTGCGCTCGATCTCCTCGGCGGCCACCGCGATCGCCGGTGGCGATCTCCAGCAGCGGATCACGGTGAGTGCCCGGGGCGAGGTCGCCGAGCTCGCGGACACGATCAACTCACTGACCGACACGCTGCGGCTGTTCGCCGACGAGGTGACCCGGGTGGCCCGGGAGGTGGGTACCGAGGGCCGGCTGGGTGGCCAGGCGGAGGTGCCGGGGGTGGCCGGCACCTGGAAGAACCTGACCGACGCGGTGAACCAGCTCGCGGCGAACCTGACCGACCAGGTGCGCGAGATCGCGCAGGTGACCACGGCGGTGGCCCGGGGTGACCTGTCGCAGAAGATCACCGTGGATGCCCGGGGGGAGATCCTGGAGCTGAAGTCCACGGTGAACACCATGGTCGATCAGCTGTCCAGCTTCGCCGACGAGGTGACCCGGGTGGCCCGGGAGGTGGGTACCGAGGGCCGGCTC
>JAJCYC010000016.1 GCA_029263115.1 Pseudonocardia sp. | reverse complement strand
CTGCGCAACTTCGCGGTCAGCCGCCACCGACTGGCCGGCGCCAGCAACATCGCCCAAGCCTGCCGACACACCGCCCGACACCCCAACCGCGCCCTCGACCTGCTCACATAACGGGCAGATCAACTACGCCGAGGCCCTGGCTGCGGGGGGAACCTCAGAACCTGGCGAACGCCAGTCACGAACGCCGACCGGCCACGCACGAACGCCGGCCACGAACGAACGCCGACCACGAACGAACGCCGACCAGCACCGACGAACGTCACCACGGTCGAGCACGAACAGCGACTAGCCTGACGGGGTGATCGACCCCGAGGACGCGCCCTCGCGGCTGAGCATCGACTCGGTCAAGGCCGCCGCCGCAACCCCCGACCAGCCGCAGCCCTACCACGAGCTCGGGCTCAAGGACGACGAGTACGCCAAGATCAGGAGCATCCTGGAGCGGCGCCCGACCGACGCCGAGCTGGCCATGTACAGCGTCATGTGGAGCGAGCACTGTTCCTACAAGTCCTCCAAGGTGCACCTGAGCTATTTCGGTGAGACCACCACCGACGAGATGAAGGCCAAGATGCTGGCCGGCATCGGGGAGAACGCCGGGGTGGTGGACATCGGCGACGGCTGGGCCGTGACGTTCAAGGTGGAGAGCCACAACCACCCGTCCTACGTGGAGCCGCACCAGGGCGCGGCCACCGGAGTCGGTGGCATCGTGCGCGACATCATGGCCATGGGCGCCCGCCCGGTCGCGGTGGCCGACCCGCTGCGCTTCGGCCCGGTGGACGCGGACGACACGAAGCGGGTGCTGCCCGGCGTGGTCTCCGGGATCAGCTTCTACGGCAACTGCCTGGGCCTGCCGAACCTCGGCGGCGAGGTGGTATTCGACCCGTCCTACGCGGGAAACCCGCTGGTGAACGCGCTGTGTATCGGCGTGCTGCGCACCGAGGACCTGCACCTGGCGCACGCCTCGGGGGCGGGCAACAAGATCGTGCTGTTCGGCGCGCGGACCGGGCTGGACGGCATCGGCGGGGTGTCGGTGCTGGCCAGCGAGACGTTTAGCGAGGGCGGCGGGAACCGGAAGAAGCTGCCCAGCGTGCAGGTCGGCGACCCGTTCACCGAGAAGGTACTCATCGAGTGCTGCCTGGAGCTGTTCGCGCACAAGCTGGTGGTCGGCATCCAGGACCTCGGCGGCGCCGGGCTGTCCTGTGCGACCAGCGAGCTGGCCAGCGCCGGTGACGGCGGCATGCACGTCGACCTCGACCAGGTTCCGCTGCGCGCGGCGAACATGACCCCGGCAGAGATCCTGTCCAGCGAGTCGCAGGAACGGATGTGCGCGGTCGTGCGCCCGGCGGACGTCGAGGCGTTCATGAAGGTCTGCGCCAAGTGGGACACGTGCGCGACGGTGATCGGCGAGGTGACCGACGGCGACCGGCTCACCATCACCTGGCAGGGCGAGACCGTGGTGGACGTGCCGCCGCGCACGGTGGCGCACGAGGGCCCGGTCTACCGGCGCCCGGTGCGCCGGCCGGACACCCAGGACGCGCTGACCGCCGCCTCCACCGCCGCGCTGGCCCGCCCGAGCACCCCGGCCGACCTGCTGGACACGGTCACCAGGATGGCGGCCAGCCCCAACCTGTGCAGCCGCGCCTGGGTCACCGACCAGTACGACCGGTACGTGCGCGGCAACACCGTCTCGGCCCAGCCGCACGACACCGGGGTGCTGCGCCTGGACGATCAGGGCGGTCGGGGGCTCGCCGTGGCGACCGACTGCAACGCCCGGTTCTGCGCGCTCGACCCCTACCTCGGCGCCCAGCTCGCGCTGGCCGAGGCCTACCGCAACGTCGCGGTCTCCGGTGCCGTCCCGGTCGCGGTCACCGACTGCCTCAACTTCGGGTCGCCGGAGGATCCGGGGGTGATGTGGCAGTTCGCCGAGGCGGTGAAGGGGCTGGCCGACGGCTGCGTCACCCTCGGTATCCCGGTGACCGGCGGCAACGTCAGCTTCTACAACCAGACCGGCGACACCGCGATCCTGCCCACCCCGGTGGTCGGGGTGCTCGGGGTGCTGGAGGACGTCGCCCGGCGGGTGCCCAGCGGGTTCGCCGGCGAGGACGACCGGGTGTTTCTGCTCGGCGAGACCCGCGACGAGCTGGACGGCGGCGAGTGGGCGCACGTGGTGCACGGCCACCTCGGGGGCCGCCCCCCGGCGCTGGACCTGGCCGCCGAGCGCGCGCTGGCCGGGCTGCTGGCCGGCGCCGCCCGGCACGGCCTGATCACCAGCGCGCACGACCTGTCCGACGGTGGGCTGGCGCAGGCGCTGGTGGAGGCGTGCCTGATCGGCGGCCTCGGCGCGCGGATCACCCTGCCTGCCGGGCTGGACCCGTTCGTGGCGCTGTTCGCCGAGTCGGCCGGCCGGGTTCTGGTCACCGTGCGGGACGACGGCGGCGACAGCGAGCGCCGGCTGCTCGCGTGCTGCGCCGAGGCCGGGCTCCCGGTCACCGAGCTGGGGACGGTCACCGGGGCGGGTTCCGGCACCGACGTGGGCAGGGTCACCACCACCGCCGGGGCCGCCTCGACCGGGCTCACCCTCACCGGCCTCGGCACGCTCGACCTGGCCGAGTTGCGGGCCGCCTGGCAGGGCACGCTGCCCGCTCTCTTCGGTGCATGAGCGCAGCTCAGCGACTTCACAGGGTACGCAGCGTTCCCTACTTTAGTCGTAACCTCGGGCAAGATCCGAAACCGGCGTAACCCTCCCTCGTTGGGCCAAGTGGGTGCACCGTCGCAGACCAAATGAGCTGCCGGGCCGGCGGTGATTCTTGTCATGCTGGATAGGAGGGCGACACCCACATCGGGAGAGCAATGATCCAGCTGAAGAACGTGACCAAGATCTTCCGGATGGGCGAGCACGAGGTACGCGCGCTCAACGGCGTCGACATGCACATCGCCGAGGGCGAGTTCGTCGCGATCATGGGCCCGTCCGGGTCCGGCAAGTCCACCATGATGAACATCCTGGGCTGCCTGGACCTGCCGACCGAGGGCACCTACACGCTGGACGGGCTGGACGTCAGCAAGCAGCGCGACGTCGAGCTGGCCAAGATCCGCAACCGCAAGATCGGGTTCGTCTTCCAGGCGTTCAACCTGATCCCGAGGACCAGCGCTATCCGCAACGTAGAGCTGCCGCTGATCTACGCCGGGCTGGGCGACCGGCGGGCCAAGGCGCAGGCCGCGCTGGCCCGGGTGGGCCTGGGTGACCGGGTCAAGCACATGCCCAACGAACTCTCCGGCGGCCAGCAGCAGCGGGTGGCGATCGCCCGGGCGATGGTCACCGAGCCGGCGATGATCCTGGCCGACGAGCCGACCGGCAACCTGGACACGGTGTCCACCATCGAGATCATGAAGCTGCTGGTGGAGCTGAACGACACCGGCCGCACGATCGTGGTGATCACCCACGAGGACGACGTCGCCCGGTTCGCGAAGCGGGTGATCCGGCTGCGCGACGGTGAGATCGTCAGCGACGTCAGCCAGGACGACGGCACCCGTAGCGGGGCGACCACGTTGGCGGGGGACGGCGGAGCGGGCGGATGAACCTCGCCGAGGCGTTCCGGGTCGCGCTGCGGGCGCTGCGGGCGAACGGCCTGCGCTCGGCGCTGACCACGCTCGGCATCATCATCGGCGTCGCGGCGGTCATCGTGCTGGTCGGGTTGGGCAACGGCATCCAGACCGGCTTCAACGACCAGTTCTCCTCGCTGGCCACCCAGATCACCGTCACCAAGTCCCAGGGCAGCGTGCCCGGCGGCGGCGCGGCGCGCGACCTCACCGACTCCGACGTCGAGGCGCTGCAGGAGCGTTCGGACGCCCCGGACGTGGCCACCGTGACGCCGGTGGTCACCGGGACCGCGCTGCTGGAGGCCGGCAACGGCCAGTTCCGTACCTCGATCACCGGCTCGACCTCCGACTACCTCTCGGTGGTGGACCGCGAGCTGGTGACCGGTTCGTTCTTCTCCGCCCAGCAGGAGCGGGCGAACGCCAAGGTGGTCGTGCTGGGGCCCAACCCGGTGGCGAACCTGTTCGGTGGCGACGCGGTCAAGGCGCTGGGCCGGGACATCCGGATCGGTCGGGCCACCTTCCGGGTGATCGGCGTGGTGGAGAGCGACGGTCAGCAGGACGACGTGGCGATCATGCCGCTGGGCGCGGTGCGCAGCTATCTGCTGGGCGGTTCCGACGCGGTCAACTCGATCATCGTCAAGGCCGCCGGCACCACGCAGGTGAACGCCGCGCTGGAGCAGGTCACCGCCGTGCTCAGTCGGGAGCACAACATCCGCGACCCCGCGAAGCGCGACTTCGACGCCCGGGCGCTGCAGCAGACCCTGGACAACGTCAACCAGACGTTGGGCTACCTGAACCTGTTCACCGTGGCGGTCGCCGCGATCTCGCTGCTGGTCGGCGGGATCGGGGTGGCGAACATCATGCTGGTCTCGGTCACCGAGCGGACCCGGGAGATCGGCATCCGCAAGGCCATCGGCGCGCCGCGCAGCGCCATCGTCAAACAGTTCCTGATCGAGTCCACCATGTTGGCCGCGATCGGCGGCGTGGTGGGAATTCTGATCGGGGTGGGGATCACCGTGGCCGCCATCCTGATCCTGCCGTCGACAGCACCCGACTTCCCCGCACCACAGGTCTCCCTCCCGGCCATCGTGCTCGCCTTCGGGGTGAGCCTGGCCATCGGCCTGCTCGCCGGCGGATACCCGGCGAACCGGGCCGCGCGGATGCGCCCGATCGAGGCGCTCCGTTACCAGTAGTATTCAATTGACTACGCTGAGAGGTCGAAGTTTGATGACTCGCCACCCGCGTCCGCTCTCCCTGGGAGCGCTGGCGGTCACTCTGGTGCTCGCCCTGGCCGGCTGCGGTGACGAGCCGCCGGCGCCGACCACCGCCAGCGTGCAGCGCGGTGACGTGGCCACGATGGTCTCGGCTTCCGGCGCGCTCGCCTCGATCACCACGCAGAACCTCGGCTTCCCCAAGGGCGCCCAGCTCAAGCAGCTCAACGTCAAGGTCGGTGACACCGTCCAGCCCGGCCAGGTGCTGGCCCGGCTGGACGACTTCGCCTTCCAGCAGATGCTCAACCAGCAGCAGGCGCAGCTGCTCAACCAGCAGGCCCAGCTCAACCGGCTGACCAACGGCAACACCGTCGAGCAGGCCCAGCGCTCGCTCGACCAGGCCCGGGACATCGTGAACGCCACCAAGCGCAACGTGGAGGCCCAGCTCCGGCTGGACCGCACCAATATCGAGCGGGCCGAGGTCGCGCTGCGCAACGCCGACAAGCAGAAGAACCAGGCCGAGCGCCAGCTCGACTACTGCCGGAACACCGGGTCCACCACGCCAATCGTGCCCGATGCCGGCGGGGGCGGCGGCTCGGGCGGTGGTGGGTTCGGTGGCCTGGGGATGGGCGGCAACAAGCGGGACCGGGACGGCGTGCTGGGCGGTGGCGGCAGCACGTACAACTCGATGAACGAGGGCGGCGCCGACCCGTGCACCCAGCAGATCAGTACGCTGAACAACGCGCGCACCGCCCAGATCCAGGCACGCACCACCCTGGAACAGGCGCGCAAGCAGAAGCAGGTCGACGAGACCCAGGGCAGGCTGAGCGAGGAGAACGCCCGCCAGAGCCTGATCACCGCGCAGAACAACCGGGACACCGCCGGCAGCGACACCCCGGCCAACATCGAGGCGCAGCGCGCGCTGGTGGCCAACGCGGCGGCCGCGGTGGCGCTGGCCCGGCGCGACCTGGACAACACCGTGCTCTACGCCCCGCTGGCCGGCACCGTCGCGGTGATCAACGGCGCGGTCGGGGAGTTCCTCGGCGCGCAGTCCGGCACCACCTCGCTGGCGCCGGGCACCAGCGCCGCGATCCCCGGCGTCGGGGCGTCGGCGACCAGCGGCGAGACGATCGTGAGCACCGACGGCAACCGCAACGGCGGCACCTTCATCACCCTCGGCGACGTGAACGCCTTCCAGGTCGTGGTGCCCTTCGAGGAGTCCGACGCCGCCAAGGTCGCGCCCAACCAGGAGGTGGAGGTGTCCTTCGACGCCGTACCCGACCTGACCCGCCAGGGCCGGGTGCTGTCCGTGGCGCCCAAGGGCACCGACATCTCCGGGGTGACGAACTACTACGCCACCATCGTGCTCACCGAGAACGACCCCCGGCTGCGCGACGGCCAGACCGCCGAGGCGTCCGTGCTGACCAACGTGAAGAAGGGCGTGGTCACCGTGCCGAACAACGCGGTCACCAACATCGGCGGGCGCAGCTTCGTGACCACCCCCGGGCCGGACGGCGCGCCGGTGCAGACGCCGTTCCAGCCCGGCCTGGTCGGCGACGACCGCACCGAGGTGCTGTCCGGGCTGTCCGAGGGCCAGCAGATCCTGCTGCCACAGGCCACCGTCACCGCCACCCCGGGCGGCGGGCGCGGCGGTCCGGGCCGCGGCGGCAACTAGCCGGGCGGCTGGTCGTGCCGCCGTGGCCGCGGGTGCAGAAGCAACTCGTCGGCGCCATCGGGGTGGGCGAACATCACGCTGGTCTCGGTGAGCGCACCCGGGAGATCGGCATCCGCACGGCGATCGGCGCACTGAGCGGCGCGATCGTCCAGGCGTTGCGTTACGCATGACTCCTGCGCCGGCGTCGCCGGTGCGGGCCGGGCAGCCGGGAGGCAGGTCGACGATGAGCGCTACCGCGCGCCGGCCCGACCCGGCGGCAGTCGATGCGGCGCTGCGTCCGGTGCTGGGCTGGCTGGCCGGGAGGGAGCCCCAGCCGGATCGAGCGGTGCTGGCGGTGGCGGTCCGCGCCACGCTGCGGGCGTTCGCCCAGGCTCACCCCGGGCGGGCGGTCGAGGTGCGGGTACCCCCGTTCGTGGCGGTGCAGTGCCTGGCCGGGAGCACCCACACCCGCGGCGCCCCGCCGCACGTGGTGCAGACCGACCCACGCGGTTGGCTGGAACTGGTGACCGGTCACCTCACCTGGGAGGATGCGGTGGCCGAGGGGGTGGTCCAGGCCTCCGGGCACCGGGCCGCCGAGGTGGGCGCTCTGTTGCCGATGCCCGGCCTGGCCGGCCGAGAGCGTTGAGCTCTCACGGGAAACCCGGACGGACACCGAGGGCCATGTGGGTACAGGGCCGCGAACATGTCGTGATTTCTCACTGATTGCCACCGTGTGTGACTGAATTCGTCCCCGTATCGGGTGATGCGCGGCTCACATCGGTAGCGCGGGGGGTGGACGAGGCCCCACGATTCAGGGGTTCGACCGACACGCCGGGCGCGGGGAGGGGGCGCACAGTGCGACAACAGCCTGATGGGTCGTCCCTGTCCGACCCGTGCCCGTCCGCTGATCCGGCCGCGCGGCGCTTCACCCGGGAGTGGGTGGCCGCACTCGCCGACGGCGGCGTCCTCGCCCGGGGGGAGTGTCGCGCCGTCGAGCGGCTCATGCCCCTGGCGACCGCGCTGGCCGAGTTGCTGGCTGAGCCCGTGCGCCGCCCGCAGGCGGCCAGAGCGCTGGGAGCCGCCCTGGTCGACGCCGGGTTCCGGGGCCCGGGGTCGCTACAGGCCAGCCTGCGGCTGATCCGCGGCCGGGCCCCGGAACTGCTCGAGGTTGCCGCGGACGTCGGTGAGGACGGTGCCTGCGCCGACCGGATGCACCGGATCGGCGAGGTGCTCGGGGAGATCACGGCCGGGTACGGCGAGAGGCTCCGCGAACTCTCGGAGTTCGAGCAGGAGCGGGCGTTCGGCAGCGTGGAGCGCACCCGGCGGGTGGCCGAGGCCGCGCTGCGGGCGAGCGAGGAACGCTTCCGGACCGTGTTCACCCAGGCCGGAGTCGGGATCGGTATCGCGAACCTGACCGGTTTGCCGGTGGAGGTCAACCCGGCATTGGTGCGGATGTTCGGCGCCGCGGGGCTGACCAACGAGCCCCGCCCGATCACCGATCACGTGCACCCGGGTGACGCGCCGAAGTTCATCGCCGAGTTCGTCGATCTGGCCCGGGGCCAGTGCGAGTTCTTCCGCCGCGAGGTCCGGTTCGTCCGCCCGGACGGGACCGTACTGTGGACCCACCTCGGTGTGTCGTTGGTGCGCACCGACGACGGTGAGCCGAGCTATGTCATCGGGGTGATCGAAGACATCACCGAGCGCCACCAGCTTCGCCGGCGCCTGCACCACCAGGCCTACCACGACCAGCTGACCAGGCTGCCCAACCGCACGCTCATGGAGGAGCAGCTGCGCATGGTCTTCTCCACCGGGTCGTCGACGCGGCGGGTCGGGCTGTGCCACCTGGACCTGGACCACTTCCGCGCGATCAACGACTCGCTCGGCCACCATGTCGGAGACCAGTTGCTGCTGGCGGTGGCCGGGAGGGTGCAGCTGCTCGCCGGAGAGCATCTGGTGACCCGCACCGGCGGTGACCAGTTCGCGATCCTGGTACCCGACCCGCCCGGCGTGGACCACCTGCGTGAGCTGGCCGAGCGGATCCTGGTCGGGCTGCGGGCCCCGTTCGTGATCGGGCACCAACGGCTGGCCATCACCGCCAGCCTGGGTATCGCGGAGCGCGCGGTCAACGAGACCTGGCCCGGTGAGCTGCAGCGTGCCGCCGACGCCGCCCGCACCTGGGCCAAGGCGGAAGGCGGCGGGCGCTGGGTGGTGTTCGACCCCGAGCGCGACGCCGGCGAGACCATCCGGTTCACCCTGGCGGCCAGCGTGCCCGGCGCGGTCGACCGCGACGAGTTCCACCTGTGCTACCAGCCGCTGGTGGAACTCGACGACGGCGGGCTCGCCGGGGTCGAGGCCCTGGTGCGCTGGCGGCACCCCGACTACGGGCTGCTCGGACCGGCCCGGTTCATCGATCTGGCCGAGCGGAACGGCTCGATCGTGCCTCTGGGGCGGTGGGTGCTCACCGAGGCCTGCCGTCAGGCCCGGGAGTGGGCCGACCGGTACGGCTCGGCCGCGCCGTACGTCAGCGTCAACGTGGCGCCGCGCCAGCTCGCCGAGCCGGGCTGGCTGGCCGAGGTCTCCGACGTGCTGGCGGCCAGCGGCCTGGAGCCGGGCCAGCTGCAACTGGAGATCACCGAGCGGGCGGTGCTGGTGGATGAGCACGGCGCCTCGGACGTGCTGCGCACCCTGCGCGACATGGGTGTCCGGCTGACCATCGACGACTTCGGCACCGGCTACTCCAGCCTGTCCTACCTGCGCCGGCTGCCGGTGCACGGGTTGAAGATCGACGGCTCGTTCATCCGCGGCCTCGGTGAGTCCGACAAGGCCGACACGCCGGACGGCAAGATCGTCGCGTCGCTGATCTCGATGGCGCACGCGCTGGACCTCACGGTGACCGCCGAGTGGGTGGAGACCGCCGCCCAGGCCCGCCGATTGACCGCGCTGGGCTGCGACCTCGGCCAGGGCAACTGGTTCGGCGACCCGGTGCCCGCGGCCCAACTCGATCTGCGGCTGGGCCACCCGCTCGCCGGCTGACCGCTGTTGAGATGCTCACGTCCGGGCCGCCGAACGGGTACTGATCGGGTCCACGGGGGCTAGACTGCGGTGAATCGACCGCAGGCTGATTACCATCGCGGAGCGTGGGCGTTGAACCTTGATGTGACCGGTACCCCCGCACCGTCCGTCCGCCAGCCCGATCCTCGCTCGGCCGACCCTGAACCCGGATCGGTCATCGTTCCGGATCCGGAGCCGCGCGAGGAGTGCGGGGTCTTCGGCGTGTGGGCCCCCGGCGAGGACGTCGCCAAGCTCGCCTACTTCGGGCTTTTCGCGCTGCAGCACCGCGGCCAGGAGGCGGCCGGCATCGCGGTCGGCGACGGCCGGCAGGTGATGGTGTTCAAGGAGTTGGGGCTGGTCAGCCAGGTCTTCGACGAGCAGTCGCTGCAGTCGCTGCGCGGCCACCTCGCGGTCGGGCACACCCGCTACTCCACCACCGGCTCCACCACCTGGGAGAACGCTCAGCCCACGTTCCGCACCACGGCCACCGGCAGCGGCCTGGCGTTGGGGCACAACGGCAACCTGGTGAACACCGCCGAGCTGCGCGACCGGGTGGCCGAGCTCACCGGCCGCCGGTCCGGCCGGGCCGCGGCGGTGAGGTCCACCACCGACTCCGACCTGGTCTGCGAGCTGCTCGCGGCCACCGCCGCCGACACCGGGGTGGAGGAGGCCGCGGTCCGGTTGCTACCCACCCTGCGCGGCGCGTTCTCGCTGGTCTTCGCCGACGAGCAGACGCTCTACGCCGCCCGCGACCCGCACGGCGTGCGCCCGCTGGTGCTCGGCCGGCTGGAGCGGGGCTGGGTGGTGGCCAGCGAGACCGCCGCACTCGACATCGTCGGCGCGAGCTTCGTGCGCGAGGTGGAGCCCGGTGAGCTGCTGGCCATCGACGGCAACGGCCTGCGCAGCACCCGGTTCGCCGCGCCGGAGCCCAAGGGCTGCATCTTCGAGTACGTCTACCTGGCCCGCCCGGACACGACGATCTCCGGCCGGGTGGTGCACTCCGCGCGGGTGGAGATCGGCCGCCGGTTGGCCAGGGAGTTCCCGGTCGAGGCCGACCTGGTGATCCCGGTGCCGGAGTCTGGTACGCCGGCCGCGATCGGCTACGCCCAGGGCTCGGGCATCCAGTACGGCCAGGGCCTGGTGAAGAACGCCTACGTCGGCCGCACGTTCATCCAGCCGTCGCAGACGATCCGGGAACTGGGTATCCGGCTCAAGCTCAACCCGTTGCGCGAGGTGATCCGCGGCAAGCGGCTGGTGGTGGTGGACGACTCGGTCGTCCGGGGCAACACCCAGCGGGCGCTGGTCCGGATGCTGCGCGAGGCCGGGGCGCTCGAGGTGCACGTGCGGATCGCCTCGCCGCCGGTGCGCTGGCCCTGCTTCTACGGCATCGACTTCGCCACCCGCGCCGAGCTCGTCGCGAACGGCCTGGACATGGAGGGCATCCGGCGGCTGCTCGGCGCCGACTCGCTCGGCTACGTGTCGCTGGACGGCCTGATCCAGGCCACCGAGCAGCCGGCCAGCCGGCTCTGCGCGGCCTGCTTCGACGGCAAGTACCCGATCCCGCTGCCCGAGGGGACCCAGCTCGGCAAGCACCTGCTGGAGGACCTGCTCAGCGAGGACGACACCACCCGGCCGGCCCCGGCGGTCGCCGGGTTCGGCAACGCCGGCACCATGCGGCAACCGTGAGCAGGTCCGGAACGGACCGGCCGACCAGCTACGCCTCAGCCGGGGTCGACATCGAGGCCGGCGAACAGGCCGTCGAACGGTTCCGGCCGTGGACCGAGAAGGCCACCCGCCCGGAGGTGCTCGGCGGCATCGGCGGGTTCGCCGGGCTGTTCAGGCTCAAGGCCGGCCGCTACACCGACCCGGTGCTGGCCGCGTCCACCGACGGCGTCGGCACCAAGGTCGCGGTGGCCCAGGCCCTCGACATCCACGACACCATCGGCCTCGACCTGGTCGCAATGGTGGTGGACGACCTGGTGGTGTGCGGCGCGGAGCCGCTGTTCCTGCAGGACTACATCGCGGTCGGCGAGCTGGTTCCCGACCAGGTGGCGGCCATCGTCAAGGGCATCGCGGACGGCTGCCAGCGGGCCGGCTGCGCGCTGCTGGGCGGGGAGACCGCCGAGCACCCGGGGCTGATGGAACGCGGCCACTACGACCTGTCCGCATCCGGGGTGGGCATCGTCGAGGCCGACCGGATGCTCACCCCCGAGCGGGTGCGCCCCGGTGACGTGGTGGTGGCCATGGGTTCGTCCGGGCTGCACTCGAACGGCTACTCGCTGGCCCGGCACGTGCTGCTGGAGCTGGCCCGGATGCCGCTGGCCGGGCAGGTGGAGGAGTTCGGCCGCACCCTCGGCGAGGAGCTGCTCGAGCCGACCCGGATCTACGCGCCGGACTGTCTCGCGCTGGCCGCCGAGACCGAGGTCCGCATCTTCGCCCACATCACCGGCGGCGGGCTGGCCCGCAACCTGGCGCGGGTGCTGCCGCGCGGCCTGGCCGCGGTGTGCGACCGCCGCTCGTGGTCCCCCGCGCCGATCTTCGGCACGATCGCCGGCCGGGGCCGGGTGGAGCGCGCGGAGATGGAGAAGACGTTCAACATGGGCGTCGGCATGGTCGCCCTGCTGGCCCCGGAGGACGTCGACCGCGCGCTGGCGGTACTCACCGCGCGGCACGTGCCGGCGTGGGTGCTCGGCGATGTCCGCCCCATCTGGGAGGTGCCGGAGCTGGCGCACGGCGGCGGCCCGGCGAAGGTGCTGATGACCGGCGAGCATCCCCGCTTCTGATGCGGTGGGCCCGCCGATGGCCGGTCAGCGGACCGGGGGCGGTGAGGCGGACGCCGCCCGACGGATCGATCCGGCAGATCGCGTGCCCGGGGGCCCGTCCTACCGCGCCGCCGAGGAGTCGCCGCCGGTGTCAGCGGCGGTAGTCGTCGTCCTCGTAGCCGTAGTCGTCGTCGGTCTGCTCGGGCTCGTCGCCCGAGATCCCGGCGAGTTCCCGTTGCAGAGCGTCGGCGTCCAGCCCTGGGGAGCTGTACTTGAGCTCGCGGGCCACCTTCGTCTGCTTTGCCTTGGCTCGGCCGCGCCCCATGGCTCGTCCCC
>JAJCYC010000015.1 GCA_029263115.1 Pseudonocardia sp. | reverse complement strand
GACCTCGGAGGCGACTACTTCACCCGCCGCAACACCGACCATCAACGCGCACGACTCATCAACCAACTCCACAACCTCGGCTACCGAGTCACCCTCGAAAAGGTCGCGTAGTCCGGCTACGGTCGATTCTCTTCACAGCGGGTCGTGGTCGGGCGGTGCGCGGTCGTGCACCGGCGTCAGCCCATGCTGCTGCCGCCGTTGACGCTGATCGTCTGGCCGGTGACGAAAGCCGCCTCCGGACCGGCGAGGTAGGCCACCATGCCGGCCACGTCCTCGACGGTGCCCGGGCGCCCCATCGGGATCAGTCGCAGCGCGTCGTCGAGCACCACGTGGAACCGCTCGGGTAGACCCCCGGCCTCGATCATCGCAGCCAGCTCGGGAGTCTTGATGTAGGACGGAGCCACCGTGTTCACCGCGATGCCGGCATGGGCAAACTCGCGGGCCAGGCCGGTCGCCATGGCGTGCACGCCGCCTTTGGCCGCGTTGTAGATGGCGTGGTCGGTGAGCCCGTTGCGCACCGACTCGGCGCCGATGTTGATGATCCTTCCGCCGCCCCGTTCCACCATGTGTGGGAGCACCGCGAGGGTGCACCGGATGGTGGTCCAGAGGTTGTTGTCGATGGTCGCCCGCAGGGTCTCCTCGGTGTGCTCCAGGGTCGGGCGGATCACCCCGCCACCGGCGTTGTTCACCAGGATGTCGACACCGCCGAGCGCGTCCACGGCGGCGGCCAGCAGCTCCTCGCCGGCCCCGGGCTGGGACAGGTCGCCCACGAACCCGGCGACGTCCGGCAGCCCGTGGCCGTCGAGGTGCTCCTTGCTCAGCGCCGAGACCAGTACCCCGGCCCCGTCGGCCAGCAACCGGCGGGTGATGCCCAGCCCGATCCCGGTCGCCCCGCCGGTGACCACCGCGGTACGTCCCGCCAGCGGGCCGCTCACAGGATGATCGCCAGGTCGCCGGCCGGACGCAGCTCGGTCATGTCGAGCTGGCTGCGCTTGGTCCGGATCCGCACACCGCCGTCGTCGGTGATCAGCCGGTAGTGGTGCTGGCCCACGTAGTAGCTGGCCCGCCCGTTGCGGAAACGCCACACCGTGAAGGACGCGGTGACCGGCAGCTCCCCGTCAGCGGCCTCCCCGAGCCGGACATTGAAGATCTGGTGGTTGGTGCGTGAGTGCGGATACTCGCGGTGCGCCTTGCGGCTGTTCAGCCGCTCCACCCGCATCCGCAGCCGCAGCTCGTCGTCGTCGATGAGCACCAGGTCGGTGGCGGGGTTGCCGTCCGGGGCGTCGTTGCAGGGCACCACGTACCGGGTGCGCTCGGCCGCCCACAGCGTCAGCCAGCCATCCAGGTCCCAGGCATCCAGCAGCGCGGCCTCGTGGTAGAGGAACTCCTCGATGTCGGCGCGGGTCAGCGCGCCCAGATCGGTCACCGCGCCGGTGCCGATGATGGCGGGACCAGGTGTGGCGGGGTTGGTCGCGGCGGTGACGACCGTGCCGGTGGGGGGCAGGGCGGTGTGGGGCTGGGCGGTGTCGGTCACGGCGGTCACCGGTTCACCGTCGCGCCGAAGTCCGAGTCGCCCATCTGATCTGCCCAGCGGCGCCAGAACGTCCGCATCTGTAGCTCGTCGTTGCCCTTCGGCTCCCGGTCCATGCCCCGGGAGATGTCGTTCCACTCCACCCCGCCGGAGTTGAACCCCTGCTGGCAGGACTCCAGGGCCTCCACGTCGTCGGGGGTGGCGAAACCGGCCGGGCCGAGGAAGGTGAGGAAGTTGTCCAGCCGGGTCTGGCGAACCGCCGGGTGCTCGTCCTTGGCGGCCAGCTGCCAGGCGGTGACGTCCATCTGGCCGGGTGAGCTGGGCATGAAGGTGCGCACGGTGACCGCCATGATGTCGTTGATCACCAGGTTCGGGTAGATCAGCATGTTGCGGTTGCTGTCGGCGATCCGGGTGCCGCGTTGCTCACCGTGCCGCTCGACCAGCGCGGCCCGCGCCGCGTCGATCTCACCCCGGACGCCCTCGTCGAAGTCGGGCCCCCACCTGGCGGTCGGGCGACCCCACGGCGCCAGGTACTCGATCACAGCATGCCCGTTTCCCAGGTTCTTGGCGCGGCCGTCCAACGAGCCGCTGAAGACGAGGCCGCGGGCGACCAGGTACTTGAAGTACGTGTCGTGGGTGGGCAGGGCGTGGTAGCCGTCGACGCTGTTCTCGGCCAGCAGTTTCCAGTTCGCCGAGATGCAGTACTCGTTGGTGCCCTTGACGATCTCCATGCCGGCCTCGGCCGAGTCGGCGATCAGGTCCAGGTACTCCGCCGCCCCGGCGAGGTAGTCCACCAGCTCGACGATGTCGGGGTCGTAGCTCGCGAACACGAAGCCCCGGTAGCTCGCCACCCTGGCCACCGACCGCAGCCCCAGCGTGGAGAAGTCCAGGCCCTCGCCGTAGGCCTCCCGGTCCGGCACGCCGGAGAGATTGCCCTCGGAGTCGAAGGTCCAGGCGTGGTAGAAGCACTGGAACACCTTGGCGTTGCCGGACTTCTGCCGACAGACCACCGCGCCCCGGTGGGTGCAGGTGTTGTGGAAGACGTGCACCTGCTTCGACTTCGCGCCGCGCACCATGAACACGTTGCGCCCGCCCACCGGACGGCGCACGTAGTCGCCGGGCTCGGCCACCTCCGACTCGTGGCCCACGTAGAGCCAGGAGTGCTCGAACACCCGCCGCAGCTCCTGCCGGAGCACCTCGGGCGAGGTCATCGTGGATCGGTGTACCCGGAACCGGTGCCCGGCGGTGTCCTCGTCGACCAGAGGTGACTCGGTCGAGGAGGGTGCGGTGGTGGGTGGCTCTTCGGTGAGGGTCACGTCGTCTACTCCTTGGCGCCGAGGAAGTGCCCGACCAGGTTGTTGAAGTCGCCGGAGCGCTCGATCTGGGTCCAGTGTCCGCACCGGGCGAACACCGCGAGGTCGGCGTCGGGAAGCAGCCGCACCATGTTCAGCGCGATCTCCACCGGGATCACCTTGTCCTCCCGGCCGTGCACCAGCAGGGTGCGGGTGGCGATCGCGCGGACCTGGTCCTCGGAGATGCCGAGGGCGTTGGCGCCGTGCTTGTCGGAGAACATCTCCACGTACGTCTCGTGGGAGCCGTTGGCGATGCTGGCCTGGTAGCGGTTGCGTACCAGGTCGTCGGTGATGATCGTCGGGTCGACGGCGAAACAGTCCAGCAGTAGCTGGCGCATGTTCTCCTCCGACGGTTCGTACTCCCGTACCGCCTTGAGCGCCGGGGTGATCGTCATGCCCGGGCCGGGGGCGCCCATCAGCACCATCCGCTCGATCCGATCGGGGTGCCGGCCGGCCATCTCCAGCGAGATCCGGCCACCGAGGGAGTTGCCGACCAGTGCGGTCCGGGCGATCCCGTGCGCGTCCATGAACGCGAACACCTGGTCGGACCAGATGGCCAGCGAGTAGTAGATGTCGGCGGGGCGCTCGGTGGCTCCGAAGCCGACCAGGTCCGGCGCCAGCACCCGGTTGCCCGCGGCGGCGAGCGCGTCCATGTTCAGCCGCCAGTTGGCCCACCCCGAGACTCCGGGACCGGAGCCGTGCAGCAGCAGCACCGGAGCGCCGTCGCGGGGGCCGACGTCGTGGTAGTAGGTCTCGACGCCGCCGGCGTCGATCATCTTGCCGGTGTCCGGTGCGGCCAAGGCGGTCACTGGGTGTCCTTCCCGTCGAAGATCGCGAAACACTTGTTGGAGTTGAAGGCGTCGGTGACGAGGAACTCCGACCAGCGCAACGGCATGCCCAGCTCGTGCATCGCGCCGGCCAGGCAGAACCAGTTCAGCATCTCGTGCTGGCCGGCCGCGACGACGTCGTCGGCGGTGGTCGAGGTCCAGACGTCCCAGTCGCGGCGCACGAACGCGTCGTAGAGCCGCTGGTCGGCCGGGGTGTCCGGGCGCAGGTGCCAGCCCTTGTCGTGCAGGAACGCGTGCGACCAGCTCGACGAGGCGATCAGCGCGACCCGCTGGTCGGTCCCGGACAGCGCCCGGGCGACCGCCGCGCCCAGGGCGAAACAGCGTGCCGGTGACGGGCCCACCGGGTCGAGGTCCTCGTCGGCGATGTCGGCGAACCGGGCCAACCCGCCCCGGCGGGCGATCACGTGCTGGCCGTAGCAGTTCACCGTGATCGGCAGGATCGGGTAGGGGAAACCTTGACCGGCCTTGTCGTAGTCCAGGAAGAGTTGGGTGTTGCCGATCGCGTGCGGGAACTTCGCGCCGCTCAGCTGGCGGTAGGAGTAGGCCACATCGAAGTCGGCGCGCAGCAGCTCGTCGGTGAGCCGGCGGGCGGCGACCTTGTCCGTGCGCATCCGGAACGTGTGTTCCGGTGGCACCCCCCACACGTTCGGCATCCCCATCGAGTTGAGCCAGACGAAGGGCTCCACGTCGGTGTCCTCGTAGGCCAGCACGCAGAACGGCGGGACGGCCTCTTCTTTGAAGTTCTCGTACTGGTCGTCGCCCCACACCAGCACGATGTCCGGGGCGAACTCGTCGAGGGCGGTCCGGCAGGCGGTCATCCCCTCCAGCAGCTGCTTGCGGTGCCCGGCCGCGGCGGCCGCGCCCCGGTCGTCGGCCCACTCCCGGCGCATCAGCTCCGGCCAGTTCGCGGGGTCCTTCTCCGCAGCCGGGATGTCGGGGTCGGTGAGCGTCCAGCTCAGGATCCCGGCCATGTTCGCGTCGGTACCCGCCAGCGGTGGGTAGTGGGTCATACCCAGACCCAGGAACTCCGCCATCAAATCCTCACCCTCTCAGAGGTCCGTCGACCGGCCGGATCGCCGGCTCACCGGACCACGACACCGTCGGCCCCCGGCCGGTCGGCCGAATCCCGCGGGGCTTCCAGGGAACCACCCGCCGTCATCCGTGGCAACATCTCGGGGGCATCGCCCGGAAAAGCGAAACGCACGGCGAGCGCTTCGGTCTGCCGAGCCAACAGGTGGGTGTCCACGCCCACCGCGATGAACACCGCCCCGGCCCGTCGGTACTCCTGCGCCAGCGGTTCCGCGGTGGTCAGCACCCCGGGGGGCTTCCCCGCGGCCAGGATCACCCGGAACGCCTCGCCGACCGCCGCGCGCACCTCCGGATGCCCCGCGTCGCCCGGGTGCCCCATCGACGCGGCGAGATCCGCCGGGCCGACGAACACCCCGTCGACCCCGTCCACCGCGCTGATCTCGGCGAGGTTGTCCAGCGCGAGCCGGGTCTCGGCCTGCACCAGCACACAGGTCTGGTCGGCGGCCTCGTGCAGGTAGTTCGGGTGCCGGCCCCACCGGCTGGCCCGCGCGCCACCGATCCCGCGCACCCCGAGCGGCGGGTAGCGGCAGGCTCGGACCACCGCCTCGGCCTGCGTGGCGGTGTCCACCATCGGCACCAGCACGCTGCGGGCACCCAGGTCGAGGTACTGCTTGAGCGTCACCGGGTCGTCCGAGGGCACCCGGACCACGGCGTGCGCCCCGCCCGCCGCGTCGATCGCCTGGAGCTGGGTGAGCACCAGCGGCAGGGTCTGCGGACCGTGCTCGCAGTCGATCAGTAGCCAGTCGAACCCGGCTCCGGCGCAGATCTCCGCGCTGTAGGCACTGGCCAGGCCCAGCCAGAAGCCGATCTGCGGCCGGCCCCGGCGAAGCGCCTGCTTGAACGGGTTGACCGGGGTCGGGCTCATGTGGCGCCACCGTCGGTACGGTCGTCAGCCGGGTCGTCGGTGAACCGGAACGAGATCGAACCCAGCGGGCCGAAGTCGGCGTGCACGACGTCGCCGGGCCTCGCATCGACCGGGCGGGTGAACGAGCCGCCGAGCAGCACCTCACCGGCCTCGAGCGGCTGGCCCCAGCGGCCGAACCGGTTCGCCAACCAGGCGACCCCGTTCGCGGGGTGGTTGAGCACCCCGGCCGCGATGCCGGTCTCCTCGATGACGCCGTTGCGGTAGAGCAGGGCGCCGACCCAGCGCGGGTCGATGCTGTCGGGGGTGACCGGTCGCCCGCCCAGCACCACCCCGGCGCTGGCCGCGTTGTCGGCGATCGTGTCCTGGATGCGCCGGGTCGCGCCGCTCTCCGGGTCGACCCGCTCGATCCGGGCGTCGATGATCTCGAACGCCGGGACCAGGTAGTCGGTGGCGCGCAGCACGTCGATGATCGTCACACCGGGACCGCGCAGCGGCCGGCCCAGCACGAATGCCAGCTCAACCTCGACTCGCGGCACGATGAAACGCCCGAACGGGATCTGGTCGCCGTCGCTGAAGAACATGTCGTCCAGCAGGGTGCCGTAGTCCGGCTCGCTGAACCCCGCGACCTGCTGCATGGCGCGCGAGGTCAGCCCGATCTTGTGGCCCCGCACCGCGCGTCCCTCGCGCAGTTTCAGCTCCAGCCAGGCCCGGCTGACCCGGTAGCCGTCGTCGGCGGTCATCCCCGGGAACCGCGCGGAGAACTGGCCGATCTGGACACGTCGCTGTTCGGCCGCGTGCAGTTCCCCGGCTAGTTCGGCGGCAACCGTGTCGGGAAACGCCGTGTCGGTGGATGCCGCGTCGGTGGATGCCGCGTTCCCCGACACCGTGTTCACCGACACCGCCTCACGAGACCCCCGCGACACCGAAGTGGCGTTCCAGCATCGGGCGCATGATGTCCCACCGCTCCAGCTGGGCCCAGTGCCCGGACCTGTCGATCACGAACAGCGAGGCCCGCTTGAGGTGCTGTAGCAGGTACAGGCTGGTGTCCAGGGGCACGATCCGGTCCTGGCGGCCATGCAGGATCAGGACCTCGTGCGGCAGCTTGGCCAGTACCGACGGCGGCATGCAGAGGCTGTTCATGCCCTCGCGCATGGTGCCGATCATCTTCTCCGCGATCGCCATCACCTCGGGGTTGGTGGCGATCTGGTACCGGTCGGAGACGATCTTGTCCATGCCCTCGAAGTTCTCCGCGTCGTAGGCGAAGCTGTGCATCATCTCCCGGTAACGCGCCGGACGCGGGTCGTTGTAGAACGACAGCAGCCGCTGCAGCTCCGGCGTGCTGGTCACCGGCCCGCCGATCGAACCCATCAAAACGACCCGGTCGAACCGCCGCGGTTCCTCACTCAGCAGCTGCAGGGTCAGCGCTCCGCCCATGGAGTTGCCCACGACGTGGGTGCGCTGGATGCCGAAGTACTCCATCAGCCCGAGGATCTGCTCCACCCGGACCCCGATCCAGGCCATGATGTTGGTGGGGAAGGGGTCTGGGATGACGGACTGGCCGAACCCGATCAGGTCCGGTGCGATGACGTAGAAGTTCTCCGCCAGGTCGGGCATCAGATGCAGCCAGTTCGCCGCCGCGTTCGCCCCCGGGCCGGCGCCGTGCAGCAGCAGCACGGCGGGGTTGCCCGGGTCTCCGGCCAGCAGCACGTGGGAGGTGAGCTCCCGCGCGGTCACCTTCTGCTCCTGCACGGTGCTGGCTGTCGCCGTTGACATGTGCGCTCCTTGTGTTGTGGTCGGAGTGCTAGCTGGTGGGCTGGTCGGTGGCACGCTCGACGGCCGTGCGGTTCCCGTTCGCGCGCGGAATTAGTGGGGGAGCGGTCGGGTCGAAGCTGCGGGCTAGCAGGTAGCCGACGGTCCCGACGGCGCCAAGCGTCATCGTGACCACGATCCAGGCCCAGGGGTTGCGGCCCCGCCGGCGGGAATCGAAGTAGATGGCGATGCTCAGCAGGGCGAGCTCGACCAGCAGGTCGGTGACGATGAGGCCGCCGCTGGTGCTGTCGGTGAAGGGCCGGGTGAAAAATCCCCAACCGTCGGCCAGCAGCGCCACCGCGGTGTAGACGAGGAACACCAGCACCACGACCGCCATCAATGCCCGTCGAACCGTGAGTGACATGCGCCTGCTCCTTTCGTTGGGGCGTACTTGGGGGTGCGGGGGAGTCAGCTCCCTGGCACCACCGTGATGTGGATGGCACCGGCCTCGCCCTCGCCGCCGAGGGTCCGCAACGCGTGGTCCACCTCATTGAGAGAGAACGTGTGGGTGCAGAGCTTGTCCAGCGGCTCAGTGCCGGACTCGATCAGCCTGATCGCGCGGCGCACCGACAGGTAGTCGTGGCCGTAGACGCCCTTGAGCGTCAGCTCCTTGAACAGCATGGCGTCCGGGGCGAAGTTGGTGGCGAGTTGCATCTCCCGGGTGCCCGCCACGACCACTGTCGCGCCGACCCCGGCGCAGTCCACCGCGTCGCGCAACACGCCGGGGGCGCCCGAGGTGACCTCGACGACCACGTCAGCGAGCTCACCGTTGGTCAGCGCGGCCACCTGCTCGGCCACCGGTGCGTCCTCGAGGTTGACCACGTGGTGGGCGCCCAACTCCTTGGCCACCGCCAGCCGGTTGGCGTCGCGCCCGGTGCCCACCATGATGATCGTCCCGGCCCCGGCCAGCCGGGCACCGATGACACAGCCCAGGCCGTGCTGGCCGGGACCGAAGATGACCACGGTGTCCCCCACCCTGGTCCCGCCGTCGCGCTCGACCCACCGGATGCCGTTGGACAGCGGGATGAACAGTGGAGCCTGCTCCACCGGGACCGAGCGCGACATCCGGTGCACGATCGAGCGCGGATGCACGTACATGTACTCGCCGAAACCGCCCCACAGGTGCGGGGCAAGGTCCACCGGCGTCAGGCCGTAGCGCAGGCCCACCTTGTTGTGCAGCGGATCGCACATGTGGTAACGCCCGGTGCGGCACAGCCGGCATGCGTTACACGGGACCGACTCCTCGACGACGACCCGGTCGCCCTCGGTGGCTCCCCACCGCTTGGTGGCCTCGGGGCCGATGGCCACTACCTCGCCGACCACCTCGTGACCCAGGATCAGCGGTGGCAGCTCGGTCATCCAGGTCCCGTTGTACGGGGCCCAGTCGCTGCCGCAGATGCCGGTGGCCTCCACCCGCACCAGGGCCGCGTCCGGGCCGATCTCGGGCAGGGTGAAGGTCTGCAGGTCGATACGGCGGGGCTCCACGAGTACCGCCGAGCTGGTGGTGGACATAGCTGGGTCGTCCCTTCAGCGCGGGTGGTGACCGTCGACGGTCTCGCCGTTGGCGGGCGAGACGATCCAGGCCAGGTCGGCGTGCCGGGCGGCGGACAGCCGCTCCAGCTCCAGCGGATCGAGATATCCTGTCTGGCCGTTGCGTAGGTCGGTGATCTTCAACCGGGCCGAGTTGGCGTCGTGGTCGATGGTCAGCTTGACGGCGGAGAACTCGTTGCGCAGCAGCCAGCTCGCGGCGGGTTGTTCCTCGGCGGCCATCAGAAGACGAACGCGAGGCTTTGGAAGTACTGGTCGTTGCCCAGGAAAGCCACCTTCTTGAGCACGATCCGCCAGCCGCCGCCCTCGGCGCGCAGCAGGTAGCGACAGTGCGCCGGGTAGGTGACGTTGCGCTGGCCGTGTACCTCGTAGAGGGCCAGCCCGCAGCGGATCTCCACCAGGTCCGGCGCCACGTCCGGCGCCGGGTCGACCACTTGGACGTTGCCGAACAGGTGCAACGTGCGGGACGGGATCTCCTGCACCACCCGGCCCAGCTCGTAGCGGGTGATCCGGTCGCCCAGCAGGGCCAGGGTGTCGTAGATGATCGAGACGTGCTGGTTGGGATCGTTGTCCGGCTCGTTCGAGGGCACCCAGTAGATGGCGTCCTCGGCGAACAGCGCAAGCCACTCCCGATGGCGGCCGGCGTCGAGCAGTTCGGCCTCGTGGTGCAGGAACTCCTCGGCCTGCGCCCGGGTGATGGCGGCCTGCCTGGCCGGCGACTGGTCCAGGTCGGTCACCGGCGCGTGCCCATCAGCTCGAGCCACTGCCGGTAGAAGCCGCGTTGCGGCGTTTCGTCGGTCGCGTGTCCCCACCGGGCCTCGCCGTCGACCTCCTCGCGGCGCAGACCGCGCAGGAAGTGCAGCCACTCGACGCCCTCGACCGCCATCCCCTCGCCGACCCGGTCGAACATCTCCACGTCGTCGGGGCCGCCGCCACCGGCCGGCCCGTAGAACGCCTCGTGCATGCGCAGCCGCGCGACGTCGTCCGCCTCGGTGGCCCCGCCATGCAGGTAGGGGTAGAGGTCCACCTCGGTGAAGGTCGGGGTGCGTGGGTGGATCACCCGGATCTGCGCGCCGATGATCTGCAGGTTCGGGAAGATGAGGATGTTGAACCCCTGGGTGCCACCGGCCAGGAAGACTTCGGTGGCACGCTCCCGGTCACCGAGGCGCTCGGTGAGCTGATCCACCCTGCGCCGACCGGGCGGGGTGTCGAGCATCGGACGGATGACATCCGCCATCAGGGTCCGGAAGTCCAGCACCGCGTGACCGTGCCCGAGTGCTCCGGCCCGGGCCACTGAGTTGGGTCCGAACAGGCCCTTGCCCAGATAGCTGGTTTCCAGGAACGCTTGATGAACGAAGTTGGGATGGTAGCCGTCGACGCCGTTCTCGCTCTGCAGCTTCCAGTTGCCCCGGTAGCTGTACCGGTGGGTGCCGGCGCCCAGCCGGATGGTGCCCTCGGGCGCCAGGTCGATGGTCAGGTCGACGAACTCGGTGACCCGCCCGAGGTGCTCGCGCAACGACTCGCCCTCGGCGGCGAGGCTGGCGAAGACCAGCCCCCGGTAGCTGTCCACCCGCGGGGCCCGGCCCAGCGCGAACTTCGAGGCGTCGAAGTCGGCCGGGTCGTAGCCGCTACTGAACGTCGGGGCGACGAGGTCGCCGTTGTTGCGGAACATCCAGCCGTGGTACTCGCACCGGAAGAAGGTCGAGTTGCCCTGCTTGGCCTGGCACACGGTGGCGGCCCGGTGCGTGCACCGGTTCATCAGGACGTGGATCTTGCGGTCCTCGTCGCGAGAGAGGATCACCGGCTGGCGCCCGAGGTAGGTGGTCTTGTAGTCGCCCGGGTTGGCCACCTCGCTCTCGTGTCCCACGTAGACCCACGTCTTGTGGAAGATCCTGGTCAGCTCCTGCTCGAAGAGCTGCTCGTCGAGATAGGCGTTGCGGTGCACCCGGGTCGGTTCGACCCAGGGATGCACCGGCGCCGATCCGGTGTCTGTCTGTGCGGTCTGCGCTTCGGTGGTCACGCGCCCGACCCCCCGTCGACCGGCTCGACGCATCCCGGGGCCGGGGCGGTGCCCGGGCGGTGACCCCAGATGCTCGGGCTGGTCATGTACGTGACCACCCAGTCATCGTCGGTGTCCACCACGCTCGCCCCCCAACCGTACTCGACCTCGAACCCGCCCGGGGTGCGGGCGTAGAAGCTGAGCATTCGGTCGTTGGTGTGCCGGCCCAACGTCATCGCGAACGGGATCTCCCGGTCCACGCAGATGTCGTGCGCGACACCGACGTCGTCGAGCTCGGCCACCTGCAGCATCAGGTGGTGCAGGCCGCGCATGCCCGGCATCGGGATCAGCGCGAGGGTGTGGTGTCGGGGGTTGATGTGGAAGAACACCAGCTTGGTGCCCCACATGTCGACCTCGTCGCTGACCTTGAAGCCCAGCAGATCGCGGAAGAACTCCACCGCCGGCTCCAGGTCGGGGACCACCAACACCACGTGGCCGAGACCCTGACCACCGCTCACGAAGCCCGACATTGCGCGGCCGGGCCGGAACGACATCGGCTCGACCAGTGGGCCCCAGTAGATCTGGTGGGTGAGCCCCGCCGGGTCGGTGAAGCTCACCAGGTCCCGCACCCGGGCGTCCGTGCGCTGCTCGTCGGTGGCCCGGGTCACCTGCACCCCGGCGCTTTCGAGCTGGGCGACCGCGGCCTCCAGCTCCGCGGCGTTGGGCACCTCCCAGCCGACCGCGAGCATTCGGTTGCGCTCGCCCTCGGTGACCAACAGCCGGCTCGGGCGGTCGTCGATGGTGAGGGCGACCGCGTTCGGCCGGCCCAGCGGGTCCTCGGAGACCGACATCCCCAGAACCTCGGTTCCGAACGCGGCCCACTCCTTGGCATCAGGTGACTCGACCCGCAGGTAGCCCAGCGATGTGATCTTCATGCGGTATGTCCTCCTCGAGACCCGACCGCCGATGCCCGGTGATGCGGCGACGACGGCTGGACGGTTGATTCTCGCTATCGACTATGCGCGCACCGGGATGGCGCGCGTCAAGACCCGCCGCCCAGCATTTCCTCCATCAGAGCGGCGTCGGCCTTGCGGCCCCGCACCCCGAAACCGCCGTCGCAGTTGTGCACCGAGCCGGTGGTGGACGACGAGTTGGCGGATGAGGCCAACAGCACGTAGGTGCCGGTGTAGTCAGCCGGCGCGAGGCCACGTTCGAGCGGCAGGAGCTTGGCCATCAGCGAGTCGACCGGCATCGTGCTGAAGGAGGTGTCGGCCAGCCCGAGTGCCGCCGGTCCCCGCAGGTCGGTACTCATCCCACCCGGCGCGACCCCGTTGACCCGGATGTCCGGCGCGAGCTCGTAGGCGAGCTGGCGGACCAGGCCCACGCCTGCATGCTTGGCGGCGGTGTAGAGCGGGCCGCCGCCACCGGGGTAGAAGGCGGCGTTGGACAGGGTGAAGATGATGCTGCCGCCAGATTCGCGCAGCGGCTCGATCGCGGCCTTGGCCCCCAGCATGTAGCCGAGCACGTTCAGTCCGAACAGCTGCTCGAAGGCGCTCGGCAGGGCTTCGGGCGGCAGCGCCTCCAGGGAGGCGCCGTAGTCCCACACCGCCGCGTTGCCGATGAAGGTGTCCAGCCGGCCGAACGCGCCGACGGTGTCGCTGACAGCCCGGGCGTTGTCGGCCCACTCAGTGGCGCTGCCGGTGGTCACCACCACCGAGTCGCCGAGATCGCTCTCCAGCTCCTTGGCCTTGGCCGGGTTGATCTCCAGCACGCCGACCTTTGCGCCCTCGGCGACGAACCGTTCCACCAAGGCCCGCCCCAGGCCGGACCCGCCCCCGGTAACCAGGGCGACGTTGCCATCCAACCAACCCACGGTGAGTCCCTTCCCGGGCGTGCCGGTGCTAGAAGAAGTTGCTGAGGTTCTGCGAGAGCAGCACGGTCTGCTCCAGCAGGATGTGCCGCCGGGCGATCAGGAAGGAGCCCTCATGCCGGCGCAGCAGGTCCTGCCGGGAACCGATCCAGGTGGTCTCCTCCGACTTCAACCGGGTGCGGTAGAGGATGAAGTTGGAGTGCACCTCCAGCTCCTGCCCGTCGTCCTCGACCACCCGCACGTTGGTGATGACGTGCCGGGTGCGCGAGGGCGGGTCCTCCGCCCAGGCCGCGCCGGTGGCCAACTTCGCCACCCGGGCCAGCAGGATGTCCTTGTTGTCGTCGAAGAAGGCCATCTCGCCGGGCTTGGTGAACTCCTGGGACACCTGCTTACGCAACCGGGTCCGCCGGATCGGCATGAAGTAGTGCGTGTCGTCGCTGAACAGCTGCACCCAGTCGGCATAGCGGTGGGCATCCAGCAGCGCCGCCTCGTTGGTGAGGAAGCGCTCGACCTCGAACTGGCGCAGCGCATCGGCGAGCAGGTCGCCGCCCACCCGGGTGTTCTCTTCGATCGCGGTCATCGGTGATCCTGTTCTCGGCTGGTCGGGGGTCGCCCCCGTCTGGCGCTGGCGGGTCAGAGCACGTCTGGCGGGCTGGTCCGCTCCTGTAGCTCCGCCCAGCTCCCACCCTTGAGCCATTGCACCCAGGCGAGGTAGGTCCACAGCTGACCGTGCTCGTTGATCGAGCACTCGATGTAGGGCGGGTCGAGGTCGTCGTCGTCGTGCACGACCTTGCCCCGGCTCAGGTTCATGGTCAGCAGCTGCGGGACCTTACTGCTGGCCGCGCCGAGGGTCTGCAGGGTGCTCTGCGCCCAGTTCTCGCCGTCCTCCTGCTCGAGCAGGCCGGCCGGGCCGAACGAGTGAATGGCACCGGAGATGGCCATCGCCCGGTGCTCCGGGGGCAGGTCCTTGCGGATGAAGCTGAACCACCAGATCTCGGTCTCCATCGGCCCGCGCGGGATCCGCAGGGAAATCTGGTTGAAGGGCGGTGTGATCCAGCAGGTGGGGAAGATGTTGGCGTGCCCGAGCGAGCGGCGCGACATCGGGCCGAGGGCCTCGACCACGTCGGGCCGGTCCCGCCAGGAGTTGTCGACCAGGCCGCCGAAGTCGCCGAGCGCCTCCACCGTCGGGCCCGAGATGGCGTGCCCGTAGGCATCGATGAACACCAACTGGTCGCCGGCGTCGCCGCCGACCACCCCGCCGGGCAGCTGGAGCTCGGTGCCTTCCTGGTCGGCCACGCTGGCGGTGTTCATCCGCTTGCCGGTGATGTCCGGCGGCGAGGGGACCATCCCGGTCTGGAACGCCGACAGGTGGGTGATCTGCGGGTGGTACCAGTCGAAGAGGTTGTCGACGGCGAACTTCCAGTTGCACGGGATGACGAACTTCTGGATGCCCGGCACGATCTCCATGTCGCCCTGGGCGACGATGTACTCCAGCCCCAGGCGACCGGTGCGGCCCAGGAAGTCGTGCAGTGGCGGAGCCTCGGGGTCGTGGGTGGCGAACACGAAGCCCTTATAGGTGTCGAGCTGGGCGACCGAGCGCAGTCCGATCTTCGTGGTGTCCAGCTCGTTGTGGTACAGCTCCTCCAGGCCCGGGACCCCGACCAGCTTGCCGCCGATGTCGTAGGTCCAGCCGTGGTAGGTGCACATGAAGTTCTTGGCATTGCCCTCCTCGGCCCGGCAGACCGCGTTGCCGCGGTGCGCGCAGGTGTTGAGCAGGGCCTTGATTCCGCCATCGCGCTGGCGAACCACCAGCACGTTGTCCCGGCCCATCGGGGCCTCGAAGAAGTCGCCCTTCTTCGGGATCTGGCTCTCGTGGCACAGGAACAGCCAGCTCCGCGCGAAGATGGTCTTCATCTCCAGCTCGAAGATCTCCGGGTCGCTGAAGATCCGCCGGTCGACCTCTCCGCGCTCCAGCGACACCATCTCGCTCAGGTTGTCGACGACGGTCATGCGTCCTCCCTCAGGGCATGTCGGGGCAAGTCATCCGGGTGTGCTCAGTGAACTGCGCCACGCCCGTGGCGGCATCCGGTGAAAATACGGAAACGCGGTATCGAGGGTCAACCCGCCCGGCCGCGGAAGGATTTGTCCAGGAAACGGTCGGCGTGGAAGAAGCCCTCGTCCATCCGGCCGCCGCGGATCAGGTCCTCCACCGCGTCGACCATCGGCGGCGGTCCGCACACGTAGGCGTCGCAGTTTGCCAGCAGCTCCGGTGCCAGGGTGGCGATCGCGTCGGTCACCAGGCCGCGAGCCCCGGCCCAGTCGGAGTCCGCCGGTTCCTCGGACAGCACCGGCACGAACCGCAGCGACCCCGCCGCGACGGCCAGTTTCTCCAGCTCCTCGACGCAGTACAGGTCGCGTTGCGTGCGGGCACCGAAGACCAGCACGAACTCTCGCTCGGACCGGTCCGCCGCCGCGCTCTCCAGCAGCGCCTTCACCGGCGCCAGACCGCTACCGCCGGCCACGCACAGCGCGGGTCCGTTGCCCGGGCGCAACCACAGGTTGCCGAACGGCCCGGTCAGCTGCACCTGGGTGCCGGTCCGGTCGGCGTCGAACAGCCACTCGGTGAACTCACCGCCGGGCGTTCGACGCACATAGAAGCACGGACGGTCCAACGCGGCCGGGTTGGGCGCCTCGGCGAAGGAGTACGCGCGAGGCCCGGTGGTGAGGTTGTCGGTGCTCAGCTCGGCGTACTGGCCGCCGGTGTACTCGATCGGCTCGTCGAGCGTCAGCCGCAGCTCGACGATGTCGTGGGTCAGCGGCCGTTGCCCGCTGATCACCCCGCTGGTGTGCCGCAACGGGTGGTCGGGGATCTCGGCGAAACCCGGGACGTCGAGCTCGATCGGCCCCCGGGCCACCGACTGGCAGGGCAGGATGTAGCCGGCCCGGAGCTCCTCGGAGGTCAGGGTGATGGCCGACTCGGTCAGCTCCCAGACCTTGCCAGCGACCAGCCGCGACTTGCAGCTGCCGCAGGTGCCCACCGTGCAGCTGTGTGGGAACGGCACCCCCTCGGCGAGGGCGTGGTTGAGCACTGAGTCGCGTCCGGCGGTGAAGCTCTTGCCGCCGGGCAAGGTGACCACGCGTGGCCCCCGCCGGCTGAGAATGCCCATCCGTCGGCTCAGACCGCCGCGACCGGTTGTGGCCGGACCTCGGTCGGAACCTCGACCCAGATCGGCCAGCCGGCCCGGGCGTTCTGCTCCATCGCCATCCGCTGCTCTTCGGGGGAGGCGAAGTTCTGGTCCCAATGGCGCAGCAGCGGCTTGGCGATGTAGCGCTCCCACACCGGCGGGACCAGCGCGGCCACGAAGCAGAGGAAGCCACTGGGCATCTGGGCGCCGTCCACCCGGGGGGCCAGCTCGTAGAACTGGTGGCGGCTGTCGAAGTGGTGGTCGATGTGGTTGGTGATCTCCAACCCGACCGGACGCATGATCGCGCCCAGGTGGTTCCAGGCGTGGTGCAACCGCACCGGTGCGCCCGGTACCCGCACCATCCCGTAGTGCTGCAGGTAGTTGAACCCCTCGCCGAGCAGCTTGGAGAACAGCAGCACCCCGCCGGTGACCGCCAGCCCGCCCCAGCCGGCCACGATCGCGGTGGCTGCCACCAGGACGCCGGAGAGACCGAACTCGACGTACAGCGCGTTCTTCCAGTGGAAGAAGCTCAGGTCCCGCTTGCGTAGCGCCATCAGGCTGGTGGTGACGCCGTCTTTCCAACCTCCGTAGGAGGCCTGCCACATGAAGGAGTAGATGGTCTGGCCCCGGGTGGGGGTGTCACTGTCCGCCGGGGTGCACAGCTCCAGGTGGTGGGTCAGCCGGTGGCCCACGTCGCGGTTCGGGTCCAGGAAGAACGTCGTACCGACCTTGGCCAGCGCCCGGGGTATCGGGTGGCGACGGTGCATGAGCTCGTGGACGACCGGCACGTTCGGGACCGCGCCGAGGAAGCCCACCGACAGGATGATCCCGGCGAGCTCACTGCCGGACAGCGCGAGTGCGCCCTCGTGCCACTGGCCCAGCCGGAACAGCATCGTGCCCCACAGGGCGAGCATCAGGGGCACGTGCAGGTAGACCGGTACGTTCACCAGCACGTTCGAGCGCACGGAGCGGCTGGCGTGATCGGATGGCAGGATGAGGTCGAGCGCCATCAGGATCGGGAAGGTGATCAGGCCGGCCCAGACCCAGGGGCCACCGAGCCAGATTCCTGCGATGCCCACGCCCATTATCAGCGTGACCAGGTAGTAGCGAGCGGTGTCCATCGTCAGTCCTCCGGTGGGCTGTCCAGCTCCGTCAACTTGTCAGAGAATCATGTACCGGCCGGTAGTACATCCGGGAAAGGTACGGGTCAGCCGCTCGGGCGAAACGTGACGTCCAGGTGTTCGTACCCGTACAGGACGTTGTTCACGGAGCGTCGCCAGGTTCCGGTCTCGATGCGCTCGACCGAGTCGGCCATCACGTCGAAGAGCACCTCCATCTCCAGGCGGGCCACCGACATACCCATGCAGCTGTGCTTGCCCCGGCCGAAGCCGATCTGGTCGTTCGGTGGCCGGGTGATGTCGAACCGCTCCGGGTCCGGGAACTTCCGCTCGTCGCGGTTCGCCGAGCCGTAGAGCACCACCACCCGGGTCCTGCCGGGCAGGGCGACGTCACCGAGCGAGTAGTCGTGGGTGACGGTGCGGGTGAACCAGAGGATCGGGCTGGCCAGCCGGACCACCTCGCTGACCGCGCGCGGCAGCAGTGCGCGTTCGGTGCGGAGCAGGTCCCACTGGTCGGGGTTGGCGGCGAACAACGCGAGTCCCGCGCTGATGGCGTGGATCGTGGTGTCGAGGCTCGGGTAGATGTAGTCGCTGATCAAGGTCAGCCGGGTCTGGAGATCCAGGCCGGCGCGTTCGCCGGCCTGCATGAGCTGGTCGGCCCAGCCACCGGGGGTCAACCGTCCCGGCACCGACTGCATGTACTCGGAGGCCTCCCGCATGGTCTGGAGACCGCTCTGGGTGCGCTCGTTCCCGATCATGCCGAAGGAGTCGAACCCGGCGGCGGCCCAGTCCAGCATCCGCTCGCGGCCCTCAGGGGGAAGGCCGACGCGGTTGGCGACGATGCCCAGCGGAAGCACCTGGGCCAGATCGCTCACGCCGTCAAAACGCGCACGCGACAGCAGGTCGTCGACGGTTCGCACGGCCAGCTCGCGCAGTTCCGGTTCGAGGGCCTTGACGGCGTTCGGCAGCAGCGGCTTGCCTTCGATCGCCCGGTAGGTGTCGTGGTCAGGCGGGTCGGTCTGCAGCGTCGTGCGGGCCGCCTGGGCGACGAAGTCGTTCATCCCGACGCCCTGGCCGCTGGAGAAGGACTTCCAGCGCGTGAGTACCTCGACGGCCTCGGCGTGCCGGGGGACCGCGAACATCTGGTGGGGTTCAAGCCAGATGACGGGGCCGGCTTCGCGAAATTGTCGGTAGGTTGGGTACGGATCGCGAAGCATTTCCGGCGAATGCAGATCCACGTCGAACTTCGGTATGTCGGAGTGTGTGGTCGGGCTGTCCGCCAGGCTTTCGGTCATCGGGCTACTCCTTTGGGGCCACAATGTCGGCACGAACGGTAGGAGCAATTTCGAAATACCGCCACCCCCGTGTGTTCGCGCGTGATGACCGCCAGGCGCTTGGCCGTTGATGTGTTCCGCGACGGCACGACCGGTACGGTCGGCCCACGCCGGGGCCGGGTGGCCACCCAGGGCGGCGCGAGGGTGACGGAGGGGCGCATGGAGTTCCGCCACGTGCGTTACTTCATGGCGGTCGCAGAGGAACGCAGCTTCACCCTGGCCGCGGCCAGGCTCAACATCGCCCAGTCGCCGTTGTCCCAGCAGATCCGCAAGCTGGAGCGGGAGATCGACGTCGAGCTGTTCACCCGGACCACCAGGTCAGTCAGCCTGACGCCGGCCGGCGAGGTGTTCTACGCGCGCATGCAGGCGATGCTCGCGCTCACCGAGGACGCGGTCGACGCGGCGCGCAAGACCGCGCGGGGCGAGTCGGGACGCCTGTCGATCGGCTTCACCGGTTCGGCCACCTACGAGCTGCTGCCCGCGCTGGTCCGGGCCTTCCACGAACGCCACCCGGACGTGACCCTCGACGTGCACAGCGAGATGTTCACCAAGGCTCAGGTCGATGGGCTGATGGCCGGCGAGCTGGATGTCGGGCTGCTCCGCCCGCCGGCGCGCGCCGCGGGCCTGGTGGTCGAGGTGCTGCGCGAGGAACCGCTGGTCGCGCTGCTACCCAGCAGCCACCCGGCCACGGTCACGAGATCGGTGGAGCTCTCGTCGTTGCGCGAGGACTGGTTCATCTGTTACCCGCCGAGCCCGGTGTCGAACATGCACGCGACAGTCCTGGCCGCCTGCGAGCGGGCCGGCTTCGTGCCCAGGATCCGCCACGTCATCTCCAACACCGCGGCTCTGGTAGCGCTGGTTGCCGCCGGGCTCGGGGTCGCGGTGGTGCCGGCTTCGCTGCGTCATCTGGGTATCAACGGCGCCACCTACCGGCCGTTGGCCTCGCCGGCGACGATGGTGCCCCTGGCGCTGGCCTACCGGGGGGATGGCGTGAGCCCGCTGGTCCGGCGGTTCGTGGAGACCGCGCGGGTGGTGGTGGTGAGCCGCGCGCACGTCCCGGCGGCGCCGCGGCGGTTCGGCGCCGATCCTCGTGCGACGCGCCCGCCGGACGAGGACGACTACTTCTCACTCCCGCTCTGAAGCCGGCGTACGTCTGACTTAGTGCTCTGAGGTCTTAATTCTGACGCATGCTGGTCTTGGACATCTGAGCTGTCCCGTTAGTACTGTCGAATCCGGCCAGGATGTGACGCCACACACTCGATATCAGTTGCGATATCGGTTGCTTTGCGTGTGGCCAATTCTTCCTTTACCTCGACGATGTCGTGAAGGTTGGAGGCAACGCGAGTGAATGTCGACCAAAGGCATCTGCGCGACTGTCTCGGACGATTCGCTACCGGGGTGACCGTGGTGTCCTACTCCGTGGCCGGCGAGGCTCGCGGTGCCACTGTCAACGCGTTTTCCGCCGTATCGCTGGACCCACCATTGGTGATGGTTGCTCTCGGTCGGAACTCACGCGCTTGCGCGGCCCTGGACGGGGTGCCGTTCGCCGTGAACGTCCTCGCGGCCGACCAGATCGACGTGGCCCTGCAGTTCGGGGGTCGGTCGCGTCCCGGCGCGCGCATCGGATGGCAGCCGAGGGCGGTCGCCGACCGCGCGGTGTCCACCAATGTCGCGGGGCCGACCGATGCCCGGGACGAGGTCTCGGCTCCGGCCGATGACGGGCCAGGGCCCGACGCGCCGTCCTTGCTGGGGGCGGTGGCGGTATTCCACTGCCGGCCGTGGCGGCGCTACGACGGCGGCGACCATGTGCTGCACGTTGGCCGGGTGCGTGCCGCCGAAACCCACCCTGGTGAGCCGCTGGTGTTCAGCGACGGCGGTTTCACCATGACCGGGTTGCCGCTGTTCGACGGACCGCTGGTGAGCGACTTCGGCGCCGCGCCGGTGCCGTCCTGGAGCGGAGCCGTCCGGCGGTTCCACCACCGGGCCGAAGCGGGCTGACCCCCCGACCACCCACCGTCCTGCTCCCGTCCCCGTACCGGAGGATCAATGAAGATCACGTTGTTCGAGCAGGCCCCGTACCGCTACCTGGCGGACGACTTCGAGACCAACAACGAGTCGGTGTGCAGCACGTCGTACTCGCACACCACCCGCGACGGCGTGTACTCGTCGATGCGGGACTTCCTGGACGAGTTGATGCTCGGCGCGCGAGCCGGGTTCGACGGTCTCGCGGTGACCGAGCACGGCCAGAGCAGCTACGACATGATGCCCAACCCGGACCTGGTGGCCAGCGCGCTGGCCTACATGACCGAGAGTGAAGGCCTGGAGGTGGCGATCTTCCCGATGGGCCGCTCGCTGGGCAAGGCACGCGAGCCGGTCCGGGTCGCCGAAGAGTACGCGATGATCGACGTGATGAGCGGTGGCCGGCTGGTCGCCGGGTTCCCGATCGGGCTGCACTACGACGCCAGCATCAACAACGGGGTGCCGCCGATCGAGATCCGGCCGCGCTTCGACGAGAACCTGGAGTTGCTGCTGCGGGCCTGGACAGACCCGGAGCCGTTTCCGTGGAACGGCCGCTTCAGCCAGTACCCACAGGTCAACATCTGGCCCCGGCCGATGCAGCCGCAGCCGCCGGTGTGGATCACCGGCATCGGCAACCCGCGCACGATGCAGATGTGCCTGGAGCGAAACTTCGGGTTCAACTACCTGAGCTGGTTCGGCGCGAAGCTCACCGGCAAGCGGATCTTCGACCGGTTCTGGGAGGTTGCCGACCAGGTAGGGGTGCCCCGCAACCCCTACCGGCTCGGGTTCGCCCAGACCATCGCGGTCGCCGAGACCGACGAGCGGGCCGAGCGTGAGTACGCCGCGCACCTGGAGTACGGCTTCCGCAAAGGTCTGGGCAGCATCCCGCCGGAGAAGCTCGGGCTGCCCGGCGGCATCGACATTCGAGGGGTCCAGGCCCTGCTGAAGGATCCCGGCGACTTCGGGCTCTACGCCCAGATGCGGCACGCGACCTTCGCCGAGCTGGTGGACGCCGGGGTGGTGATCTGCGGCAGCCCGGCCACGGTGCGCGACCAGGTGATGGAGTTCTGTACCGAGTACGGGATCGGCAACCTGCACGCGATGCTCGGCTTCGGGTCGCTGCCAAGGGACCTGGTCATGAAGAACATCCAGCTGTTCGCCGAGGAGGTCGCGCCGCACCTGCGTGGCCTGTGGCACGACAGCGAGCACGTCCATCACTGGTGGCCCGAGCGGCTCGGTGGCGTACCGACAGCGGTGACCGCCGGAGCGTCGGCCACCGAAGGAATGCCCCCTGAAGGAGTGCTCACCGCCCGGAGCGCGCCCCGCGCCGCCGTACCGGCTGGAGCGGTTCGATGACCACGGACCTCGCGGCCCCGGTGATCAGCGAAGAGGCGATCAGCGTCTGGGACGGGCGTCTCACGATGCGGATCAAGGTGGCGGGCGCCGGAGCGCCGCTGCTCTACCTGCACCCGGCCGCGGGTCTGAGATGGGACCCGTTCCTGTCCCATCTCGCGGAAAGTTTCACCGTCTACGCCCCGGAGTTCCCGGGCACCAGCGTCGGGGACCCGTACGCGATCCACGCTGTGGACGACCTGCCGGACGTCGTGCTGGTCTACGAGGAGCTGGTGCGCAAGCTCGGGCTGCACAACGCCGTGCTGGTAGGCCAGTCCTTCGGCGGCATGCTCGCCGCCGAGCTGGCCGCCACGTTCCCGGGCCTGACCGACCGGCTGGTGCTGCTGGACCCGATCGGGCTGTGGCGCGAGGACGCACCGGTGGCCAGCTGGATGTCCACCCCACCCGAGCAGCTGCCGGCGCTGCTGTTCCACGACCCGACGAGCGAGGCCGCCCGGACATTGCTCGCGATGCCCGAGGACCCCGAGATGGCCAGGGCGGCCACCGCCGGGATGGTCTGGGCCTTTGGATGCACCGGCAAGTTCGCCTGGCCGATCCCCGACCGGGGCCTGCGCAAGCGGCTGCACCGGATCACCGCATCGACGCTGATCGTCTGGGGTGAGCACGACCGGCTGGTCCCGCCGACCTATGCCCAGGACTTCCACGCCCTGGTCGCCGACAGCCGGGTCGAGATCATCGCCGGCAGCGGGCACGTCCCGCAGGTGGAGAACTTCCCCGCGACGGTCCGGGTGGTGGACGAGTTCCTGCGGCGCGGCCGCGCCGTCACACGGTGACCCGGCCAGACCCGATTCGGTAGCGCACGGACATGTAGTGGAAGGACAGCGATGTCGAGCTCGAACCGTCTCACCCCGGAGGACATCCGCGGCGCCTGGGCGATCATCCCGACCCCGGCGACGCCGGACGCGTCCGATCCGGCCAACAGCGACACCGTCGACCTGGACGAGACCGCGCGGGTGGTCGACGCGCTGATCGAGTCCGGGGTGGACGGCATCCTGAGCCTCGGCACCCTCGGCGAGTGCGCGGCCCTGACCTGGGAGGAGAAGCGAGCCTTCATCGCGACGATGGTGGACGCCGCGCGCGGTCGGGTCCCCGTCTTCGCCGGGACCACCACGCTGAGCACCCGGGACACGATCACCCAGACCCGCGTGGCCGCAGACCTCGGCGCCGACGGCACCATGATCGGGCCGCCGATGTGGAGCACCCCTGACGTGGGGACCGCGGCGCAGTTCTTCCGCGACGTCGCCGAGGCGGTGCCGCAGATGGCGATCTGCGTCTACGGCAACGACGGGGTGTTCAAGTTCGACTTCCCGCCACCGTTCTGGGCAGCCGTGGCCGACATCCCGCAGGTGGTGATGGCCAAGACCATCAGCGCCGGCACCTACCTGCGCGACGTCAGGGCCAGCGGCGGGAAGATCCGGCTGCTGCCGATCGACGCCGAGTACTACGCCGCCGCGAGGCTCGACCCCGAGACCGCGGTGGCCTTCTGGTCCAGCGGAGCCCCGTGCGGGCCGGCGCCGGTGCTGGCGCTGCGCGACCTGGTGGCGCGGGCGAAGGAGACCGGCGACTGGACGGCCGCCAAGGCGCTGACCGACAAGATCAACGAGTCGCTGCTGCCGATCGTCGCCTACGGCGACATGAGGCAGTTCCACATGCACAACGTGGCGTTGGAGAAGGGCCGGATGAATGCCGCCGGCTGGATGGTGGCCGGACCGAACCGGCCGCCGAACCACGTCATCCCGGACCGGATCCGCGAGCTCGCCCGGATCGGCGGCGAGGCCTGGGCGGTGCTCCAGCACGAGTACGAGCAGGTGGCGAGCCGATGACCGCCCTGCGTGACGGGCCCGCGTCGGCCACCCGGAAAGGCCGCCCGCCAGCGGACCTGGGGCACATCAACTGGCCCGAGCAGGACAACCGCATCCCGCGTGAGGTGTACCTCGACGAGGCGCTCTACGCCGTGGAGATGGACCGGCTGTTCGCCGGGCCGTACTGGGTCCTGGTCGGCCACGAGGCGGAGATTCCCGATCGGGGGGACTACAAGACCACCCACGTCGGCAGCGTGCCGTTGATCATCGTACGGGACATGGACGGCGAGCTGCATGCGCTGGTGAACTCGTGCGCCCACCGGGGCACCGCGCTGGTGCACGACAATCGGGGCAACCTCGCCGACCGGAAGTGTTTCACCTGCATCTACCACAACTGGCGCTACGACCTGGGCGGGAAGCTGATCGCGGCGGCGCTGAAGGAGGACTTCCCGGTCGACTTCTCCCGCGACCAGTACGGCCTGCCGGCGGCCCGACTCGACTCCTACCGCGGCGCGCTGTTCGTCTCGCTCTCCGACGACGCGCCACCGCTGCTGGAGTACCTCGGGGAGACGGCCGAAGGCCTGGACCTGGCGCTGGGCGACGGCGACCTGATCTATCTGGGGTCGCAGAAGGTGATGTTCGAGTGCAACTGGAAGATCGCGGCCGAGAACATCTACGACGGCTATCACACGGTGTCACTGCACAAGGCCTTCCAGATGCTCCAGGTGCGGGCCGCCGGCGGCTCGCAGAACCTGCCCGACCACAACTCCTACGGACATGTCTGGAACGAGTACCGGACCGGTCCCGCGCAGCGCGCTGACTTCCTGCGGGACACCTCGATCCTGGCGCTGAAGAGCAAGGACGAGCCGTCCAACCGAATCGTCAACATCTTCCCGATCGGCATCGTCTCCGACCAGATCGACACCCTCTCCCTGCGGTTCGCCATCCCGCGCGGGGTGGCGGCGACCGAGATGCAGTTCGCGGTCTTCGCCCGGCGCGGTGACAGCGACGAGCTGGTCCGACACCGGGTACGTCAGGGGTCGAACCTGTTCGGCCCCGAGGGCTTCATCTCCCTGGAGGACCAGACGGCGTTGTCCAGGGTGCATGACGGTGCCCCCGGGCGGGGCGACAACGTCGTGCTCAAGGGCACGCTGGCCCGGTTCCCGCCCTACCGCATCCTCGACGAAGCCGGGATCCGCCACTTCTACGCCGCGTACCGCCGTGCGGTGGGTCTGTAGAACCTGAGCCGACATCAGCCACGACCCGAACCGAGCCGATCTGGTGGGTGCCAACCGATGACCGCCGTGCAGGACTTCGACAGGACCACAGCCGAGCCGCCCGACCTGGAGCGCCAGGTACGTGCCCTGCAGCGACAGTACGCCCGTGCCGTCGACGGGAAACGGCTCGACGAATGGGTGTCGCTGTTCGCGCCCGACTGCTCCTACATCGTCACGACCCGGGAGAACGAGGAGCGGGGCCTGCCGCTCGCGCTGGTCTACGACGACTCGAATGACCGTGTCCAGGACCGGGTGGTCTACATCCAGGAGGTCTGGAAGGGCCACTTCAACGACTACCGGCAGCGGCACCTCCTGTCCGACGTCGAGGTGAGCTGGGTCGGGGACGAGGCCCGGGTGAGTGTGGGCTTCGCGGTCTACATCTCCGAACCCACCAAGATCGGCTCACAGCTGCTGGCCAGTGGCGAGTACGCCGACGTCGTGGTGTTCGAGGGCGGGGTGTCCGAGGGCGGGGTGTTCGAGGGCAGGGTGCCGAAGTTCCGCGAGAAGCGGGTGATCCTCGACGCGAACGTGCTGCCCCGGTACTTCGTGTACCCGCTCTGACCGGCGGACCCCAGCTCGGCTAGCAGGAGGCAGGACGTTGACCTACACCGCCGTGACCAAGTGTCATCCCAGTGCCGGCGGTTTCGCCCTGTGGCAGAAGCCGGAGCGTGAGCCGGGTCCGGCGGAGGTGCTGGTCGAGGTGTCGGCCGGGGGTATCTGCGGCACCGACCTGGAGATCTGGAAGTGGCCGGACTGGCTGTCCGGCCGGATGGCTGGGCGTCTGCCGCTCACCGTCGGGCACGAGTTCGCGGGCCATGTGCGGCAGCTCGGCGAGGGTGTGTCCGGGTTCGCGGTCGGCGACCAGGTGGCGGTCGAGAGCCACATCAGCTGCGGGCACTGCCTGACCTGCGCGGGAGGACGGCCGCAGATCTGCGAGAACCTGTCCTACGTCGGCATCGACATCGACGGCGGGCTCGCCCGGTACTCGGTGCTCCCGGCGAGCGTGTTGCGGGCCCTGCCCCCCGGCTTCCCGCCCGACAGCGCCGCGATGCTCGAGCCGTTCGCCCTCGCGGTCCGCGCGGTGCTCTGCGACGGCGGTGTCACCGGGCGATCGGTCTTGGTCACCGGCCTGGGGCCGCTCGGGCTGATGACCATGGCGGTGGCCGGCACGTCCGGGGCGTCGAGCGTGGTGGGGGTCGAGTCGAACCCGTACCGCCTGCGCTTCGCACGCGAGTACATCGAGCGCGTAGGGGTGGGAACGGTCCTGGACGCGGCCGACGCCGACATCGCTCGGACCTCGCGCACGCTCACCGGCGGGCGTGGCGTCGACGTATGGCTGGACTTCTCCGGGGCCGACGCGGCTCTCGCGCTGGGAGTGGAGCAACTGGCCGTCGGAGGGTCCGCCCGCCTGCTCGGCACCTCGTTCGGACCGGTGCGGTTCGACCTGTCGGTCGCGGTGATGAAGGAGATCAGTTTCCGGACCCTGCACGGCCGGGACGACGAGGTGTGGCCCACCGCGATAGCGATGGCCGCGGACCGCGCCGTTGATCTCCCGGCACTGGTCACCCATCGGTTGCCGCTGGAGCGCTACGAGGAGGCGTTCGGGCTGCTCCTCGACGGCAAGGCCTGCAAGGTATTGATCGAGATCAGCGGATAGGAGCAGACATGGCCAACTTCGACGAGTGGCTCGAGAAGGTCCACGAGATGAAGGACTACGACCCGGAGCGAGGGATGCCCGACAGCCTGGTCACCAGCCCGGACACCGCCCGGTGGCTCGATCCCAAGCTCACCGGGAACCCGAGCCGGATCGGTGTCCTGGTGGACGTGCCAGCCCGGTCGATGGAGTTCTACCTGCAGGAGATCCCGGCCGACAGCGCCACCGACCTGCAGCGCCACGTGCACGAGTCGGTGCACTACGTGACCGAGGGCAGTGGCTACTCCGAGATCGGCAAGCAGACCCTGCGCTGGAGCGCGGGCGACCTGGTCTACACCCCCTCCTGGGTGTGGCACCGGCACTACAACGACGGCTCGACCCCGGTCCGGATGCTGCTGGTGGAGAACTCCAAGGCGCTCGAGTCCTTGGGCATCAACCAGCGCGAGAGCGCCGGCAACATCACCTACAAGGAGCACGAGCAGAGCTGACACCGCCCGTCCACAGCGCAGGAGCCGGGCGCGGTGGGGTCAGGCGACCAGCCCGGCGTCCCGGGCGAAGCGGGCCAGCTCCGCCCGGGTACGCACCCCGAGCTTGCGCTGCAGGACGGCCCGGTGGCTCTCCACGGTGCGTGGCGACACCACCAGCCGCTCGGCTATCTCGGCGTTGGTCAGGCCGAGCACCAACAGCTCCAACACGTCGACCTCACGCGCGGTGAGGGCGTCCATCGGATGGTCACGCTCGGTCGGGTCGGCCGGGCGCAACTGGGGGCAGACGAACTCGTCGCCGGCCAACACCTTGCGCAGGGCGCCGATCAACTCGTCCTCAAGGCAGTCCTTGGTGAGATACCCCCGCGCGCCGCGGGTGCGGGCCCGCTCGATGTAGGCGCGGGCGCCGAACATGCTGAGCATCACGACCCTGGTGTTCGGCGACATCTGGGCG
The DNA here is from genome assembly GCA_029263115.1 of Pseudonocardia sp. Taxonomy (GTDB): domain Bacteria; phylum Actinomycetota; class Actinomycetes; order Mycobacteriales; family Pseudonocardiaceae; genus Pseudonocardia. Next base: position 8,200 of record JAJCYC010000015.1, on the reverse strand, counting down.
ATCGGACCGAGGAGGTCCAGCCCGCTGCCGTCGGAGAGCCGGATGTCGAGCAGCGCGAGTCCCGGCCGGTGGGTGCGGATCTCGGCGAGCAGCTCGTGGCAGGTGGACGCCGACGCGAGCAGCGTCAGGTCGCCGGCCTCGGCGAGCATCCGGCCGACGCCGGACCTGATGATCCCGTGGTCGTCACAGACCACGACACCGATCGTCGCACTCGCCTCCGTGCGGTTCGTAGAGCCGCTCGTCCCGCCTTCGCTCGGACTGATCGGGGTCTGGTCGGTTGCGGTCGGGTTGGTCGTCGCGTCGCTCGTCATCGAGCGGTACCTCCACCATCACCATGGCGCCGGCGCCGGGGCGGGCCTGCACCTCCAGCCGGCCGCCCACCAGGCGTGCCCGCTCGCGCATACCGGCCAAGCCTAGCGATCCGGCCTGAGTCTCGTCGGGATCGAAGCCGATCCCATTGTCCTCGATGACCACCCGCAACCGCTCGGTGGTGGCAACCAGTAGCACGCTCGCCTCGGTGGCCTGGCTGTGCCGCCCGATGTTGGTGAGCGCCTCCTGCACCACCCGGAACACCGCGGTCTCCACTGCGCCCGCCAGCGGCTGCTCGACCCGCGCGGTCAGGTCGATCCCGATCCCGAAACGCCGCGCGCTGTCCTCCACCAGCTGCTCGACGCAGGCCACCACCCCGAGGTCGTCCAGCCCTTCCGGGCGCAGGGTCCAGGCCACCGACCGCGCGCTGCGGATGCCCTGGCGGGCCAGCTCACGCAGCTGCTGGACCCGGTCGTCACCCGGCTCGCCCCGTTCCTTGTCCAGCACGCTGAGGCCTTCCAACACGCCGGCGAACAGGTGGCCCAGCTCGTCGTGCAGGTCGCGGGCTATCCGGCCGCGCTCGGCTTCCTGCACCGCCACGATCCGCTGCGCCGACTCCCGCCGCAGTGACTGGCGCTCGAGCACCGCCCCGGCCAGCGTGGCCAGCACCTCGACCGACTGCTCGTGGCTGGCGGCCTCCCCGAGCGGCAGTTCGGCGACCAGCGCCAGATGGCCAGATCCGCTGGCCGCGATCGGCTTGACCACACGTTCGGTCCGGGGGGCCTCGCGCGGCTCCGGATCCGATTCGCGCCGGTCCTCGGGCTGTTCCAGGCAGGGCAGCACCGCAACCGTCACGTCGATCGCCGGCGTGGTCGCCAAGGTGGCGGCCCGCAGCTCCTCCAGGATCTGGCCGGTGTCCTCGGCTGCCACGATCCGCCTGGCCGCCTCGAGCACGGCGCGGTGCCTGGCGGTGTCAGCGACCGACCGGATGACAGGCAATGAGCGGGCCTGCACGACGCCGTGGTCGACCCCCAGGCGCAGCCTGGCGCACAGTTCTTCGGCGCCTTCGCCGTCCGGGCTGGGGTGTCCGGCCTGCTCGCCGAGCAGCCGGCACGCGGCGAGCTCGCCGTCGGCCCGCATCCGCCGGCTGTACCGGACCGCCCAACGCAGCAGGACCCGCGCGCGGCCCCGCTGACCGGCCCCGAACCGGAGCACCGCCCATTCCCGCAGCACCATCGGGCGCTCGGCCGCGAACAGTACCGCGTTGAGCATGGCGCGCCGGAGGTCTCGACGCAGCTTCCGCTCGGCGCCGCGTCGGCGAGCTACCGACCAGCTCGGGGCCCGCTCCCGGCGCAGCCGCCGAGCCTGCAGGAGGGTACTGGTCACGGGGGCCAGGAAGTGGTTGCGCAGGCCGGCCCGGCGGCGCCCGAGCTCGGCGGCTTGGAGCTGTTCGACAGCCCCGTCGAAGTCGCCGCCGGAGAGCAGCTTCCAGCCCAGGCTGGCTCGTAGCAGGGTCTCGGTGTGACCATCGAGATTCGGCCAGTTCAGCTCGCGGGTGAGGGTGTCGACACTGACATCGGAGGGCAGGCAGCGGACCCAGGTCGCCAGTGCCGTCCCGGCGCTGATCCGGTCCCCGATCCGGGTGCCCGCCCAGTAGGTGTCCCGGGCCAGCGCGCCACCCTCGTGCAGCAGCCCCTGGCGGTAGAGGCAGAGCGCCTTCTGCCAGCTCGCGGCGGCCTGCTCCCAGCGGTCGCCGAGCACGTCGAACCGGTCGATGGCGGTGTCCAGCGTGGCGACCGCCTCCGGGTAGCGGCCGGCGGCGTGCAGCACGAACCCCTCGAAGTGTTGGCTGTGGGCGACGCCCCACTCGTCATGCGCCAGCTCTCGGAGGCGCCGCGAATAGTCGACCAACCACAGCGCGGGGCCGGATAGCACCGGCGTGAGGCCGGCGAGCATGGCCGCGGACGTGGCGCACGCGTGCGAGAGCTCGCGGGAGCTGCCGCTGGCCAGAGACAGCCGCAGGGCCCGCAGCGTCAGCACGACGTTGACCGCCGGGCGCCGGGTGAACCAGGCCAGGTACCCCCACCTGGTGTACAGCCGGGCCGCCAACTCGCGTTCACCGTCGGGCGCTCGGACTCCGCGAGCGCGGCCCCGCGAACACAACGCGACCAGCAGCCCCACCGCGAGCCGCAGCGCCTCGACCGGGGTGGCGAGCGCGGCCCGCCGGGGTAGCGGTGCCGCCCCCAGGCGTTCTCGCGCGCGGCCGAGCCAGCTGTCGGCCTCGGTGACGTCACCGCGTTTGAAGGCGAGCTCGCCGAGTGAGATCGCCACCCGGGCGGACTCCAGCGACCCGAGGCCGAGCGCGGTGCGGTAGGCGCGCTCCAACTCCGCCGCCGCCCGGTCGTAGCGACCCTGCAGCATGTGCACGGTGCCCACGCCCTCGTGCAACCGGAACCGGGTGCGGTCGTCGCGACCGGCGTCCTGGCCCTCCAACCCGGTAGCGGCGATCCGGAAGTTGACCTCCGCGACGTCGAGAGCGTTGCGCACCAGGGCCTGTTCCGCGGCACGCAGGGCGTAGGGCAGCGCGCGTAGGTACTCTCCGGACCGGTCGAGGTGGTAGGCGAGCTCATAGTCGACCGTGCCACCGGACTGGACCCCGAGGGCCGGGTCTTCAACGTGGCTTCGTGGTTGCGACTGGTCGGGACGGTGGCCGCCTTCCAGGGCGCGCGCGGCGGCTCCGTGCAGCTCGCGCAGCGACTCGTGGTCGATCGACCGCAGCACAGCTTCCCGGACCCGGTCGTGGCTGAACTCCCGGTCCGCGCCCGCCCCGGCATGCGTCGGGCGCAGCACACCGCGAGCCGAGGCCTCGGCGGCCGCCGCCCGGGTGGCGGGCAGATCGATGTCCAACGCGGTCGCCAGCAGCCCGATGGTGAACCGTCGCCCGAGCACGGCGGCCTGCCGCACCGCCAGCCGGGTACTCGGAGACAGCTGCTCCAGCCGGGCGGAGAGAAATGCCTTGGGCTGGTCACCCCCGCTTCCCCACGGGTCGGCGATACCGGCAATCGCGGGGGTGGGCAGCTCACGCATCCGGCCGGGGTCGACCGTCCACCGCCCGGGTGACCCGCGTAGTACCGCTGTGTCCACCAGCGCGCGCAGCGTGGACAGCGCGTAGAGCGGGTTGCCGGCGGCGTGCGCCACGATGTAGTCCAGAACCGGCTCGGGAAGCCGGCCGCCCACCGCGCCGAGCATGGTCCGGGTCTCCTCCGCCGGCATCGGGTCCAACCGGATCGCGTCCAGCTCGGCCAAACCCCAGGACCGCACCTGTGGCAGCGCCTCGGATCGCATCGAGAGCACCACGCCCAGGTGCACCGGCTCGGCGTCGGCGCGGTCGGGCGGTGCGGCGATGGCCGAGAGCAGCTTCCAGCTCAGCTCGTCGGCCCACTGGCAGTCGTCGACGAGCAGCAGCCCGGGACGGTTCTCGTCACAGACCTCGTGCATCAGCCTGGCGAGCGCGGTGATCGCGCCGGCGCCGACATCAGCCGCGGCGGTTCCGGGCGGACCGTCCCCGAATACCGTGGCTAGCTCCGGTGCCAGGGCGACGACCGCCGGCAGCGTGGCACCCAGCTCGGCCACCAGCTGTGCCGAATGCCCGGGAGCGTGACCGAGGTGCTCCGCGATCCGGGCGAACACCTCGCGGAACGGGCCCAACGGCCGCCGCGCGGCCCCGTCGAACGCCGCCCCGCGAAGCACCAGCAGACCCCGCTCGTCGGCCCGTGCGGCGAGCTCGTCGAGCAGTCGGCTCTTGCCCAGCCCGGAGTGTCCGCTCAGGCACGCTGTACCCGCCCGGCCTTCGCGGGTGGTCTCGAGCAGCCGTTCCAACCGGTCACGCTCCGCGGTGCGGCCCACCAACGGCGGCTCGGCCAGCGCACCGGGTGCCCGCACCGGACGGGCCGAGGCGGGCACCAGGGTTCCGTGGGGCGGCCGGTCGCGCAGCGGGGCCAGGGCGGCGAGGACCTCCTCGGCGGTCTCGTAGCGGTCCTCCGGCAGCGGCGCCAGCAGCCGGCGCACCAGTGGCCGCCAGCCGGGCGGCACGCCGACCTCGCGCAGCAGCGCCGGGAGACCGACCGGTGCGGTGCCCGGGCTCGGCCGCTCCAGCACGCCCCCGGCCCGGGCGGTGAGGGCCTCGAGCACGACCCAACCCGCCGCGTAGAGATCGGCGGTCGGCCCCACCGTGCGTTGGACGAGGCCGGCCTGCTCGGGGGAGAGGTAGCGGGTGTCGGTGTCGTCGTCCCACGGGGGCCCGGCGCTCGCGAGCTGGGTGCGCGACACCAGCGCGTCGAGCAGCACCAGCCGCCCGTCCCCGTGCGCGACGACGGCGTTGGTGGGTTTGAGACCACCGTGCACGAGTCCGTGGCGGTGTAGCTCCGACAGCCCGGCGAACAGCTCCCGCCCGGCCTTGAGCAGTTGCCTGTCGTCCGCGCCGGCGGCCGCCCAGCCGCACACGTCGAGACCGTCCACGAACGGCCGGACCAGCGTGACGCCGTCGAGGTCGCGCTCGAGTACCCGGTTGCCCGCCAGGTGCGGCGAGCCGGCGCGGGCGGCCACGGCGAGGTCGCGCTCGAGCCGGTGCCAGGCCCAAGCTCGCGGTCTCCGCAGGTCGAGGTGGCGCACGACGACCGGTCCGCCGTCGAGCACGCCGCGCACGGTGGTGATGCCCTCACTCGACCGCAGTGGCCCGGTCGGCTCCACCCCCTTGCCCGCCGCTGCGGGAGTCATCGCGGCGGGAGCCATCCGGGGGTGGCCGGTGCTGGCGCCGCTCAGGTGACGACCGATGTGAAGGTGTCCTTGATCTCTCGGCCGATGTAGAAGATACCCTGCGCGAGCTTGTCGGCGGTCCAGGTGATCGTGGGGAAGTCGGGGTAGGTGAGATAGCCCCCGGAGAACACCTCGTTGCGGTTGCCGGCCGGGTCGAAGAAGTAGATCGTCTGCCCCCGGGTGATGCCGTGCCTGGTCGGGCCCACGTCGACCGGTACGTCGTCCATCGAGAACAGGTCGCCGGCGTGCCGGATCGCGTTCCAGTCCTCCAGCAGGTAGGCGAAGTGGTGCAGCTTGCCGTTCGCGCCCTGCAGGAAGGCGATGTCGTGCGGGGTGTTCCCGCAGAACATCCAGGAGCCGATCAGCGCCTCGTCCGGGCCGGGGTCGGCCACCAGCCGTTCGGCCGGGCGGAAGTCCAGCACCTCGCTGAAGAACCGTTCCAGGGTCGCCGGGTCCGCCGCGGTGATCGCGGCGTGGTCGATCCGGGGCACCCCGACCCCGACCAGGTGGCGGGGGAACGGTGCCGGGTTGAGCGTGCCGACCTCGGTGCCGACGAGCTCCGCCTCGTGATAGAGCTCGACCACGTGGTCGGAGGGGAGGACCACCCGAACGCCGTCGCCCACCGCGAGGTTGTCGCCGGCGCTCATCCGTTCGGTGAGGCAACCGAAATGTTGGGCACGGCGTTCGAACAGGTCCAGGTCGTCCGATCGGGACACCTTGTATCCGAGCTTGACCAGACCCACCCCGCCCGGCTCGACGACGACCGAATGGTGGTCGTACTCGTCCCAGGCCTTGAAGTAGAGGGTCCCGTCCCGTTCGGCGGTCAACCGCATGCCGAGGGTGTCCCCGTAGTGGGACCTGGCCTGGTCGGTGTCGGTCACCCGAAGGTGCACGTATCCGAGTCGCATCACGGACATGGCCGTCCTCCTCGTCGTTCCTCGCCGGGGGTGGGTCGCTCGGGATGCGGCTGGGTGTCGGCCGGGGCGCGCCGCGCGGTCGTCGCGGCCCGTGCGTCGCGGCGGGCCAGCGCGGCGTGCAGGATACCGGCGGTGACCCGCAGTCGATCGTCACGAAGGGTGATCGTAATATCGCTCAGTGGGACCGCCCGGCAACTCAGGCACGTGCCGTCCCGACGCTCCCCGGCGGGCAGGACCGACTGCGCCACCGTCACCGGATAGTCGACCCGTCCGGCACGCAGGTCCACCTTGCAGATCCCGCAGCCGCCGCGCCGGCAGCCGACCCGGTAGCCGTATCCGGAGCGGGAGAGCGCAGCCAGCACGGTCTCACCAGCTCGGGAGGTGACCCGTACCCCATCGGGGTGGACCTCGATGTCCGGCATCGGTACTCCGTCCGCCGCGACCCCGACCCCTTCGACGGCCGCGTGGGTGGAGCGCCGCAGTGCCGAGCGTGTCCCGTCAGGCAGGCGGATGTCAAGGGCCATCAGGTCCGTTCGGGTAGGAGTGTGACGGTCAGTTACGCTCCCGTCGTGGACTGGGTGAACTCGGCGCCGGACGGCGAGGCGCCGGACGACGAGCCGTCCGAGATCCTGGGCCGCCACCCGGTCGTCCGCACGTCCGACCTCGCCGAGGCCAGTGAGGTCGTGGAGCGGCTGATCACCAGATCTCCCATGCGACTGGCCGTGGACGGAGACGACGGCACACTGGGTCTGCGGATCAATGCGGTCGAGCTGGGCACGCTGACGGCAGGCGTCATGTCGTTCGGCGTGCCGGTTCGGATCGACGTCGCCGAGACCAGGCACTACTACGTCAACCTGGCGGTGCGCGGTCGCGTGGAGTGGCATGGCGATCGGACCTCGGCGCGTACCCACCGCGGGGTCGGTACGGTGCTCGGCCCGACACAGGACGGTGTGGCCCGGTTCAGCAAGGACGCCGTGCAGGTGTGTCTGGTGGTCGCCCGGTCCAGCCTGGAGCGGGAGTTGGAGCAGTACCTGGACCGCGAGCCCGGGCGCCCGGTCCAGTTCGACCCGGTGATGGACCTGGCTGCGCCTTCGGTTCGGGGCTGGTTGGAGGCGTTGTCGCTGGTGCACCGCGAGCTCGACCGACCGGACGGTCTGCTGGCGCACCCACTGGGCGCCCGGACCGCGGAGAACCTGGTGCTCGACGGTCTGCTACTGGCGCAGCCGCACAACTACAGTGAGCTGCTGCGCGCCGAGGCGGCCCGCGCCGGCCGTTCCGCGGTGCACGAGGCCATCGACCTCATGGAGGCCGAACCCGGGCGGCCCTGGTCGGTGGGGGAACTGGCCAGGGCGGTACACCTGAGTGCCCGGGCGCTGCAGGACGGGTTCGCCCGGACGGTCGAGATGTCGCCGATGCAGTACCTGCGCCGGGTGCGCATGTCCCGGGCACGCGACGAGCTGGTGCTGAGCACACCGGACGAGACGACGGTGGGCGACGTGGCTGCCCGGTGGGGCTTCCTGCACCACGGCCGGTTCGCGGCGGCATACCGCGCACGGTTCGGCGAGACCCCGGCGCGGACCCTGCGGTCGGGTGGACCAGCCATTCGCCCACGCGACTGAGAGCGACGTCACCGTACCCACAGGGGGTGCGCGAAGCGGCGAACGCCGCGCGTTTTCTGGATGGCATCTACGTACCGTGTTCGATTGACTACAGGTGCCCGAGTTCTCGCTCCCCCTTCTGAGATCGGGTCTGGCCCCCGCGACCCCCGACGTCGGTGCCAGCGCCCATGCCTTCGAGGTGTCCGCCGGTGCTCCGAGCAGCCGATCCGGCCACCCTGCTCGACCAGAGGAGTTCACCGTGATCATCCCGTTCGTCCACAGAGCCCGGAGCGGAAGATGACTTCGTCCATGTCCCGCTCGGCGCGGTTCGACCGGCTGAAGTCGGAGCCGGGGTTGTTGCGCAACACGCTCATCACGGTGGCGTTGTTGGTGTTGGCGACGGTGGTGGGCTCGGTGATTCTGGGCAACCAGCGGTTCATCGCGCCGTGGGCGGACCGGCAGGAGTTCTTTGCCACGTTCGCCGCGACGCCGGGGATCAGCCCGGGCAACGGTCAGGAGGTGCGTATCCACGGGGTGATCGTGGGTGACATCGTGGAGGCG
>JAJCYC010000014.1 GCA_029263115.1 Pseudonocardia sp. | reverse complement strand
GGCGCTGCCGCTCGTCCAGATACGGACGCAACACCGCATACCTACGCGCTACCGACTGCCCGACCTGCCCATCGATCGCCATAGCACAGACGGTAAGTCCCCGGACCCGAAAACCTACGTTACTTCGTCGTGAGTCCTAACCCCGCCACCCGTCAGGCCATGGCCCACTGCTGGGCTCGACCGCGCCCGGACCCGCTACGAACCCGCCCAGATCGCCGCCGGAGCAATGCTTGAAACCTGTGGATGAGCAAGATCTACTCGGGAGGGGTCGTACCCTCCCGATCATCCTGAACAGGTCCCTCAAGCAAGGCCGGCGCGCCAACGCCGGTCGGGAAGGTACGACCCCGATGCTCACCGTAGTTCCTGGAGCGGCCGACGCTGAGGACGCCCGTCCGGACGGGGGTTCATCGTTGATCGATCAGATCGTCCGTGATGGCGCCCGCCGGATGCTGGCCGAGGCGTTGCAGGCCGAGGTCGACGCCTACATCGCCCAGTTCATCGACAAGCGCGACGAGAACGGCCGGCGGCTGGTGGTGCGCAACGGCTCGCATCAGCCGCGCGAAGTGCTCACCAGCGCCGGCGCGGTGACGGTAACGGCGCCGCGAGTCAACGACAAGCGAGTCGATCCCGATACCGGGCAGCGGGCCCGGTTCGCCTCGGCGATCCTGCCCGCCTGGTGCCGCAAGACCCCGAAGATCACCGAGGTGTTGCCGCTGCTGTACCTGCACGGGCTCTCGACCGGGGACTTCGTGCCCGCGCTGGGCCAGTTCCTCGGCTCCACGGCCGGGCTGTCCGCGCCGGTGATCACGAAGCTGACCGAGACCTGGAAGGCCGAGCAGCGCACGTTCGCGGCCCGGGATCTGTCCGGTGTGGACTACGTCTATCTCTGGGCCGACGGGATCCACGTCAACATCGGCCTCGAAGAGCACAAACTGTGCCTGCTGGTCATGATCGGTGTCCGGGCCGACGGGCGGAAGGAACTCGTGGCGTTGGCCGACGGCTACCGGGAGTCGGTCGAGTCCTGGGCAGACCTGCTGCGTGACTGCGCCCGGCGCGGGATGCGCGCCCCGGTCCTCGCCATCGGGGATGGCGCGCTCGGGTTCTGGGGTGCACTGCGTGAGGTGTTCCCGCAGGCCAGAGAGCAACGCTGCTGGTTTCACAAGATCGCCAACGTCCTCGGTGCGCTACCGAAATCCGCGCATCCCGGTGCGAAAAAAGCCCTGGCCGAGATCTGGAACGCTGAGGACCGCCGCCACGCCCTCGACGCCGTGAAGTCCTTCGAAGCCGCCTACGGAGCGAAGTTCCCCAAGGCCACCGCGAAGATCACCGACGACATCGAGGTGCTGCTCGCGTTCTACGACTACCCCGCCGAGCACTGGATCCACCTGCGCACGACCCACCCCATCGAGTCGACCTTCGCCACCGTCAGACACCGGACCAAGATCACCTGCGGCCCCGGCTCGCGCGCCGCTGGGCTGGCGATGGCATTCAAACTCATCGAAGCCGCCCAGGCCCGATGGCGAGCCGTGAACGCACCCCACCTGGTCACGCTCGTCCGAGCCGGTGCCCGCTTCGAAGCCGGCAAGCTCGTCGAACGACCCGACGAGCACCCACAACCCATGGCCGCCTAAAAATCTTCATCCACAGGTCTTGACTATTGCTCCGCCGCCGAAATGGATCGCGCCTACCGCCGCCTCTGACCACCGCCGCTGCCTCTTTGCGCCGGTCGAGACGTTCGCGGTGCGGGACGACGTGATACCGGCGTCCTGTGCCGACTGCCCGGCAGATTCGATTCCCGTACGCCTCCGCTAGTTCTGCGGCGGAACTCAGTCACTTCGCCCGCTGCGACGGACCGACCACGGCATTCCGGCCCACAGGCCGGCGAACAGCACAAACGCCAGCACTCCGGCGACGAGGCCGACGGTCGGGCCCAGCACCGTATCGAAGATCATGACAACCACGCCGACGAGCGCTAGGCCCAGAGCCCCGATTCCGGCCTGGGTCAGCCGGTGCGCGGCCAACACCTGAGCGGCCCGGGCATGCCGGCGGAACAACCCCCGGTGCAGGCTCACCGGCGCGATCAACAAAGCGGTGGCGGTGACCGACAACGCGAACGTGATCAGGTACGCCACACGCACGTGGGAACTGATCGTGTCGAAGCGTGGCTGGAAAGGCAGGGTTAGCAACAGTCCGGTGAGGAGCTGCACGCCGGTCTGGACCACACGCAGTTCCTGCAACAGCTCATTCCAGTTGCGGTCGAGCCGCTCGAGGGGGCGTTCGACATCTCGATCGTGGCTACCTGGGTGGGCCTGGGCGTCCACGTCGACCTCCCGTCAACGACGGCGTCGACGGTATCCGCTCGGCGCCCTCGCCGGCACCGCCGTCAGCGGGATCGTCAACGGCACCCGACGGAGGACGGGTATCATCGGCACCGGGTTACGGCGCGGTGAGGCGCTGGCCTTGCGGTGGCCCGACATCGACATCGAGGCCCGGTCGCTGTTCATCGATCCGGACCGGGAAACCTGTCCAACGTGGCCGGACACCTGATGTTCACGGCGCCGAAGACGGCCGGCGGCTCGGCGGGTGTCGGGCTCTCACCCCGCGTCGTCTCGGCCCTCGTCCGACAGGCCGAGCTACAGAAGATCGAACGCGCGCTGTGGGGTGAGACGTACGACGATGATGGGCTGGTGTTCGCCCGCGAGAACGGGACGCCGCAACGCCCGGAGTACGTCTTGCGCCGGTTCCACGAGCTGACCGAGGACGCGGGCTACCTCGGGTGCGGCTGCACGATCTCCGGCACCTGGCGGCCACATTGGTGCTCGCTTCCGAGGTGCCGTTGGCGGTGGCCTCCAAAGATGCTGCGGCACAGCCAGGTGGGGATCACGGCGGACCTCTACGGGCACCTCACCCGCGAGGCATCACACGCGGCCGCCGACGGGCTCGGGGCGGTCCTCGACGCGGCTGCCGCTGAGCTGGCCGCCGAGCGTTCCATGCGGAATGCGACCACAGTGCGACCAAATGATCATGGTTTCGACGTCTTGGAAGGTGCCGATACCAGCGTTTCCGCTGGTCAAGCTGGCGCGCCCGACAGGATTCGAACCTGTAACCTCTTGATCCGTAGTCAAGTGCTCTATCCGTTGAGCTACGGGCGCTCGTTCAGTTGTGCCGGCCCGGGGGCCGGGTGTTGCGCGGAGGCTCCGGGATTTGAACCCGGGATGGGGGGTGACCCCAAACCGCATTAGCA
>JAJCYC010000013.1 GCA_029263115.1 Pseudonocardia sp. | reverse complement strand
CGGATCGTGCTCGTCGCAAGTCTGTTGACCCTTGCGGTGCTGCTGCTCGTGCTGATGCGCCGGGGCCAACCGGTCGACGACGAGGACGACCCCGACGACGAGGACGACGACGAGCAGCGGGTGACCAAGGCCGTGCACGCGGCCCGCGAGGCCGTGCGGGACCGTCGGATCACCGACCCGAGGGAGGCGATCGTGGCCTGCTTCGCGGCGATGGAGGAGGCGTTGGCCGAGCGTGGCGAGGCCACGGCGCCGCACGAGTCCGACACCCCCGAGGAGGTGCTCACCCGCGGGGTGCGGCGGGCTTCGTTGCCCGAGCCTCCGGCGGGCACGCTGCTCGGGCTGTTCCGGGAGGCGCGGTTCAGCACCCACCCGATGGTGCAACGGGACCGCGAGGAGGCCGACGGCGCGCTGGCCGCACTGCTTGCGGCGCTGGGCGGACGCCCGGTTCGCGACCCGGCGGAGACGGCATGACGCTCGCCGCCGACGTCTTCTCGTTCCTCGGCCCGACCGGTCCGCTGATGGCGTTCGGACTGATCGGCATCGTGATGATCTTGCTGGTGGTCGGGATCAACGCCTTCATGCGCTGGCAACGCAGCCGCCTGGTGCCGGTGGAGGTCGACGCGACCTCGATCGAGGCCGCCCCCTCCTACCGCCGCTTCCTGGTGGCAGCCGCGTGGGCCGGTGGCTCGGCCCGCGACTGGGACTACAGCGTGCGGCCGGTCCTCGGCGAGCTGGTGGAACTGGCAATGGCCGAGCACGTGCCCGGGGTCGACCCGCGATCCGCCGCCCGCGAGGTGCTCGGCGAACAGCTGTGGGGTCTGGTCGACCGGGACGCCACCCGCTCCGACGACCGGTCCGTCCCCGGGCCCGGCCGCGACACACTCCTGACCATTCTCGACCGCGTGGAGGGCACCACATGACCTCGCAGACCGTCAGCTCGAGCGAGGTGGCCTCCCTGGCAGCCACCGTGCTGGACGAGATAGAGCAGGCCGTGGTCGGCAAACGACCCGTCCTGGAACTGGTTCTCGCCGCGGTGCTGGCCAGGTCGCACGTGTTGATCGAGGACCTGCCGGGCCTGGGCAAGACGCTGATCGCGAGGTCGTTCGCCACGGCGCTCGGGATGGATTTCCGGCGGGTGCAGTTCACCCCGGACCTGCTGCCGGCCGATCTCACCGGTACCACCGTGCTCGACCAGGGCGGTCGTGAGTTCGCGTTCCGGCCCGGCCCGGTGTTCACCAACCTGCTGCTGGCGGACGAGATCAACCGCACCCCGCCGAAGACGCAGTCCGCGCTGCTGGAGGCGATGGCCGAGCAGCAGGTCAGCGTGGACGGCCATTCGCACCCGTTGCCGGACCCGTTCGTCGTGCTGGCCACCGACAACCCCATCGAGTACGAGGGCACCTACCCGTTGCCGGAGGCCCAGCTCGACCGGTTCGGCATCCGGGTGCGGATCGGCTACCTGTCCGAGCGTGATGAGGTGGACCTGCTCGGCCGCCGGATGCGGCGGGGCACGGAGATGGGCAAGGTCGGTCAGGTGCTGCAGCTGGGCGAGCTGCTCGCGCTGCGCGCCGCGGTCGACACCGTTTCGGTGGAATCTGACGTGCTCGACTACGTTGTGCGGATCGTGGCGGCCACCCGCGCGGACAAGGACGTGCAGGTGGGAGCCAGTCCTCGGGCATCACTGGCGCTGCTGCAGATGTCGCGGGCCACCGCGCTGCTCGCCGGGCGGGACTACGTGGTCCCGGAGGACGTCAAGGTGCTGGCGGTGCCCACCATCGCCCACCGGCTGAGCTTGCGGCCGGAGATGTGGGTCCGCCGGATCCAGGCGGAGGACGTGATGGAGCGGGTGCTGGCCCGGGTGGCTGCGCCGCGTGCCGCCGGTGCCGCGGCGTCGCCGGCGGGGCGTTCGGGAGCCGGGCGTTCGGGAGCCGGGCGGTCGTGAGCCAGGAGGCAGAGAGCCAGGAGGCCCGGAGCCGGCGCAGCGTGCGGTGGGCGCCGGCCGGCTGGTTGTTCCCGGCGGTCTGCTGCGTCGTTCTTGCCGCCGCCGGGATCGTCGCCCTCGGCCGGGCCGACCTGGTTGTGTTCGCCGCGCCGCTGGTCGGGGCGCTGGCCGGCGGATGGTGGACCGCCGCTCCGCCCAGGGAGGTCATCGTCCGGGCCGACGTGTCCGCTGAGCGGGTCTTCGAGGGCGACACGGTGACCGTGCGGATCGAGGTGATCGTGCCGGACGGGGTCGAGATCCTCGACGTCGAGCTGGACAGCGGATCTGCGATGGAGGTGACCCCGTTGTCCTGGGAGGCCGGGACCGGGACGGCACACGGTGTGTGGGAAATGCGGGCCGCCCGGTGGGGGCGCGCGGATCCGTGGGTGCGGCTCGAGCTGCGCGCCGCGGCCGGCCTGATGGTCGGGCAGACCAGCCACCAGCTCCCGCCGATTGCCGCGTTCCCGTTGGCCGACTCGCTGAGTGCGGTGCCGCGACCGATGGAACTGCCCGACCTGCTCGGAGTCCACCTGGGCCGCCGGCGTGGCGAGGGGGTGGAGTTCGCCGGCATCCGAGGCTACCGACCGGGCGACCCGCTGCGGTCGGTCAACTGGCCGGTCACCGCCCGCCGGGGCTCGTTGTACGTCACCGAGCGGCTCACCGAGCAGGCGGCCAAAGTGGTCGCCGTGATCGACGCCTCCCGGGACGTCCAGCAACCCGGCGGGTCGACCCTCGAGGTCTCGGTGCAGGGTGCCCTCGCGGTGGTGCGGGCCGCGCTGCGCCGCGGCGACCGCGCTGGTGTCGTCGGGCTCGGCGGAGTGGTCCGCTGGATGGCACCCGACATGGGCCAGCGCCACCTCGACCGGGTGATCGAGGCACTCATCGACGTGCAGACCGGCGGGGCCGCGCCCACTGATGCGACCAGCTTCCCGCGCAGCGTGCTGCCTCCCGGGGCGGCAGTGGTCGTCTTCTCCCCGCTGATCGATGAACGGGCGCTGTCCGCGCTGGCCGATCTGCGCCGCCGGGGATTCGGGCTCGCCGTGGTCGACGTGCTTCGCACCGAGCCGCGCGCTCGCGAGGGTGGCGTGTACGACCCGATCGCCGTGCGGATGTGGCGGGTCGGTCGGCGCGGCCTGTTCCACCGGCTCGCCGAGCTGGGTATCCCGGTGGTGTCCTGGCCGCCGGACGCCGGGTTGGAGGAGGTGCTGCGCCCGCTGGCGCGGCGTCCGCTGGTCGGGGCCCGGCGGTGAACCCGGAGGCGGGGGAATCCAGGTCGGTCGCCGGACGGCCGGTGGGAGACGGGGCCGGAGCAGCTGGGCAAGCCGGATGGGGTGGGCCGCCCGGGAGCACCGGAGAGCCGGAGGGTCGGCCCGTGCCCTGCCTGTTGAGCGGCACGGTCATGCTCGGGATTCCGACGTTGCTGGCGCTGGCCGCGCCCGGTCGACCAGACTCCGAGGCGGCGACCGCGCTCGGGCTGTCGGTGGCAATTGTGCTGGCGGTCGGCGCGACCTCGGTGGTGGTGACCCTCGTCCGACCCGGGCAGGGTGGCAGCGCGCCGCTCGCCGTGCTGTGCGCCGCGCTGGCGCTGGTGTTCGCGCCGCTCGACGCCTGGGCAGACGGGCTGACCGGAGTGGCCGCGCTGCTGTTCCTGCTGTCCGCGCGGATGCACGCAGGGGCGTCCCGCCGCGAGGTGGACGCCGGGCAGTGGTGGCTGGCGCGACGGCCGATGCTGGTCGGCGCCGCCGTGACCACGCCCGCCGCGGTCGCCTCTGCGCTGGTGCCGACGGCCTGGTCGCTGCCGGTCGCCGGTGCGGTCGGCATCGCCGCAGCGGGGCTGTGCGCGCTCGTGCTGTCGAACTGACCGGCCGGCTGGTCGTCCGCGCGCCCGCCCGCGGATGTCAGGGGTTGTCCGTGCCGTCGTCCGGCCAGGCCACGTCGGTGACCCCGAACGGCGTCTCGACCCGCGTCCCGGGATCGCCGTTGAGCGCCTCGGTGAGCTGGGTGCGGGCAGCCGAGGGCGGATTGTCGGTGCGGGCGCATCCGGATCGTTGCTGGCAGGCCCGCTGCTGGCTCAGCGCCCCGGCGACCCGCAGCGGCCCGCGTCCCGACCGGGCACCCCAGCGGCTGATCCACGCCCACTGGCGGGCCTGCACCCCGTCGGTGCGGTAGATCTGCGGCAGCGCCAGCACGGTGGGTGCTGCGCCGGTCGACACGTGGTGCACGTCGGCGACGGTCCATCCGTTGAGGCAGCCACCCCCGTTGCCGGCCGGGGAGTCGGTGGGGGGACAGCCGTCCGCCGAACCGGCCGCGTAGAGGGTGCGTCGGGTGCCGTCCAGGTAGCCGGCGACCCAGCCACGTACCCAGGCCGGCCCGCCCCAGCCGGGCTCGCCGTCCATGCCGCCGGCCACCACGACCCGATCGGCCGGCGCGACCGCCGCGACCCGCTCGACCAGCGCGGCCCAGGCGCGTCCGGCCTCTCCGGCGTCCACCCCGTCGCCGGGCTTGTTGTTCACCGCGAGCGCCACCGTGCCCCGCGCCGAGCCGCAGGTGGTCCAGCCCCGGACCCAGCCGGCCGCCGCGCGGTCCACCGCGTCGGTGCCGACCCGCGCGGCGGGAGAGGCGGTGGTGGTCCCCGGCGGGCGGATCCGGCCACCGGCCTCCTGCGCGCCGAAGAACAGCGCCCTCGGACCGGCCGCACCCGCGCGACCGTCCCGGCAACCGGTGTCGTAGCCGACCCGTTCGGCCCCGGCCCGGTCGGCCGGCACCACCATGTAGTGGCTGACGGTATGTCGCTCGGACTCGGTGGCCGGCGGATCGGATGCGGTGAGGGTGGACGCGGCGAGCACCACCGCCGTCACCCTCGGCAGCCATCGTTCCGCCCGTCTCATGATCACGGAACGTAGCAGCGTGCCTCGAGTGGCTCTGGATACCACGCGGCGATGTCCCCGGGACGGATGACGCTCTGCGGAGTCGCGTCCGGCGGTCGGCGCGGCGTTGCTGGACGCCGGGCCAGCGTCGGGTCGAGCCGCCGACACCATCACCCTCCCGCCGCCGGGGGACCGATTTTACCCCCCCGGCGGCGGGCTCAGCCGGATCTACTCAGCCCCGCAGCGGGGGTGTGACCGGGGTGAACGTGCCTCCCGGCAACCACCGGTCCATGGAGCGGTGGTGGTCCGAGCCGCCGATGTCGGCCGGCATGACCGACACCTGGGCCGCGCTGAACACCCGCGGCGCGGTGCCGGACGGCTCGGGATCCCAGGCGCGGAAGCCGCTGGGTGCCGCGAGCTCGACCATCCCCGCCGAGCGCAGGCCGACGAGGTAGCGCTGCGCCGGCACGTCGCGAGGGTCGAAGTCGAGCGTGGTCACCGCGCCGGTCTGCCGGCCCAGAACCGACTGGGTGGCCAGCCACGGGGCGGTGTACGTGCCGAATACGACGCTGAGCCCGAGCGCCTCATCGATGAGCCGTCGTCCACCGACCTCCCAGCCGGCGACCATCAGAACCGAGCCCTCCAGTTGCGGTGCGTCGGTCAGCGGCAACCCTCGGGCCCGGGCCACCTCGGTGGCCACTGCCGCGGCCCGCGCCGACCGGGGCGAGGAGTCGGAGATGATGTTCAGGCTGGGGGCCCGCCGGTCGGCGATCAGCCCGACCGTGGCGCGGATCGCCGTCGCGTCGCGCGGATCGAGCGCGTCGCTCGGGCAGCCGGCGAGCGGTGTGCCGGCGATCTCCGCCGCCACCACCGCGCTGAGGCACTCCGGCCCGTCCGGCCCGGCCAGACCGGCGGTCCGCGCATCGGGGCCAGGGTCGCTGCCCGAGCCGCCTGATCCGACGGGTCCCGCCGATCGGGTCCGTCGGGTGCGCGCGGCGAGACCGGTCACCACGGCGGCGCAGGCCAGCGTGGCCGCCGCGGGCGTTCTCCGGGGCTTCTGGATTGATTCAGTATCCCCCATGGTTGCTGAATCAGGCCGATTTAGTGGGTTTATCGATGATCGGGACGGTTCCCGAGGTTCCGGCGAACCAGTCCATCGTGTGTACGAGGGGTGGTTTGCTCACGGTGAGCTGTCCTGTGGTGTCTACGGCCGGGGTGTAGCGTTCCATCGCATGGCTCCGGTCGTCGCGGGCCGATGGAAGATCGGTGATCGTGCACGTTCGGTAGCGAAACCGACGCTGTCCGGCCCGCAGCACGACCTTCGGCGGGTCGCCAGAGGTCGTCACCGAGCACCGAACGGGCTCAGTGGTTGCGCCAGGCGTCCTCGTCCTCGGCGATCCGGCGCACCCGGGCCGGCAGCCGGCCGGTTGCCAGGTCGGCGAACGTGACGTTCTCCAGCACCCCGCGCACGCTCGCCCGCATCGCCACCCACAGGGGGCGCATCGCCTCGGCGGCGCCCGGGTAGTTCAGGTCCTGCGGCCGCTCGCCGCGCACCGTCGCCAGCGGGCCGTCCACTGCCCGGATCACGTCCGCGACGGTGATCTCGCCGGCCGGCTGGCCGAGCCGGTAGCCACCGTCCACTCCCCGCCGGCTGACCACGATGCCCGATCGTCGCAGGTCGCAGAGGATGGTCTGGAGGAACTTCTGCGGAATCTCCTGGGCCTGGGCGATCAGTTCCGCGCTGGTATGGGTGTCCGGGCGGGTAGCAAGTTCCACCACGGCGCGGACTGCGTAGTCGGCTCTCGCTGATATCCGCACCGCCCCATCGTCCACCATCGGCCGAGGTCGCGGCACGCCGGCACACCGGGGCTTGCCCGGGCGGGCGTTGATCGGTGAGATGGGGCGGTGACAGCGACGAGCGGTCCGGGAACGGACCCGGAACTGGCGGCAGACCTGGTGCTCTCCGGCGGCGGGGTGAAGGGCATCTCGCTGGCCGGAGCGGTGGCCGCCCTCAACGACGCCGGGTACCGCGCGAAGCGGGTGTCCGGCACCTCGGCGGGCGGGATCCTCGGCGCGATGATCGCCGCCGGCCTGGCCGGCGAGGAGCTGGGCAAGACGGCGCGCGCGATCGACTACCTCAGTTTCCTCGACCTCGCGCCGCTGAACTGGGTGCCGGTGCTCGGGGCCAACGACGGCATCTACGCCGGTGAGGTGGCCCGGGAGTGGATCGCGGACATGCTCGCCGCGCGGGGGGTGCGGACCTTCGGCGACATCCCCGACCCGGACCCTGAGCTGCCGCCCGAGCAGCGCTACAAGCTGGTGGTCACCTGTGCCGATCTCACCCTCGGCCGGATGGTGCGGCTGCCCTGGGACTACCGGACCGTGTACGGCCTGGACCCCGACGAGCAGTCCGTGCCCGACGCGGTGCGCGCGTCGATGGCGGTGCCGCTGCTGTTCCGCCCGCTCGTGCTGCCCAACCGGATCACCGGGCGGGAGTCGACGCTGGTCGACGGCGGGATCGTGTCCAACTTCCCGATCGACTCGCTGGACCGCACCGACGGCCGCCCGCCGCGCTGGCCCACGTTCGGCGTCACCATCGTGCCGGACGCGCCCGGCCCCAGCGGCACGTTCCTGCCGGCCTGGCTGCGCCCGATCGTGCCGACCCCGGTGCGGCTGCTGGAGCAGGTGGCGATCACCAGCGTGGTCGGGCGCGACCAGGCCTACCTGAACCAGCCGGCAGTCCGGGTGCGCACCGTGACCGTGGATTCGCGGGCGGCGAACTACTTCGACTTCCACCTCACCCAGGAGCAGGTCGACGAGCTGTACGCGGACGGCTACCGGGCGGTCGGGGAGTTCCTGGCCGGGTGGGACTGGGACCGGTACCTGGATCGCCACCGCTCCTGAGCCCGGGCCGGCCGTCAGGTCCGGCCAGCCCCGTCCTTGCTGGACCCGCGCATGAAGTCCAGCACCTCGTCGTGTTCCGGTGTGGTCGGCCGGGGTGCCGCCGGGCTGTGTGGCGGCCTTCCCTCCGGATCAACTCCTGGTGATCCGAGTGGTCGGCCACGTCTCGGTTTGCGACAGGCAGCCGCGTGCCGTGCCGCGATGTCGGCCGGGCGGGTCAGCGCCGGCGGGTGGCCCGCTGGATGCTGCGCATCTTGGCGCCCTGCGGCATCGGGCCCTTCGGCAGGGCGGCGGACCGCGCGGTGAGCGCCCCCAGCCGACCTTCGATGATGTCCATCTGCTTGGCGGTGACGTTGCGGGGCAACTTGTTCAGGTGCATCTGCAGCTTGCGCAGCGGCACCTGGCCCTCGTCGTTGCCAACGGTCACCTCGTAGATCGGGATCTTGCCGACCAGCCGGGCGACCCGCTTCTTCTCCTGGGCGAGCAGGCCCTTGACCCGGTGCGGGGCACCCTCGGCGACCAGGATGACGCCGGGTCGGCCGAGCACCCGGTGCACCACGTCGAGCTGGGTGGTGCCGGCCACCCCCTGGGTGACCCGCCACTGGCCGCGCATGTTGTCCAGCGCCCAACCGGTCGCGCCGGGCTGGCCGTCGGCCTGTTTGTAGACAGACCCCTGCAGCCGCCGGCCGAAGATGAGCACGCCGATCAGCAGGCCGATCATGATGCCGATCGGCAGCAGCGCCCAGTGCAGGCCGAAGATCCAGCCGATGCCGAAGAACAGCGCCGCGCTGCCCAGCACCGCCCCGAGCATGATCGGGATGAGTGCCTTGTCCTGCTTGCGCTGCATGTTGAACGCCTGGAACATCTGCTGGCGGCGCTGCTTGGACGCCGCGCGCTTGGCTCGCTTGGCCTCGGCCTTCTCGGCCTTGTCGAGCTTGGGCTTCGCAGCCTTGTCGGGCTTGGCTTTCGCGGACATCTCTGCCTTTCGGACGGCGCCGTGCGTTGGCTGCCGCCCAGGATACGGCCGGTAGGTCGTCAGCGGGCGAGCAGGGAACCCGCCTCCTGTGCCGCCGGGCCCTCGGCCTCCAGGTGGGCCAGCCCGGCGGGCAGCGTCTCGCCCCGGCGTCGCACGGTCTGGGCGTACAGCCGCCCGGCCCGGTAGGACGAGCGCACCAGCGGGCCGGCCATCACCCCGGCGAACCCGATCCGCTCGGCGTCCGCCGCGTGCGCCACGAACTCCTCCGGCTTCACCCAGCGGTGCACCGGGTGGTGCCGGGCGGACGGACGCAGGTACTGGGTGATGGTGATGATCTCGCACCCCGCCCCGTGCAGGTCGGTGAGTGCCCCGGTGACCTCGGACGGCTCCTCGCCCATGCCCAGGATCAGGTTGGACTTGGTGACCAGGCCGGCCTCCCGGGCGGCGGTGAGCACGTCCAGCGAGCGCCGATAGCGGAATGCCGGGCGGATCCGCCGGAAGATCCGCGGCACCGTCTCCAGATTGTGTGCCAGCACCTCGGGCCGGCTGTCGAACACCTCGGCGAGGTGGGCAGGTTCGGCGTTGAAGTCCGGGATCAGCAGCTCGACGCCGGTGCCCGGGTTGAGCTGGTGGATCTGCCGGACCGTCTCGGCGTAGAGCCAGGCGCCACCGTCGGGCAGGTCGTCGCGGGCGACCCCGGTCACCGTGGAGTACCGCAGGCCCATGGTGCGCACCGACCCGGCCACCCGGCGGGGCTCGTCGCGGTCGAGCTCGGCGGGCTTGCCGGTGTCGATCTGGCAGAAGTCGCAGCGGCGGGTGCACTGCTCACCGCCGATGAGGAAGGTGGCCTCCCGGTCCTCCCAGCATTCGTAGATGTTGGGGCAGCCGGCCTCTTCGCACACCGTGTGCAGGCCCTCGCGCCGGACCAGGTTCTTGAGTTGGGTGAACTCCGGCCCCATCCGGGCCCGGGTACGGATCCAGGGCGGCTTGGACTCGATCGGCGTCTCGGCGTTGCGGACCTCGAGCCGCAGCAGCTTGCGCCCCTCCGGATCGACCCGCGCGGAATTGGCCACGGGCTCACTCTACGCGGCCGCCGCCGCCCGGCCCGGCCGTCGCAGCGCCGGGTCGGGCGGGATGTCGCCCGTCGGGTGCCGGTCAGGCGACCTGGTGCAGGGTCAGCTCCGCGCGCAGCCGGGTGTGCAGCTCGCGGCCCCGCGCGGCGGCCCGGTGATCCGGGTCGTCGAGGCCGGCCAGGCCGGCGGCCAGCGCCAGCATGCGGAACTCTGTGTCGGTCAGGTCGGCGGGCGTGTCGGGGCGGCGCAGGCCGTCGTCCAGCACGCCGCGCAGCACCGGCTGGTCGGCCGCAAGCAGGCGCCACGCATCGGTCGCGGCGTCGGCCAGCGGGCCGCCCGCGTCCTCCATTGCCTGGTCGAGCCGGGCGGACAGCATGGTGGTCCAGCGGTGCTGCAGCCCGCGCAGCTGCGCGGCGGTGACGGTTGTCGGCGCGCCGGACGGGCGGCGGGCCTGGTCGAGGACCGCGTTGAGTTCGGCGTAACGGGCGGTCGCCTGGTAGGTGTGCACGGTATCGGTGTTCACGGTGATGCCCCCTTTGGGTCCTGCTCCGGCCGGCGGTCGGTGCGGTGGAGCACGGCCATACCGGCATACACCAACATACTCAAAGTATGTACCGACGGTAGGTAATATGATGCGCGTCATGTCGACCACGAGGACCCGGCGTGCGCCGGCAGGGCGCTCCCGGCGCGAGGAGTACTCGGAGAGCACCCGCGCGGCGCTGGTGGCCAGCGCACGGGAACTGTTCGCCGGCAACGGATACGCCGAGACCTCGTTGGACGCCGTCGCCTCGGCCGCCCGGGTCACCAAGGGGGCGCTCTACCACCATTTCCCGGGAGGGAAGAAGGCGCTGTTCACCGCGGCGTTCAACCAGCTCGAGGACGACGTGCACGACCGGCTGCTCGACCAGCAGTTGGCGCACACGGACGCCACGCCGTGGGACGCCGCTCGATCCAGCCTGCGCATGTTCCTGGACATCTGCCTGGAACCGACCTACCGGCGCATCGTGTGGCAGGAAGGGCCGCACGTGTTGGGCTTCGCCGCGTGGTGGGAGTGCGAGGAGCGGCATGCCCTCGGGTTGATCCGCACGATGCTGGACCGGCTGATGGACAGCGGAGACATCGAGCGGCTGCCGCTGGAGCCACTGGCCCGCACCATCTCCGGTGCGCTGGCCGGGGCGGCCACCGCGATCGGACTGGCCACCGACCCCCGGCAGGTCCGGGCGGACTTCGAGCAGGTCATCGCCCGGTTGCTGTTCGGGCTGCGGCCCGCAGGGTCGCCCGTCGTGGACCGACCGCCGCTCCCGGACCAGACGCCGGTCGGGGACTAGAACCCGGTCGCGGACTCCGGAACCACCGGGTGCTCGCGGACCTGCAGGCGCCCGTCGAGCGCGTCGCACACCGCGTCGCCCACCGGCCCGACCAGGTCCGCCACCCGGATGCGCCGGCCCTGCTCGGCGGTCAGCGAGGTCACCCCGGCGTCGACGATCCCGCACGGCACGATCGGTGCGAACGCGGTCAGGTCCGGCTCGCAGTTCAGCGCGAATCCGTGCAGCGTGACCCCGCGCTGCACCCGCACCCCGATCGCGGCGACCTTCCGTTCCGGGCCGAGTGCATCGGCCGGCAGCCACACCCCGGTGCGGCCGGCCACCCGCCCGCCGGCCAGCCCGAACCCGGCGCAGACCGCGATCAGCGCCTCCTCCAGCCGCCGCACGTAGTCGCGCACGTCGATCGGATCGGCCAGCCGCACGATCGGATACCCGACCAGTTGCCCGGGACCGTGCCAGGTGATCTTGCCGCCGCGGTCCACCTCGATCACCGCGGTGCCGTCGGCCGGACGCTCGTGCGGGCGGGTCCGCCGCCCGGCGGTGTACACCGACGGGTGCTCCAGCAACATCAGCACGTCCGGGCCGGCGTCCGCCGCGACCGCCGCGGCGAGCTCGCGCTGCCGCGCCCAGGCGCTGGAATAGTCCACCGTGCCCGCGAGCTCCCGCTCGATCGGGCCGGAGCGGGCGCGGCAGGACCGCGCGGTGGACACGGTGGCCGTGTGCACGGTGGTCGCGGGCGGGGTGGAGCCGTTCACCCCGTGCACGCTACGCCGGTCGGCCCGTCGCCCGCCGCGGTCTACGCCGCCGCGAGCAGGGCGTCGTTGACCGTGGGGTGCCGGAACGTGTAACCGGCCGCGGTGAGCACGGCGGGGACCGCCCTCGGGCCGGTCAGCACCAGCTCCTGTGCCGCGTCCGCCCCCAGGGCCAGCTTGAGCGCGACCGCCGGCACGGCGAAGGGTGTGGGCCGGTGCAGGGTCTGGCCGAGGGCCACGGTGAACTCGCCGTTGGTCACCGGGTTCGGGCCGACCAGGTTCACCGGCCCGCTCACCCCCTGGTTCTCCACCAGGTACGCGATGGCGCCCACCTGGTCGTCGAGCGAGATCCACGGGAAGAACTGCCGGCCGCTGCCGATCCGGCCGCCCAGCGCCAGCCCGAACAGCGGCTTGAGCCGGCCCAGGACCCCACCGGAACGGGAGAGCACCGGCCCGGTGCGCAGCAGCACCACCCGGGTGCCCAGCGCGGCGGCCGCCGTCGCGGCCTCCCAGTCCCGGCACACCTCGGCCAGGAAGCCGGCTCCGGACGGCGCCGTCTCGTCGACCTCCCGGTCGCCGGTGTCGCCGTAGTAGTTCACCCCGGAGGCGTTGACCAGGGTGCCCACCCCGTGCGCGGTGGCGGCCGCGGCGAGCACCTCGGTGGGCCCGACCCGGCTGTCCTTGATCAGTTGCTTGCGGGCGCCGCTCCAGCGCCGGTCGCCGATGCCGACCCCGCACAGGTTCACGATGGCGTCCACCCCGTCCAGCGCGCCGTCCTGCAGCTGGCCGGCCGGCGGGTCCCAGCCCCGTTCGTCCGGCGCCCGCGGCGCCCGGCGTACCAGCCGGAGTACCTCGTGGCCGCCGTGTCGCAGGTGGGGCACCAGGCTGGTGCCGATGAGCCCGGACGAGCCGGCGATCAGGACGCGCATCCCACGATCGTCGCCTACCCGCGAGCCCCGCGCGACCCGGGAAGTGGGCGGACCTCGCCGTGCAGGGTCGGTGTGTCGGCCTCCGGACCCGACCGGGCGTCCGGCGGGTAGCTAGGCTCCCCGGCGATGGAACCGCACCCGGTGGACCAGCTCGACCTCGGCGCCGCGCGGGTCTACGCCATCCCGATGCGCACCCGGTTCCGCGGCATCACGGTGCGCGAGGGTGTGGTGCTGCCCGGGCCGGCGGGGTGGGGGGAGTTCTGCCCGTTCCCCGAGTACGACGACGCCGAGTCGGCCGGCTGGCTGGCCACCGCGGTGGAGCAGGCGAACGGTGGCTGGCCGGCACCGCTGCGCGACCGGGTCGCGGTGAACGTCACCGTGCCCGCGGTCGACCCCGGGCGGGCACACCGGATCGTGCTCGACGCGCGCTGCGGTACCGCGAAGGTGAAGGTCGCCGACCACCCCGGCTCGCACGCCGAGGACCTGGACCGGGTGGCGGCGGTCCGGGCCGCGCTCGGGCCGGCCGGGGCGCTGCGGGTGGACGTGAACGGCCGCTGGGACGTGCCGACCACCCTGGCCAGGCTGCCGGAGCTGGACGCGGCGGCCGGCGGGCTGCAGTACGTCGAGCAGCCGTGCGCATCGGTGCCCGAGCTCGCCGAGGTCCGCCGGCTGCAGCCCGTGCCGGTCGCCGCCGACGAGTCGATCCGCCGGGCGACCGACCCCGCGCGGGTGGCACTGGCCGGCGCGGCGGACGTCGCGGTCCTCAAGTGCACCCCGCTGGGCGGGGTCCACCGGGCGCTGCGGGTGGCCGCCGGCGCCGGGCTGCCGTGCGTGGTGTCCTCGGCGCTGGAGACCGGGGTCGGGATAGCCGCGCAGCTCGCGCTGGCCGGCGCCCTGCCCGGGCTGGAGTTGGCCTGCGGGCTGGGCACCGGGTCGCTGCTGGTCGGCGACCTGGTTGCGGGCCCGCCGCGACCGGTGGACGGCCACCTGCCGGTACCGCGCCGCGCCCCGACCCCGGACCCGGCGTCGCTGGACCGCTTCGCGCAGCCGGACCCGGCGCGGGTGCGCTGGTGGCTCAACCGGCTGGGTCGGGTCGCCGAGCTGGTGCGCCGGCTGCCGGCGAGCCCGCCGGACCGTCGTCCGACGGGGTGAGTTCGTGCACACGGGGTGCTCCAGTGAATGCCGGCGGGTACGGTGGGCGAGGTAAACGGCGATCATCGACCGTCGGGGGAGACCGGTTTGTTGCCACCCATCGACGATCATCGTGACGCCGCGTACCAGCGCCGGTCCAGGTCGACGGCCGAGCGGAAGCCTGCCGACGACCTCTGGCCACCTCGGGTGATCGACCCCGCGTTGATGGCCGGTCTGCCGGTCCCGGTGCAGCTGGTGGTCGCCACTGCCGTGCTGCCGCTGGAGGTTGCGCTGACCTCGGTGCGCATCCTGAAGAACACCGAGGCGTTGCTCGGCGAGCTGGTCTTCCACCTCAACGCGCTGCGGCCCGCGGTGGCCGGGGTCAGCCAGGCATACGCCGAGGGCCAGTTCGACCAGGTGTTCCGGACCATCGACCAGATCCAGCACGGCACCAACGCATTCGCCCTGGTCTGGTCACCGCTCACCGCGGTCCGCGACCGGCTGGTGCCCGGTCTGCCGATGCCCCAGATCTCGGCCCCACCACCCCCGAGGCGCGCCCCGGGGGCCTACGCGTATCCGGCGCCGATGCCACCCCCACCCCCGGCCGCGGCCGCGCCGGCGCCGAGCACTGTCGAGTGGCTCGGCCGACTGGGCGGGCAGGTGTGGGGGCAGGCCGCGACGCTGCCGGGAGCCGGCCTGATCGCCACTCCGCTGCGGCGGGTGGGCCAGGCGTTCGCTGAGCCCGCGCCGGGTGTCGCCGGGCCGGGGTCCGACGATCTCGAGCGGCGGTTGGTGGCGGCGGTCGTGGTGGAGCCGCCGGAGCCGGAGCCGGAGGTGGTCGTCGCCGACCGGCCGGGCTCGGGCTGGCCGGGGCCGATCCGCTGGCTGCTGGGCGTCCACTGAGTTCTCCGGGTCGGAGCCGACGTCCGGTGCCGGCCGCCGGTGACTCGGCCTCCTGACCCGGATGCTGCGCCTGCCACGGATCGGGCTGGCCGTATGCTCCCGCGATGGGCACTGAGCAGGGCGAGGACGCCCGCTAGGGCATCCAGTCGGTAGAGAACGCCATGCGCCTGTTGACCGTCCTGGAGCGCGTCGCGGGGCCGATGACGCTCACCCAGATCGCCGAGGGCTGCGGCAGGCAACCGAGCAAAGCGCACCGCTACCTGGTGAGCCTCGGCCGAGTCGGGCTGGTCTCGCAGTCCCGGTTGTCCGGCCGGTACGACCTCGGCCCCGCGATCCGCCGGCTCGGGGCCGAGGCGCTGCGCAGGACCGATGAGGTCGCGGTCGCCTCGGAGCGCCTTCCCGGCCTGCGGGACCGCACAAGTCACACGGTCGGTCTCTCCGTGTGGGGCGAGCACGGTCCGGTGCACGTTCGCGAAGAGGCCGGCGGGCACCTGCTGCCGATGACCGTCCGGGTCGGGACGACGTTGCCGTTCGCCACCACCCCCGCCGGGCAGGTGTTCCTCGCGCATCTCCCGGAGGCGCTGACCGACCCCGTGTTGGCCGCCGGCCCGCAGGACGGTCAGCCGAGGGTGGATGTCAGCGAGGTCGCGCGGATCAAGGAGGACGTGCGCCGCGCCGGGTTCGCCGCCACGACCGATGCCGTGCTCCCCGGGATGTCCGCGGTGGCGGCTCCGGTCTTCACCGCCGACTCCTTGCCGCTCGTGGTGGTGCTGGTGCTCCCCAAGCGGCTGGCGACACCGTCGGTGCCGGTGGAGGCGATCGACGAGCTGCTCACGACCACCGCGGCGATTTCCGCCGAGCTCGGTTATGTGCCCAAGCCCTGAAGCCTCAGCCCGTTGTCACCGGTTGCTTCGGTATCGAGGCCCCGGCGCCGAGCGCCGCGAGCAGTTCCTCCGCCAGTAGCCGGGCGGACCGGGCGTCGGTGGCGGCTCCGTACAGATAGAAGTCCGGACGGACGGCGACGGCCTGCCAGCCCCGCTCGGCGAACAAGTTCTGGTACGTGCCGTCGGCATCGACGACGACACCATCGAGTCCGGTGCCGCCCTCGCCGGGCGACCCGGCGATGCCTACGAGCGTCACCCCGGCCGTCCGGAGCGCGGTGCCCACCACCGATCGCGCCAGCTCGGGCAACAGGTCGGCGTTCACCAGCAGGTGGAAGCCGTGACCGATGATCGCGTCAAGTCCGGTGCGCCCGGTTCCGGCATCGACGAAGCCCTGGATCGACAGTTCGCCACGACCCGGACAGTCGGAGTGGGCGAGAAAGCCGCCGGCCAGGCCGGGCAGCCGGATCTGCGGTCGGCTCTGTTCCTGGGCCCGCGCCGCGAGCAGCCGGCGGTCCCGTTCGGCCGCCGCGACGGGGTCGCGCATCGTCTGCACCCGGCCGAGCTCGATCCCGCGCTCGGTCACCGAGCGCACGTGTGGCTCGCGCTCGACCTGCTAGGTGTCCAGGAGGTCCGCTCGGGCCCGTTCGCGCAACACGAGGTCGAGCTTGAAGGCCAGGTTCTGCGCATCCCGGATCCCGGAGCACATGCCCTGACCGAGAAACGGTGGCATCTGATGCGCCGCGTCGCCGGCCAACAGGACCCGGCCGATCCGCCAGGAGCGCGCCACCAACGAACGGAAGGTGTACGTGCCGACCCGGATCAGGTCGGCGTGGTCCGGGCCGAGGTAGCGCGCGACCTTGCGCCAGACCAGTTCCGGCCCCGGCTCGGGGCAGGTTGTACAACCCCGGGTTCCGCTCCAGTACGACGACGCGGTGACCGCGACGGGCGAGCAGCGCGGTGAGCGCCATGCCGACCGGACCGTAGCCGACGACGGCAACATCGACGGCATCCTGCAGTGTCGCCGCACCATGGCGGCTTCCGGTCGGTACCTGACGGCCGCCCCGACGGACCTACAACCCCAGGTCTGCCTCGAACGCCGCCTGCTCCACCCGGTGCTTGACCGAGCTCAGGAACCGTGCGGCGTCCGCGCCGTCGACCAGCCGGTGGTCGTAGGTCAGTACCAGCGCGGCGATGGAGCGGATCGCGATGGTGTCCTGGCCGAGGTCGTCGGTGACCACCACCGGGCGCTTGACCACCGCGCCGGTGCCCAGGATCGCCACCTGCGGCTGGTTGATGATCGGCGTGTCGCTGATCGCGCCGCGGGACCCGATGTTGGAGATGGTGAACGTGCCGCCGGACAGCTCGTCCGGTTTCATCTTGTTGGTCCGGGTGCGCTCGGCTAGGTCGGCGATCTGGCGGGCGATCCCGGCCAGGCTCAGGTCCCCGGCGTTGTGCACCACCGGCACCAGCAACCCGCGGTCGGTGTCCACGGCGATCCCGATGTGCTCGGCGTCGTGGAAGGTGACCTCGTTCTTCTCGGTGTCGATCGAGGCGTTGACGTTCGGGTACAGCTTCAGGGTGTCGACCGTCGCCTTGACGAAGAACGGCAGGAACGACAGCTTCACGCCCTCCCGGGCCTCGAAGGTCGCCCTGGCCCGCTGGCGCAGCTGGGCGACCCGCGTCACGTCCACCTCGACGACGGCGGTGAGCTGCGCGGACACCTGCAGCGACTCCACCATCCGCTGCGCGATCACCTTGCGCAGCCGGGACAGCTTCTGGGTGGTGCCGCGCAGTGTGGCCGCGTCGGCCGAGGCCGGCTCGCCCGGTGGGGCGGCGGCCGGCGCTCGGGAGACGGCAGGCTCGGCGGTGGCCGGCGTGGCCGCGGACCCGGCGGGCGGATCGGCGGCGGCCGGGGCCTCCGGCTCGGGCTGCTCGGCCGCAGCCAGCACGTCCTGCTTGCGGATGCGCCCACCCACCCCGGTACCGCGCACCGAGGTCAGGTCGACCCCGTGCTCGGAGGCCAGCTTGCGCACCAGCGGTGTGACGTACGGCGCGCCGCCGGCGCCGTTGGAGCCGGCGTCCGGCGCGGCGTCCTCCGGCCCGGTCGGGGCGGCGTCGGGAGCGGCAGCGGGCTCGCCCGCTGCCGCCTCCGGCTCCGCGGCGGGCTTGTCGGCGGCCCCGTCCGAGCCCGGCTCGCGCCACGGCGACTCCTGCGCGGGCTGCTCCGGCTCGGCCTCGGGCGCCGACGCCGTGCCGGTGCCGGGGCTGCCGATCAGCGCCAGCCGGCCACCGACCTCGACCGTCTCGTCATCGCCGGCGGTGATCTCCAGCAGGGTACCGGCGACCGGAGACGGGATCTCGGTGTCGACCTTGTCGGTGGACACCTCCAGCAGCGGCTCGTCCACCGCGACCTCGTCGCCGACCTGCTTGAGCCAGCGGGTGACGGTGCCCTCGGTGACGCTCTCGCCCAGCGCGGGCATGGTGACCGCCGTGCCCTCGCCGGACCCGGACCCGGAGCGGCCCGAGCCGGAGCCGCCCGATCCGGAGTCCGCGCCGCCGAGGGGCGCGGAGTGCCGGGGAGCGGCCGGCTCGGTGGTGGCCGGGGTCTCCTCGGCCGGCGGTGGCGCGTCCCCGGACTCCCCGGCGGCCGGCTCGGCGGACTCCCGGCCGTCGTCCGAGCCGGCGGACGCCGCCGATCCGCCGTCATCCGCGCCGTCCCCGATCACCGCCAGCTCGGCGCCGACCTCGACGGTCTCGTCCTCGGGCACCAGGATGCGCTGCAGCACCCCAGCGGCCGGTGACGGGATCTCGGTGTCGACCTTGTCGGTGGACACCTCGAGCAGAGGTTCGTCGACCGCGACGGTCTCGCCCTCCTGCTTGAGCCAGCGGGTCACGGTGCCCTCGGTGACGCTCTCGCCGAGCGCGGGCATCTGGACGGAGAAGGCCATGGCTGCGGATTACTCCTCGTTGCTCGGTGCCGCCGGTGGTCGGGCGCCGGTGGTCGGTGTGCGGCGGTCAGCCGTGGGTGTGCAGTGGCTTGCCGGCCAGGGCGAGATGTGCCTCGCCGAGCGCCTCGGTCTGGGTGGGGTGGGCGTGGATCAGCGGGGCGACGTCCTCGGCGGTGGCGTCCCAGTTGTAGATCAGCTGGGCCTCGCCGATCAGCTCGCCCACCCGCGCGCCGACCATGTGCACCCCGACCACCGGGCCCTCGGTGCCCTCGGGTCCGGCCTTGACCAGCTTGATCGCCCCGGCGGTGCGCAGGATCTGGCTCTTGCCGTTGCCGGCCAGGTCGTAGGTGAGCGTCTGCACCTCGCCGAACTTCTCCTTGGCCTGCGCCTCGGTGAGCCCCACCGAGGCCACCTCCGGCTCGCAGTAGGTGACCCGGGGGATGCCCGCCTCGTCGATCACCCTCGGCGTGAGCCCGGCGATGTCCTCGGCCAGGAAGATGCCCTGCTGGAACCCGCGGTGGGCCAGTTGCAGCCCCGGCACGATGTCGCCGACCGCGTACACGCCCGGCAGGTTGGTGCGCAGCCGCTCGTCGGTGATCACGAATCCGCGGTCCATCTTCACCCCGGCCTCGTCGTAGCCGTGCCCGGCGGTGTTCGGCCCCCGGCCCACCGCGACCAGCAGCAGGTCGGCCTCGATCGACTCCCCGGACTCCAGGGTCACCGTGACGCTCTTGTCGTCCTGGGTGGCGCCGGTGAACTTGACCCCGGTCTTGGCTTTGATCTTGCGGCGGCGGAAGGCCCGCTCGAGCTGCTTGGAGGCGAACTCGTCCTCGTTGGGCACCAGCCTCGGCAGGGCCTCCACGACCGTGACCTCGGCCCCGAAGCTGCGCCAGACACTGGCGAACTCCACCCCGATCACCCCGCCGCCCAGCACCACTACCCGCTCCGGGACGGTGTCCAGGGTGAGCGCCTGGTCGCTGGTGATGATCCGGCCGTCGATGTCCAGCCCGGGCAGCGAGCGCGCGTAGCTGCCGGTGGCCAGCACGACGTGCCTGCCGGTGTACTGCGCGCCGTGCACCTCGACGCTGCCCCCACCGTCAGCACCGGCGACGAACGTGCCCGCGCCCTCGACGTAGGTGATGCCGCGCGAGGACACCAGACCCTGCAGGCCCTTGTACAGCCGGCCGACCACGCCGTCCTTGTAGGAGTTCACCCCGGCCATGTCGATCCCGGCCAGCGAACTCTTCACCCCGATCTGGTCACCCTCGCGGGCGGCGTCGGCCACCTCGGCGGCGTGCAGCAGCGCCTTGGTCGGAATGCAGCCGCGGTGCAGGCAGGTGCCGCCCAGCTTGTCCTTCTCCACCAGCACGACGGACATCCCGAGCTCGGCCGCGCGCAGCGCGCAGGCGTAGCCCCCCGACCCCCCGCCGAGGATCACCAGGTCGGCGCTCGTTCCGCTGGCGCTGCTCTCGGTGCCGATGCTCGTTCCGCTGGCGCTGCTCTCGGACACTTTTCGATCTCCCTGAGTTCCCGGGGGCGTCACCAGGGTCCGGCCCCCGATCGCGGACAGCGTCGTGGCCATCTTGTCACCATTGGCCACTCGGGGAGAAAACGGCGGGTCCGTATCGTTGGAACTACAACCGAGCGTGTCGGTCGAGATCACGGATGGGACACACATGGGTCTGCTGGATCGTCTGCGCCGGCGGGGCGCGGCGGCGGGTCGACCTCGTGGCGCCGCAAAGGCGGACCTGGAGCACCTCACCCAGTGGGCCGCCGCGCGCGTCGGGGTGGAGGCGTTCGTCGAGCCGGCGACCACGTTCACCGAGATGACCGTGGTGCTGGTCGCCCAGGACGGGGAGTGGACCCGGCGGCGGGTCGACGGCCCCCGCGGCGCCCGGGCGGTGGGCGAGAAGCTGAAGATCCCGGTCTACGACGTGCAGAAGCTGGGCTATCCCCAGCGGATGCGCGACCACGACGAACGGCAACGGATCCTGCGTAAACGCGACCGCCTGCGCGACCTGGAGAACTGAGACCTCCGAAAACGCGGGGGCCTCCGAAACGCGGGCGCCTGCGGTAGGGCGCAGCTGAGCCCGGGTCGCTACCCGCGCGGGAGTGATCCGCGTTCTGGTGGTCAATCGGACGCTGTGCGTCCGTCTATGCACCGAAACGCGGATCACCGCTTCGGCTGCGGGTGCCGAGCTGTGGAGGTTGCCTCCGCTCAGCCGTTCTCGGCGATGTCGATCAGCAGCGCGGCGAGGGTGCGCACCGGCACGCCGGTGCCGCCCTTGCTGGTGTAGCCCCACGGTGCACCGGTGTTGAACGACGGACCGGCGATGTCCACGTGCGCCCAGGACAACCCCGCCGGCACGAACTCGCGCAGGAAGATGCCGGCCGCGAGCATGCCGCCCCAGCGGTGGTTGGTGACGTTGGCCAGGTCGGCCAGCCGGGAGTCGAGGTCGCCGCGCAGCTCCTCGGGCAGCGGCATCGGCCAGCCGCCCTCGCCGCTGAGCCGGGCCTGCCGGGCCACCCGGTCGCGGAGGTCGTCGCTGCCCATGATCCCGGCGGTTCGGGTGCCCAGCGCGACGATCTGCGCGCCGGTGAGCGTCGAGGTCTCGACCAGGTAGTCAGGGGAGTCTTCGCCGGCCCGCACGATCGCGTCAGCCAGGATCAGCCGCCCCTCGGCGTCGGTGTTGAGCACCTCGACGGTCTTGCCGCCATACATGTTCAGCACGTCACCGGGCCGGTAGGCGGTGCCCGAGGGCATGTTCTCCACCATCGGCACGGTGGCGGTCACCTCGACCGCGAGCCGAAGCTCGGCGGCCAGCGCCACGGTGGCGATCACTGCCGCCGCGCCGGACATGTCCGAGGTCATGTGGTCCATGTTCGCCGCCGGCTTGATCGAAATACCGCCGGTGTCGAACGTGACGCCCTTGCCGACCAGCGCCACCTTCGCCCTCGGCGAGTCGCCGCCGGCCCAACGCAGCCGCACCAGCCGGGGCGGGCGCGACGACCCACCGCCGACCCCCAATACCCCGCCGTAGCCGCCGTCTGCCAGTTCCCGCTCGTCCAGCACTTCCACGGCGAGACCGGCGGCCGCGCCGATGGACGCGGCCCGGTCGGCGAAGCTGGCCGGGAACAGGTCGTTCGGCGGGGTGTTGATCAGGTCGCGGGCGGTCCGTACCGCACCGCCGACGGCGAGCGCGCGGACCAGCGTGGCCCGGTTCACGTCGTCGTTCCCGGCGTCGTTCCCGGAACCGTCATCCTCGGGAGCGAGCAGATCCAGCCGCCCCAGCGGGCCCTTGCCGTTTCCGGCGGACTTGTAGCCGGTGAACGCGTAGGCGCCGAGCAAACCGCCCTCGGTGGCCCCGGCGAGGTCGATACGGGACAGCGTGCTGACCGCGCTCGCGGTGCCGGCCAGCGCCCGGGAGGCCGCGCCGGAGGCCCGTCGGACCTGCTCGGCCACCGCCGCAACAGTGAACTCGCCCTGGTCGGGGGCGGCGCCGAGGCCGACCGCGACCAGCAACGGCGCGGTGACCGCGCCCCGGGTGGGTAGCCGCACCACCTCGTCGGCCTTGCCCGAGGCGCCGGCCAGCGTCAGCAGGCCGAGCAGGCCGCCGTCGTCGGTGCCGAACGCCTCGGCGACGTCCGCTGCCTCGCCGGCGAGGATCGGGCCGTCCTCGCCGGTGCGCAGGCCGATGATCAGCGTGTCGGCGTCGGCGGTCGCGGCGGATCCGGTTACCAGGGCGAACGCGGGATCGGGCACGAGGCTCCTCACGGGTGTCCGCGGCCGGCCCTGTTTCGGTAGCGTCCTGGGGCAGCGTCCGCGGGGCGGTCGACTCCGGTTCGAGATGGTAATGACACGGCGGTGCGTCCGATCGAGCGAGGCCACCTGTCAGGCTGATCAGGTGCCCGATCTGTTGCCCCGCCGCCTCGGCACTGCCGACGCGGTGGTCCTCGGTCTCGCTGCGATGCTCGGCGCCGGGGTGTTCACCGTGTTCGCCCCGGCGGCCCGGGAGGCCGGGGTGTGGCTGCTGTTGGCGATCGTGCTGGCCGGGGTCGTCGCCGCGTGCAACGCGTTCTCCACCGCGGATCTGGCCGCGAACAACCCGGAGTCCGGTGGCGGGTACGTCTACGGCCGGCGCTACCTGGCGCCCTGGGCCGGCCGGCTGGCCGGGGTGGCGTTTCT
>JAJCYC010000012.1 GCA_029263115.1 Pseudonocardia sp. | reverse complement strand
GGCGTCCTGGTGCTGGCCCTCGCCGGCGAACGCGATGGAGAGCACCTCACCCTTGGCGTACTCGCCCATCAGCATCACGGCCGGGTACTTCATGGTGACCTTGGAGCCGATGTTGCCGTCGACCCACTCCATGGTCGCGCCTGCCTCGCACTTGGCCCGCTTGGTGACCAGGTTGTAGACGTTGTTCGACCAGTTCTGGATCGTGGTGTAGCGGCAGCGGCCGCCCTTCTTCACGATGATTTCCACCACGGCGCTGTGCAGCGAGTCGCTGGAGTAGATCGGCGCGGTGCAGCCCTCGACGTAGTGCACGTAGGCGTCCTCGTCGACGATGATCAGCGTCCGCTCGAACTGGCCCATGTTCTCGGTGTTGATCCGGAAGTAGGCCTGCAGCGGGATGTCCACGTGCACGCCCTTGGGCACGTAGATGAACGAACCACCGGACCAGACGGCCCCGTTGAGCGCGGAGAACTTGTTGTCGCCGTGCGGGATCACCGAGCCGTAGTACTCACGGAACAGCTCCGGCTGCTCGCGCAGCGCGGTGTCGGTGTCCAGGAACAGCACGCCCTGCTGCTCCAGATCCTCCCGGATCGCGTGGTAGACCACCTCGGACTCGTACTGCGCGGCGACCCCGGCGACCAGGCGGGCCTTCTCCGCCTCCGGGATGCCCAGCTTGTCGTAGGTGTTCTTGATGTCCTCCGGGAGCTCGTCCCAGGACGCGGCCTGCTTCTCGGTGGATCGCACGAAGTACTTGATGTTGTCGAAGTCGATGCCGGAGAGGTCGGCACCCCAGCGGGGCATCGGCTTGCGGTCGAACAGCGACAAACCCTTGAGCCGGCTCTCCAGCATCCACTCGGGCTCGCTCTTCAGCGCCGAGATGTCCGCGACGACGTCGGCGGACAGGCCGCGACGGGCGGTCGCGCCGGCGTCGTCGGAGTCGGCCCAGCCGAAGGCGTAGTTGCCCAGCGACGCGATGGTCTCGTCCTGGGTCATCGTCTGCGCCGAGTCCGGGGTCGCGATCCGCTCAGGAGCGGTGGTCATACTCGCTGCCTCCCTTTCGGGATGGTTGTGGTGGTGTCGCTCCGCCCGGCCAGCGACGCCGCGGGGGCGCCGTCGGGAAAACCGAGCGGTACGTGG
This sequence comes from Pseudonocardia sp., assembly GCA_029263115.1. GTDB lineage: Bacteria > Actinomycetota > Actinomycetes > Mycobacteriales > Pseudonocardiaceae > Pseudonocardia. The sequence goes on along the minus strand of JAJCYC010000012.1, from coordinate 3,211 downwards.
GTGGTGCACGCGGCGTCACCGCGCGCAATGGTGGCCAGCCGCTGCACGTGGGTGCCCAGCAGCTCGGCGAACACCGTGGTCTCGGCCTCGCACAGCTGCGGGAACTCCGCGGCGACGTGCGCCACCGGACAATGATGTTGGCACAGTTGCCCGCCCGAGCCGGCCTGGCGCGCGGCCGCCGCGTAGCCCTGGGCGCTCAGCGCGGCGGCCAGCTCACCGGCACGGCCGGCGACGGTGCTCCGGGACACGATGGTCGCCCGGTGCCGCTCGACCAGTTCGGTGGCCCTGCGCCGGGCGAACGTGCGCACCGCGTCCGGACCACCGGTCTCGGCCAGGTAGCGCAGCGCGGCCACCGCCAGGTCGTCGTAGCCGTGCCCGAACCGGACCCGGCCGGCTTCGGTCAGCAGGTACAGCCGCGCCGGACGGCCCCGTCCCCGGCGGGCCCCCACCGAGGCCTGGCGGGTGGTCGCCTCGCCGTCGGCGAGCAGCGCGTCGAGGTGTCGACGGACGGCCGCGCCGCTGAGTTCCAGCGCGGCGGCCACCTCGGCGGCGGTGACCGGACCGCGCTCCAGCAGCAGTCGGGCCACCGCGACCCGCGAGCCGGAACGCCCGTCCGCCTGCATCGGCAGCGCCGCGACGGCCGGTGCGGGCGCCGGGGTCGGCGTGGGTCCGGTGGTTTTCACAACACCAGTGTTGCCTATTTCCGGCCGAACGTCCAAACCGGGTACCGCATCGTGAGCGCGCTCACCGCAAACCCGCCCGGAATGCCTCCCGTCGACTGCCATACGCTGCCTCTCCGTGGCGGCGTCCGACCTGAGCGCGTTCCGGCGCACCCCGGCCGACGCCGCGGTGGGCCCGGCCGACGCTCCGGTGGCCCGCCCGTCGAAGGGACCGACCGCGTCCGCACGGACCGTCCGGCGGTTCGGCATGACCGGTGCGCTGCTGATGGCCGTGGGCTCGCTCGGCGCCGGCGCCGTGCCGGTGCCCAACCCGGCCTTCGGGCTGCGCCTGCTCGGGCTGCCCTCGCGCAATGCCACGGTGTCGATCGCGATCACCTACGCCGGCATGGCGATGGTGGTACTGGGCTGGCTGTGGCTGGGCCGGCTGCTCAAACGGGACCAGAACGGCGGCGACCCGCTGCCCAAGGGCTTCATCACCCGCACCATGACGCTGTGGGCGCTGCCGCTGTTCGTCGCGCCGCCGATGTTCAGCAAGGACGTCTACAGCTACCTCGCGCAGAGCGCGATCGCCGCCCGCGGCCTGGACCCGTACCTGCTCGGCCCGGCCGACGCGCTGGGTGTCGACGACCCACTGACCCGCAGCATCCCCACCGTCTGGCGCCCGACCGCGGCGCCGTACGGACCGCTGTTCCTCTACCTGGGCCGCGGCATCACCGCGCTGACCGGCAACGACGTGGTGCTGGGCATCTTCGCGCACCGCATGCTGGCGCTGGCCGGGATCGCCGGCATCGTCTGGGCGCTGCCCCGGCTGGCCACCCGGCTCAACCTCGACCCCCGCTCGGCGCTGTGGCTCGGCGTGGCCAATCCGCTGGTGCTGTTCCACCTGTTCAGCGGCGTGCACAACGAGTCGCTGATGATGGGGCTGATGCTCGTCGGGCTGGAGATCGGGCTCGCCCGGTCCTGGCTGGTCGGCACCGTGCTGATCACCTGCGCGGCCGGGGTGAAGCTGCCCGCCGCGCTCGCGCTGGGCTTCCTGGGGATGTACGCCGCGCGGCAGCGGGGTGGTCGGGCGCGCGACGTCGCCCTGGTCGGCGGCTCGATGTTCGCGTTGTCCGGCGCGGTGATGGCCGCCATCGGTTTCGGCACCGGCCTAGGGTTCGGTTTCGTGAACACGCTGGACATCCCCAGCCTCATCCGCAGTTGGGTGTCGGTGAGCACCGACCTCGGCATCGTCGGTGGCCAGATCGGCATCCTGGCCGGCCTCGGTGACCACACCACCGCGGTGCTGACCCTCACCCGGGCGCTGGGCGGGCTGATCGCGGCGGCGATCTGCCTGTGGCTGCTGCTGGGCACCCTGCGTGGCCGGATCGACCCGGTGACCGGGATCGGCTGCGGGCTCGGCGCGGTCGTGCTGCTCAGCCCCACCGTGCACCCCTGGTACCTGCTCTGGGGCGCCATCCCGCTGGCCGCCTCCTACGCCCGGGTCCGGTTCCGGCGAGCCGCGGTGGCGGCCTCGGCGATCGTCGCGCTGCTGGTCCCGCCGACCGGCGCCGACTTCGCGTTCCGCGCCTACCAGCTGCCGCTGGCGATCGTGGCCGGCATCGTCATCCTGTTCGTGCCGCTGTACCTGGTCCGACACCGGATACCCCGGTAACCCCGGTGGACGGATCGGACCTCGCCGTCGACGCCACCGGGTTGCTCCGGCGGTACGGGCAACTGGTGGCGGTCGACGGGCTCGACCTGAGCCTGGCGCGGGCCAGCGTGCTGGCCATGCTGGGACCGAACGGCGCCGGCAAGACGACCACCGTGGAGATCTGCGAGGGCTTCCGCCGGCCCGACGCCGGCAGGGTACGGGTCCTCGGGCTCGACCCGGCGGTCGACGGCGAGCGGCTGCGCGCCCGGATCGGGGTGATGCCGCAGGGCGGGGGGGCCTACCCGGGGGTGCGGGCGGCGGAGATGCTGCGGTTGGTGGCGACGTGCTCGGCCCGGCCGCTGGACCCGGGGTGGCTGCTGGACATTCTCGGCCTGACCTCGTGCGCTCGGTTGCCGTACAAGCGGCTCTCCGGTGGGCAACAGCAGCGGCTGGCCCTGGCCTGCGCGGTGGTCGGACGCCCTGAGCTGGTGTTCCTGGACGAGCCGACCGCAGGGATGGACCCGCAGGGCCGGAGGCTGGTGTGGGAGCTGATCGGGGCGCTGCGCCGCGACGGAGTGGCCGTGCTGCTGACCACGCACCTGATGGACGAGGCCGAGGCACTGGCCGACCAGGTGGTGATCGTCGACCACGGCCGTGTGGTCGCGGCGGGCTCACCGGCCGAGCTGACCGCCCGCAGCGGCGAGCAGCAGCTGCGGTTCCGAGCCCCGGCCGGGATGGACCTGGTCGCGTTGGCGCAGGCGCTGCCGCCCGGCTACCAGGCCGAGGAGCCGGTCGCGGGCCGCTACCTGGTGCGCGGCCAGATGAGCCCGCAGGTGCTCGCCGCGGTCACCGGCTGGTGCGCCGAGCAGGGTGTGCTGGCCGACGAGGTCCGGGTGGC
>JAJCYC010000011.1 GCA_029263115.1 Pseudonocardia sp. | reverse complement strand
CGCCGCGTCCACCCGCCCCGACGCGCAGGCAAAGGGACTCGGTGAGTATCTCCGCAGCCGGGTGACGGACATACCCGAAGTACTGCTCGGCAGCTGAGTCGCGTGTTCACCCAGGACCCACCGATGAACCTCACGCGGTGGGCCCACACATCACACAACAGAACGGAGCATCGATGACCAGCACGGAGTCCAAGTATCTGGCGGATATCTACGCGGAGTGGCTGGGGCGGATGACCGCCGAGCCCGAGATGCAGCTTCCCGCGATGCGGGACCTGTTTGAGCAGTGGCACCTGGTCACCGGGGAGCCGACCGAGGTGACCTACGAGGAGGTCGACGCCGACGGGGTCCCGTCGGTCTGGTGCGTACCGCAGGGGTGCGTGACGGACCGCGTGGTGCTCTACACCCACGGCGGCGGCTTCGTCGTCGGTAGCCGGCACACCCACCGCAAGCTCGCCGGCCACCTGGCCAAGGCGATCGGCTGCCGTGCGCTGGTGGTCGACTACCGGCGCGCCCCGGAGCACCCGTTCCCGGCCCAGCTCGACGACTCGGTGCGCGCCTACCGCTGGCTGTTGGCGCAGGGAATCGAAGCCGGCCACATCGCCACCTCCGGTGACTCGGCCGGTGGCAACCTGGCGATCAGCGTGGCGTTGAAGCTGCGCGAGGACGGTGACCCGCTGCCGGCGGCCCTGCTACCGATGTCGCCGTGGCTGGACATGGAGCACAAGGGGGAGACCCTGGAGTCGAACGCCGCGACCGACGCATTGGTCCAGCGTCCGATCCTGGAGGGCATGTCGACCATGTTCCTCGGCGCCGACGGCTCGGCGACCGACCCGTTGGCGAACCCGCTCTACGCCGATCCGGCCGGCCTGCCACCGATCTTCATGAACGTCGGGGGACACGAGACGCTGCTGGACAACGCACAGCGGTTCGAGGCGATGGCCAAGCGGGCGGGCGTCGAGGTACGGCTCGACGTGGCCGACGGGATGCAGCACGTGTACCCGTTCCTGGCCGGGCGGGCCCCCGAGGGCGACAAGGCCGTGAACGACATGGCCGACTGGGTGCGCCCGAAACTCGGCCTGGCCTGAAGCCTGCGATGCTCGGGCCGCGCCCTCCACGGGGTCGGCGGCGCGGCCCGGCACCGAGGCGGGTAGGCCGTCGCGTCCCGAATCAACCCCCGACCGGGGTCCCTTCGGGACGCGCGGCGACTCCCACCAGCACGGTGACCATGCCGTCGCGGACCTCGACGGCATGGGTACGCACCGGGGTGGTGGCCGGTAGGCCCTCCGGCTCCCCGGTGCGCAGGTCGAACTGGGACATGTGGAACGGGCACTCGACCAGGCAGCCTTCGAGGTCGCCGTCCGCGAGCGAAGCGTCCGCGTGGCTGCAGGTGTCGTCGATGGCGTAGAGCACCCCGTCGACGTTCCACACCGAGATGGGTGGGACCGTCTCCAGCAACATCGGCTCGCCGGGTTCGAGTTCCTCGACCCGGCAGACGGACAGCTCTCGCTCGGGTGTCTCGCTCACTCGTTGCACTCCTCGCCCCGGCCGTCTCTCCCGGTCCGGGGCTTCGTTCTGGTCGGGTCAGGGGCCGGTCAGGAAGGTCTGGAGCAGGGCGTTGAACTCGTCGCGGTACTCCAGCTGGGCCCAGTGTCCGCAGCGCGGGAAGACGTGCAGGCGGGCGTCGGGCATCCGCTTGAGCAGGAAGAACGCGCCGTCCAACGGCAGCACCCGATCGTCACGGCCCCAGGTGAGCAGCGTCTTGTGGCCGATCTTGTCCACCTCGCGCCACAGCTCCTCCATGCCGCCGCCACCCGGTCCGAAGGTCTCGAACAGCCGGCGCACGTAGTCGATGGCATCCGGAGCTGTGGCCGCCTCGAACCGCTGATGCAGCACCGACTCGGGCACCTTCGTCGGCTCGTAGGTCATCACGTTGATCAGGTTCTGCATCTTCTCCAGGCTCGGCCCCGGCGCGGCGTAGAAGCCGAACAGAACCTTGAGTCCCTCCGACGGGTCAGCGGAGAAGAGGTTCAGCGCACCTCCCCCGGGGCCCATCAGGACCAGCCGCTCGACCCGGTCGGGGTGGTCGATGGCCAGCTTCAGCGCGGTGCCACCGCCGAGCGAGTTGCCCAGGACGTGCGCCTTGGCGACGCCCAGCTCGTCCAGTACGCCGGCCAGGATCCGCGCGTTGAAGGTCCAGACCCCCTCGGTGACCACCGGCTTGTCCGACTTGCCGTAGCCCGGCTGGTCGACCACCAGCACCCGGAAGCGCTCGGCCAGGCCCGCCACGTTCTGGGAGAAGTTGCTCCAGCCCGAAGCGCCCGGCCCACCGCCGTGCAACAGCACCAGCGGCGGGTTGGCCTCCGCCTCGGCCGTCCTGGTCCCGCTGTCGTTCAGGTGGATGCGGTGTTCACCGACCTGTACGTACCGGGAGGTCTCCGCCTCGGTGACCTGACCGACCGTCGTCGTCATAACGCGTCGTGCTCCCCGTGTCGATCGGTGCTCGGCCTCGTCCGGCCACTGCTGTCGCTGTCCTGCCATACAACTGTTCCGGCCGGCGGCCGGCATCCGGTGAAACTACGGATCTCCCGCTCAGGCCAGGACGAACTGCGGAACCCGATGCCCCGGCGCCCGCTCCTCGAACACCACCCGAACCCGCGCGCCGATGGCGAGAGCGCCCTCGTCCGCGTCGAGCAGGTTGGCCATCAGCTGCGGTCCCTCGTCCAACCGGACCACCGCCACCACGTACGGGGTGTCGGGGCCGTAGGAGGGGTAGGGCGCCTGGTGCACCACCGACCAGGTCAGCAGCTCGCCGGTGCCGGCGACCGGCCGCCAGTGTGGTTCACCCGCCGCACAGTGCCGGCACCGGGTGCTGGGTGGGAACGTCCAACCGGAACAGTCCGCGCAGTGCTGCATCCGCAGCTCACCGTCGTCGACCGCGGCCCAGTACGGGGCCGAGACCGCGGTCGGCTCCGGGAGCGGCTTGCCCGGAACCTGGTCGTCAGCCATCGAGTCAGCCATCGAGTCAGCCCTCCGCCCGATCGCCCAGCAGCAGGGTTGCGTGCTCGGAGAGCATCCCACCGTGGGTGTGCACCAACGCGGTGGCCGAGCGCGGCACCTGCCGCTCACCCGCCCGGCCCATCACCTGCAACGCGCCCTCGACGATCATGCTCATCCCGGAGGCGTCCCCGGTGTGGCCGAAGGACATCAGGCCGCCGTAGGTGTTGACCGGCAGCGACCCGCCGGGGGAGGCCGCCCCGCTGCGGTAGTGCTCGCCGGCCTTACCCCGACCGACCAGGCCGCACTCCTCGAGGTACATCAGCGGGTTACTGCTGAACGAGTCGTACAGCTGGGCCACGTCGATCTCCGAAGGGGTGATCCCGGCCGCCTGGTAGGCACGCGCGGAGGACACCTCGGCGCCGCCGGTGTCGAACCGGGCCCGCTGGCTCACCGCCGCCTGGAAGTGGGCCTCACCGTGGCCGAGGTAGTAGGCCGGCCGGCCGGCGATCCGGCGGGCCGTCCCGCCACCTGTCACCAGCACCGCGGCACCGCCCTCCAGCGGTACCGAGCAGTCCAGCAGGTGGAACGGGCTGGCCACCATCCGGGACGCCGCGACGTCGGCGATGGTGATGGCCCCTTTGGACCGCATGAACGCGTCCGGGTGCCGCAGCGCCCACTCGCGCTGGGACACCGACACCGCGGCGAGGTCGTCGTGCGTGGATCCGGTCTCGGCCAGGTACCGGGTCGCGGCCATGGCGTAGAGCACCGGGATGTAGACACCGTAGGGGAACTCGAACTCCGGGTGGCTGGCGAACCGGGCGATCTTCTCCCCGCTCGATGCGCCGACCTTCGGGAACTTCCCGGCCGAGATGCACAACACCGCGTCGGCCTCGCCAGCGGCGATCGCCGCCGCCGCACGGGCCACCATCAGCGCATACGTGGCACCGCCGGCGTACATCGACTGGGCGTAGCGGGGATTGACCCCCAGCTCGTCGGCGACCTTCTCGTGTACCGAGATGTCTGCGCCACCCGCGGTGAGTACCCCGGTCGGTGCGGCCAGCACACCGTCGATCTCGCTCGGCCTCACCTGCCACTGCCCGAGGAACTCGTCGAGCACCCGCATGTGCAGACCCAGCTCGTCGAAGTCCGGGTACCGGCCGGGCGGGATCTCGGTCACCGCGGCGATCGCCGGGTCATTGCGCACGCCAACACCCCCACCTCGTCCGGACTGGACGGTTGATCAGCCTAACTGAGGTCCCGCTGATCTGCTCAGTGCAGATCCGGGGCAGATCCGGGGCGGATCCGGGACGGATCAGAGCAGGAAGGCCATGGACGGAACGGCCCCCGTGCGGTCCACCAGCAGCACCTTCTTGGCAACCATTCGGAGCTGTGCGGAGTGCGGGGCCGCCAGGCGGTACTCGGTGCGTCCGGCCCAGATGTGGGTTCGCCCGAGGCGGTACTCGTGCAGCGCGAAAGCGGTGAGAACCCGAATCTCGTCGTCCTCGGGACCCCCGACGTCCCGATCGGTGTAAGCCTCCAGGTTCGACACCACCCGGACCGTGTTGGAGGTCGGGACCTGCGAGTAGCGTTCGCCGGTGAGCAACTGTTTCACCCGGGTCCGCAACCTGGTCACGTTGTCGTAGATATAGGAGATGACCTCGTCGCCCCCGGCCACGTCGTCCTCCGCCGGCACCCAGTACAGGTCCTCGGGTCCACCCGTCCAGACGTCCAGCCAGTCCGCGTAGCGGCGCTGGTCCAGGAGCCTGGCCTCACGGTGGACGAAGGCCCGCACCGCGTCCAGCCGGTGACCGGTGACCGGTTCACCCGGCACCGCGGTGGGAGCATTCATCGGGCGCCCTTCGCTCTGTCGGTCGGGCCGTCGGCGTCGAGCCTGCGCAGGATGTGGTCCGGGTCGGTCAGCCGGTCAAGCTCGGCCGGGTCGGCCCACACCAGGGCCTCCAGGTGCACCGGGTCCAGGTACACCGCCTGGTCGCCGCGGGTCAGGTCGACGATCTTGAGGCGAACCCCGTTGGCCTGGTGATCGAGCACCACCTCGACGGCGGCGAACTCGTTGACCAGCTTCACCGCCCGGTCCCGACCTTCAGCGGGCCGTCGGGGTTGGTGCCGGTGAGCAGCGAACGATAGTGCCGCCAGAACCCGCGGTGCGGGGTGTCGTCGGTGACGTTGGAGACCTCGGTCCCGTCGGGCATCGTCTGTTCGCGGTACAGACCCCGGGTGCGCTGCAGCCACTGCGGCTCGCGCGCCGCCATGCCGAGGTAGTTGCGCTCGTACATCGCGCTGTCGTCGGCGATGATCATCCCGGCCGGCCCGATGGACGCTCCGGTCTGGCGCATCACACGTTTGTTGAGGGTCGGGGCACCCTTCCACTGGATGGGCGTCTGCATCTGGACCGACTCCCCGACCCCGATCGGCTGGATCACCAGGATGAACAGCTCGGCGATGAACAGGTTGGGGAAGATCAAGGTGTGCGGCGGCCCGTCGATCAACCGCTCCCGGGCGTTACGCGGGCCGTGCCGCGTGGCCAGCGCCTCGGCGTAGTCGGCCAGCCGGGACTCCTCGGGCGCTCCGAGCCACAGGTAGGGGTGTCCCACCTTGCGGAACTGCGGTCGCCAGTCGATGTCGGTGTGCCCGTTGCCCAGGTAACGCACCTGGGAGGCCGACTTCTCGTTCGTCACGTCGGCCTGGTCGAGCAGCGACCAGTTGCCGAGCATCTTCAGCGACCGGTGCACGAAGTTGCCGTGGTAGCCGTCGACCTCGTTCTCGAAAGCGATCTTCCAGTTGGAGAACGTGCGGTGGCGCAGCCAGCCCCGGTTCAGCTCGATCTCGCCCTCGGGCGACAGCTCACACAACCGGTCGATCGCCTCGGCCGCGTTACCCAGATGTTCGCGCAGGTCCGGAACGTCCGGGGACATGCTGGCGAAGATGAAACCCCGGTAGCTGTCCACCCGCCCGGGCCGGCCCAGCGTGAAGTCGCCCCGGTCGAAGTCCGGCCCGTAGCCCGCCTTGTAGGGCACCCCGACCAGGTCGCCGGTGTTGCGGAAGGTCCAGCCGTGGTACGGGCAGCGGAAGGTCTTGGAGTTGCCCTTCGGGTCGTGGCACAGCAGGTTGCCGAGGTGGCTGCAGCGGTTCATCAGCACGTGGACGTGCCCGTCGCCGTCCCGGCTGACCACCACCGGCTGGGTGCCGATCGTCTTGAGGCAGTAGTCGCCCGGCTCGGCGACCTCGCTCTCGTGCGCGACGTAGACCCAGCCGTCGAAGATGGCCCGCTGCTCGTCGTCGAACACGGTCGGGTCGGTGTAGAGGCTGCTGTGGACCCGGTGGTCCTCCACGAGGTCGAGATACCTCGAGCGCGGCCGCGCCTCAGACACGTCCGGTGATGGCACTGTCACGGCCACGATCGCCTCCGTTGGATGGGGTCGTCTCCCCGGACGGGGGCCGGACGTCGGACCGGGGTTCGACTCGGCCGGCGCGCGACCCGGACCTCGCCTGACCATCGCTCAGCACGCCGCGGTTGTCAACCAGGGTCGGTCGGTCGGCGTGGACGCCCCTTCCGCGCCGGACGCGAACCCCCGGAACCAGGGTGGTACCCGACGCGCAGGTCCAGGATAATAATAATGAGCTACCGGTTGCCCGCGAGCAGCCTGGCCCCAGAGAGGACACCCACCGCATGTCCGCCGACACATCGCGCGCACCCCGGCCGATCCGATCCGACATCGCCTGGAGCACCTCCGACCGGATCACCGTACGCGGGCTCGACCTGCCCGGAGAGATCCTCGGCCACCTGAGCCTGCCGGAGTTCGCCTTCCTCCAGCTCACCGGGCGGCGGCCCACCGCCGACGAGGTCCGGGTCTACGACGCGGTCCTGATCACCCTGGTCGAGCACGGGCTGACGCCCAGCGCGCTCGCCGCACGGCTGACCTACGCCGGCGCCCCGGAGTCCCTGCAGGCCGCCGTCGCCGCGGGCCTGTGCGGGCTGGGCAGCCGGTTCGTCGGCAGCACCGAGGGTGCGGCGAAGATGCTCACCGAAGCGCTCGGTCCCAAGACCGACGCCGGCCCGGGCCCCGACACCGACCTGGCCGCCGCGGCGACCCGGATCGTCGCGGGCTTCACCGAGCGGCGAGAGCCGATTCCGGGCATTGGCCATCCGCTGCACAAGCCGGTCGACCCCCGGGCCCCCCGCCTGTTCGAGATCGCCGAGGAGTGCGGGCTTTCGGGCCGGTATGTGGAGCTCGTCCAGCTGGTGGCGGCCGAGGCGGAACGGGTGTCGGGCAAGCAGCTGCCGGTCAACGCCACCGGCGCGATCGGGGCACTCACCTGTGAGCTGGGCCTTCCCTCGGTCATGGTGCGCGGCCTCGGGGTGATGGCGCGCGCGATCGGCCTGGTCGGGCACCTGCTCGAGGAGCACAACAACCCGATGGCCGTCGAGGTCTGGCAACGCGCCGAGAACGAGGCCAGTGCGCACCTGCGCCCGCGGTCGACGGCGGTCTGAGACATGACAGGCAAGCGCGCTGGGCAGATGGCCATGGTGGCCTTCATGCAGGCCGCGAACGTGTCGGTGTTCGCCGGCTCGTGGCGGTGGCCGAGTACCGAGCACACCTACCTCGACATGGGCTACTACCAGAAGATCGCGCGCACGCTGGAAGAAGGCACGTTCGACCTGATGTTCTTCGACGACCGTCTGGCCATGCCGGCGATCTACGGGGACTCGGTCGCCGAGGCGGTGCGCCACGGCGCCCGGCCGATCAAGCTCGACCTCAGCATCGTGCTCGGCGCCGCCGCCGCCGCCACCCAGCGGCTGGGCCTGGGGGCGACCTACTCCACCACCTACTACCCGCCGTACCACGTGGCCCGCACGTTCGCCACGCTCGATCACCTGTCCGCCGGGCGGGCCGCCTGGAACGTGGTCACCTCGGTCAACGACGCCGAGGCCCGCAACTTCGGGATGGACGCACATCTGGAGCACGACTCCCGCTACGACCGCGCCGAGGAGTTCATCGACGTGGTGTTCAAGCTGTGGGACTCCTGGGAGGACGACGCGATCGTCGCCGACCGGGACGCCGGCCTGTTCGCCGACCCGGACAAGGTGCACGAGCTGCACCACCGGGGCGAGTACTTCAGCGTGCGCGGCCCGCTGACCGTGCCACGCACCCCGCAGGGACGGCCACCGATCATCCAGGCGGGCTCGTCGGGGCGCGGTCGGGACTTCGCCGCCCGCTGGGCCGACCTGATCTTCACCGCTCCCCCGACCAAGACGGCCGCCCAGGAGCACTACCGCGACCAGAAGGACCGGATCGTCGCGATGGGCCGGGACCCCGGCCTGGTCCGGGTGCTGCCGATGGCCTACGCCGTGGTCGGTGAGACCGAGGCCCAGGCCCGGGAGAAGGAACAGATCCTGCACGAGCTGGTACACCCGATGGCCTCGCTCACGTTGCTCTCGGAACTCACCAACTACGACTTCTCCGAGCACGGCCTCGACGAGGAGGTCACCGAGGAGCTGCTGGAGTCGGTGTCCGGTATCCGGGGCCTGGCGCTGAGCCTGCGCCGCTCGATGGGCGACAAGCCGCTCACTCTGCGCACGCTGGCCGCGCACCGGGCGACCCTGCTGCAGGGGCCACGGTTCGTCGGCACCGGCGAGCAGGTGGCCGAGCAGATGCACGAGTGGTTCGACGACGAGGCATGCGACGGGTTCGTGCTCGGTGCCACGCACCTGCCCGGAACCTTCGAGGAGTTCGTCCGGATGGTGGTGCCGCAGCTGCGCAAGCGGGGGGTGTTCCGGGAGGCGTACTCGGGTCCCACCCTGCGCGACCATCTCGGGTTGCCTCGACCCGAGCGGATTGTCGGGAGCCAGGAGTGAGCGCGGCGACCCCGGCACCAGGCCGGGCAATGCTGAGCGGTATCCGGGTGCTGGACATGGCGACCCTGGCCGCGGCGCCGCTGGTGGCGACCTACCTGGGCGAGTTCGGCGCCGACGTGATCAAAGTGGAGCAGCCGCGCGGCGGCGACCCGATCCGGACCTGGGGCAGCCAGCGCGACGGCGTCGGTCTGATGTGGAAGTCGGTCTCCCGCAACAAGCGCTCGGTGACCCTGGACCTGCGCCAGGAGCAGGGCCAGGCACTGCTGCGTCGGCTGGCCGAGCAGTCTGACGTGGTGGTGGCGAACACCCGGCCGCAGACACTGCGGGGGTGGGGGCTGGACTACCAGGCGCTGCGGGCGGTCAACGACCGGCTGGTGATGGTGCACATCACCGGCTTCGGGTTGACCGGCCCCAAGAGCGAGCAGCCCGGGTTCGGCACCCTGGGCGAGGCGATGAGCGGCTTCGCGCACATCACCGGCGAGGCCGACGGCCCTCCCACCCTGCCCCCGTTCATGCTCGCCGACGGGGTCGCCTCGCTGAACGCCGCGTACGCGGTCGCGATGGCGCTCTACCACCGGGACGTGCACGGCGGGGGCGGCCAGCTGATCGACGTCAACCTCATCGACCCGCTGGCCCGGCTGCTGGAACAGACCCTGCTCGGTTACGACCAGCTGGGTATCGTGCCCACCAGGGCCGGTAACCGGTGGGACATCAGCGCCCCGCGCAACACCTACCGCACCTCCGACGGGCGCTGGTTGGCGATGTCCGGCAGCTCGCCCACCATCGCGCTGCGGGTGTTCCACGCGATCGGACGGGCCGACCTGGCCGCCGACGTCGACTTCGCCGACCCGCAGGGCCGTCTGGCCCGGGCTGCCGAGGTCGACCAGGTCGTGGCCGACTGGATCGCCCAACGCCCGCTCGCCGAGGCGATGGACGTCTTCGAACGCAACCAGGTGGCCGCCGCGCCGGTCTACGACATCACCCAGCTGGTCGCCGACCCGCAGCTGACTCACCGCGAGGTGTTCGTCCGGATCCCCGACGACGAACTGGGTGCGATGACCGTGCAGGCGCCGGTGGCCCGCTGCTCGGGAGCTCCCGGGTACGTCGAGCACCTCGGACCGAGGCTGGGCCAGCACACCGACGAGGTCCTCGGCGGGCTGCTCGGCCTCACCTCCAACGAGATCGACGGGCTGCGCGCCGCCGGCGTGGTCTAGCTGCCCAGCAACCGCCCGCCACGAACCAAGGAGCACGCCATGTCCGTCCTGCCTCGGCCCGTTCCGCTTCGCCGCTCGGAGCTGGCCACGCCCGCCAGCAGCGAGAAGATGTTCGCCAAGGCCGCCGCGTCCAACGCGGATCTGGTGTTCCTCGACCTCGAGGACGCCGTCGCGGTCTCCCAGAAGGAACCGTCGCGGGCCAAGGCCATCCGCGGCCTGACCGAGTTCGACTGGGGTCACACCACCCGGGCGGTCCGGATCAACGGCCTGGACACCCATTGGTGCCACGACGACATCATCGAGGTCGTCTCCGGCGCGCGCGAGTGCCTGGACACGATCATCGTGCCCAAGGTCCGGACCGCCCGGGACGTGTGGTGGGTCGGGACGCTGCTCGACCAGCTGGAGACCAAGCTCGGGCTGCCCGAGAACGGGATCCGGCTGGAGGTACTGATCGAGGACGCCGCAGCCCTGGCCAATGCCGAGGAGATCGCGGTGTCCAGCCCCCGGCTGGACGCGCTGATCTTCGGCGCGGGCGACTACTCGATATCCACCGGTGCCCGGGTGAACCCCAACTTCGAACCGTACGGCGACTACCCGGGCGACTTCTGGCACTACGCCCGGGTGAAGATCCAGGTGGCGGCCCGGATCGGCGGACTGATCGCGATCGACGCCCCGTACCCGAACTACCGCAACCCCGAAGGCTACGCGAAGGAGAGCCGCTGGGCCTCGGCCATCGGGTTCAGCGGGAAGTGGGCCATCCACCCCAGCCAGATCGACATCGCGAACGAGGTCTTCGCGCCCACCGAGGAGGAGGTCACCCACGCCCGCCGGGCGCTGGAGGCATTCCGCGCCGCCGAGGCGCAAGGCATGGGTGCGGTGGGCCTGGACGGCGCGCTGGTCGACTCCGCGCACGTGAAGATGTCCGAGGCGACGCTGTCGCGCGCGGCCCAGATCGAGGCCGCGAACCACCCCTCCGGGTAGCCCGCGGCACCCGGGCACCACCTTGTCGGTGGAACCGGGCTCGGGCGCGCTGCACAGCTGTGGTGAAGGGCTATAGCGTGTCGCTGGGGCCGCCCACACCGACGTGGGCGGCCGGGCGCACCGCGGCGAGGGAGTACCCATGGCCGACATCCGGGAGTTCCGGGTGGACATCGCACAATCCGACATCGACGCGCTGCGGGCCAAGCTGGCGAGCACCCGGTGGCCCGACCGGGAGACCGTGCCGGACTGGTCGCAGGGGATACCGCTGAGCTACGTCCGTGAGCTGGCCGACTACTGGGCCGGCGCCTACGACATGGGCCGGGTGCAGCGGCTGCTCAACGCCCACCCGCAGTACCAGGTCACCGTCGACGGCGTCGAGCTGCACGTACTGCACATCCGCTCGCCGCACGAGAACGCCAGGCCGTTGCTGATGACGCACGGCTGGCCCGGCTCGGTGCTGGAGTTCCTGGACACCATCGAGCCGCTCACCGACCCCACCAGGCACGGTGGCAGCGAGGACGACGCGTTCCACCTGGTGATCCCGGCGCTACCCGGCTACGGCTTCAGCGCCAAGCCCACCACCACCGGCACCGATGTCGACCGCATCGCGGACCTGTGGCATCGGCTGATGGGAATCCTGGGCTATCCGCAGTACCACGCCCAGGGCGGCGACTGGGGCGCGATCATCACGACCGCGATGGCGATGAAAGCGCCGACCGGCCTGCTCGGGGTGCACGTGAACTTCGCCGTGGCCTCCCCCGACGCGCTGGCGGGATTGGGCGAGCTGACCCCGGACGAGCAGAGCGTCGGCGGCCTGCCGCGCTACCTGGAGCAGGAGGCCGGTTACTCGACCCAGCAGGGGACCCGGCCGCAGACCCTCGGCTACGCGCTGGCCGACTCACCGGTCGGGCAGCTGGCCTGGATCGTGGAGAAGTTCCACGCCTGGACCGACTGGGAGGGCCACCCGGAGAGCGCGGTCTCCCGCGACAAGATGATCGACGCGGTGATGATCTACTGGTTGACCAACAGCGCCACGTCGTCCGCACGGCTGTACTGGGAGAGCCTGGTCAGCGCATTGGGCACCTTCCCCGAGGTCGCTCTGGCCAGCGCGTACAGCCAGTTCCCGCGCGAGCTGTTCACGATCAGCGAACGCTGGCTGCGGACCCGGTTCACCGACCTGCGCTACTACGGGACCGTCAAACACGGCGGTCATTTCGCGGCGCTGGAACAGCCGGACCTGTTCGTCCAGGAGGTGCGGGCCGCGATCCGCGCGCTGGCCGGCTGAGCGTCCCGCGCGGGACCCGCACGCTTGCCGGAACACCGCGCGTGCCGGAAATCAGGAACACAGCACGGCGGGTGTTTCCCATCACGCCCCGAACTGGTTAGCTGGTGAAGATCGTGCTGATCAGCACCGCTCGTCGTCCCACCAGGACACCGAACAGGTGCACCGGAGTCGGTGCGCCACAACCCCAACGCCGGGAGGCACCATGACCGCGACGATCGACCAGAAGACCGAGCTGGACCGGACCAGGTTCTTCATCAACGGTGAGTGGGTGGAGCCGAAGGGCACCGAGACCCGCCGCCAGCTCGAGGCAGCCACCGGCGAGCTGCTGGGCACCGCCGCGCTCGGCTCGGACGCCGACATCAACGACGCCGTCGGCGCCGCCCGCGACGCGCTGGACAACGGGCCCTGGGGCCGCAGCACGGCCGAGGAGCGGGCCGAGGTCATGCACCGCTTCTCGGCGGCGCTCACCGCCCGGGCGGAGTTCACCACCTCGCTGGTCAGCCGCGAGAACGGCATGCCGATCGGGCTGTCGGAGGCGTTCAACGGATCCGGGCCGGCCGGCCTGCTGCAGATGTACGCCGAGATCATCAAGGCGACGCCACTCGAAACCCCCCGCGCGAGCCAGTCCGGAGCGACCATCGTGCGTCGCGAGCCGGTGGGCGTGGTCGGTGCGATCACCCCGTGGAACTACCCGCAGGCGCTGGCCATGATGAAGATCGCGCCGGCACTGGCCGCCGGTTGCACCATGGTGCTCAAGCCCTCTCCGGACACCGCGCTGGACTCCTACGTCTTCGGCGACGCCGCCCAGGAGGCCGGCCTCCCGCCGGGCGTGCTGAACATCGTGCTCGCCGACCGGGAGCCCGGCTCGGCCCTGGTCAGCCACCCGGGCGTGGACAAGGTCGCGTTCACCGGCTCCACGGCGGCCGGCAAGGCCATCGGCGCCGAGTGCGCGCGTTCGGTCCGGCGGGTCTCGCTCGAGCTCGGCGGCAAGTCGGCCGCGATCGTGCTGGACGACGCCGACCTGGACGTCTTCCTGCAGGGCCTGGGGATGGCGTCGTTCATGAACAACTGCCAGACCTGCACCACCCAGTCCCGGATCCTGGCCTCCCGCTCGCGGTACAACGAGGTCGTGGACGCGGTGGCCTCGTTCGCCAGCGGCATGGTGGTCGGCAACCCGCTGGACCCCGCGGTGACCTGTGGTCCGATGGCCAGCGAGCACCACCTGAAGAAGGTGCTCGGCTACATCGACATCGCGAACAACAGCGATGCCCGGCTGGTGGCCGGCGGCGGTCGGCCGTCCGGCCTCGACGGCGGTTTCTTCGTCGCGCCCACGGTCTTCGCCGATGTGAGCAACAACGACCGGTTGGCCCGCGAGGAGGTGTTCGGCCCGGTGATCGCGGTGATCCCCTTCGACTCCGACGAGGAGGCCATCGCGATCGCGAACGACAGCGAGTACGGCCTGGCCGGCTCGGTGTGGACCGCCGACGAGGAGCGCGGCATCAACATGGCCCGCCGGATCCGTACCGGCACGATCGGGGTGAACTACTACCACATCGACCTGACCGCTCCGTTCGGCGGAATGAAGCAGAGCGGCCTGGGCCGCGAGGGCGGTCCGGAGGCACTCGACGGCTACCTGGAGTACAAGTCGATCTACGTCAGCGCCAGCCAGCTCAAGGGCTGAGCACGCGGTAGCGGACGCCCGGTCGGCCTACGGTCCGACCGGGCGTCCGTTCGCGAACAACGCTCCCGCGCGGGGTTAACGAACGTTCGCATGGGCCCTATTGTGGTGACATGAGCCTTGCCGATGTCGAGAGCGCCCACGAGCACCCGACCCGGACAGCGGCCCGGGCCGCCATGCTCGAGCGGGTCGCCGAGCTGGAGAAACGCCGCGGTGACGCGCTCGCGATGGGTGGGCCGGAGCGGATCGCCCGCCACCACGCCAGCGGCCGGCTCACCGCCAGGGAACGGATCGACCTGCTCATCGATGCCGGCAGCTGGCACGAGCTCGGGCTGCTGGCGCTTCCCGAGACCCGCCCGGACGGCCCCGGCGGTGCCGACGGCCTGATCACCGGTTGGGCCCGGGTCGGCGGGCGTCGGGCGGCGGTGATGGCGGTCGACGCCACCGTGCTGGGCGGCACGACGGCCCGGGTGAACGCCACCAAGCTGATGCGGCTGTTCGGCGCGGCCGGCCGGTCCGGATTCCCGATCATCGTGCTGGCCGACGCGGACGGCGGCCGCATGCCCGACCTGATGGGCTGGCGCTTCGGGGGGCTGCCGATCGCCTTCGACGCCTTCCTGGCCACCCCAGAGGGTCACCCGACGGTGCTGCGGCTGTGCGCCGCACTGGGCCCCTGCTTCGGTGACGCCGGTATCGAGGCCTCGGCCGCGCACTTCTCGGTGATGACCCCGAACGCTTCGATCGCGCTGTCGGGCACCGAGGTGGTGGCCACCGCGACCGGCGAGCAGCTGTCCAACACCGAGTTGGGTGGGCCTGAGGTGGCGATCGGCCACGCGGGCACCGTGGAGATGCTCGCGCAGACCGAACACGAGGCCATCGCCGCCGTGCGACGGGCCCTGACCTATCTGCCCGACAATGCCGCGCAGGAGGCTCCGCTGGCCATGCCGGTGCCCCCGAGACGGTCGGCAGAGGACCTGCTGCACCTGCTGCCGGTGGAACGCAAACACGGATACGACATGCGTCCGGTGCTCGAAGCGGTGTTCGACGAGGGCACCATCCTGGAGTACGGGGCGACGAAGGGGCCGGGCCTGATCTGCGCGTTCGCCCGGATCGAGGGGATGGCGGTGGGTCTCGCGGCCAGCCAGCCGATGCGCCACGGCGGCGCCCTGGACGTTCCGGCGTTGCAGAAGTGGCTGGACTTCATCGAGGTCTGCGACACGTTCAACCTGCCGTTGGTGATGCTGCACGACGTGCCGGGTCTGCTGATCGGCTCCAACGAGGAGCGCCGGGGCCTGATCAAACATCTGGAGCGGGTCGCACTTCGGTTGTCCCAGGCGAAGGTGCCCAAGGTGGCCGTGGTGCTGCGCAAGTCCTACGGTGGTGGCTACTTCCTGCTCGCCGGCAAGCAGTCCTCGCCGGACCTGCTGGTGGCCTGGCCGACCGCCGAGCTCGGGTTCATGGCGCCCGAGGCCGGGGTGCGCACCGTGCACCGGCGCGAGCTGGAGATCCTCCGCGCCGAGAG
>JAJCYC010000010.1 GCA_029263115.1 Pseudonocardia sp. | reverse complement strand
CAGGCAGTGCTCGACGTCGTCCACGATGTTCGTCGAGGCGAGCAGGATGTCCGGGTCCAGGTCGCGCAGCGACACGTGCAGCACCAGCGGGTTGTGCTCGAACCAGGAGACCTCGTGCACGTGCGGCTCGCCGGCCACCGTTGCGAACACCACCAGGTCGCTGGACCGGATCAGCGACTCGGCGCTGTCGTGCACGGTGATCCGCCCCGCCGCACCGGAGCGCTCCACGTGCGACCTCAGATAGGCCTCGAAGCCCCCCGCGTGCTCGGGCGACAGGTCGAACACCCCGATCTCGTCGAAGTTCCAGCCGGTGCCGGCCAGGTAGGTCTGGATGTAACGGGCGATCAACCCGACGCCGATGAACCCGACCCGGGCCGGGCGCTCGCGGCCGCGGCTGAGCCAGTCGGCGGCCAGCGCGGCCGACGCGGCGGTCCGGGTGGCGCTGATGATCGAGCTCTCCAGGCAGGCGAACGGGTACCCGGTGTCGTGATCGTTGAGGATCAGCACCGCCGACGCCCGGGGGATCCCGGCCGCCACGTTGCCGGGGAAACTGGAGATCCACTTCATCCCGTCCACCCGCACCGACCCACCGATCGAGGCGGGCAGCGCGATGATCCGGTCGGCCGGGCGGTCCGGGAACCGCAGGAAGTACGACGGCGGGTTCACCGAGTCGCCCTCCCCGTGCCAGCGGTAGGTGGCCTCCACCAACTCCACGACCTGCTTCTCCTGGCCGGCCAGCGCGTCGGCGACCTGGGCTCCGGAGATCACCGCGAACGGTGGCACGGTGAGCTGTTCGGACATCGGGAACTCCCCTTCGGTGGATGGGTGGATGTGTGCGGCGGGTCAGCCGGGTTGCACGCAGTCGGTCAGGCGCACCGGGTCGGCCATCCCGACCAGCACCTCGCGCTCGCCCTCGTAGGCATCGCGGCTCTGCGCGGTACGGATGTTGTCGACCAGCAGCAGGTCGCCCGGCTGCCACGGGTCGCGCCGGGTGTGCACGTCGTAGACCCCGTTGACGGTGTTCACGATGTCCTCGGAGACCGGGTCACCGTTGCCGAAGCGGGTGTTGAACGGCAACCCGTCCGAGCCGTAGATGTCCACCAGGTACTCGCGCACCTCCGGGGCCATCGTCCACTCGTTGAGGAACGCGACCTGGTTGAACCAGCAGCGCTGGCCGGTGACCGGGTGCCGCACCACGGCGTGCCGGCGCTGCCGGGTGTTCAGCCCACCGTCGGGCTGCCACGCGAACTCGATCGCATTGGCCCGGCAGTATTGCTCCACGACCGCGCGGTCCTCGGTGCCGAAGGCCTCGGCCCACGGCGCGCCGATGTCCTCGTTGTAGCTGCGGGTGAGCATCCAGCCCTCCCGCTCGAACCGGGCGACCAGGTCTGGTGGCAGCGCGTTCAGCACGGTCGGCGAGTCCGCCACCGCGGTCGCCCCGCCGCTCGCCGGTGCCTGCAGGCAGGCCAGCAGCGACAGTCCGGGGAACTCGAGGGTGTAGCTCATCACGTGGTGCATGCACATCTGCTGGTTGGCCGGCCACTTCCACGACGAGTAGACCCCGTCGGTGTAGGTATGCCGGGTGGCGAACGCCTCCCGCTCGGCGATCAGCGTGTCGGCCAGGCCGCGGAAGACGTCGGTGATCTGCCCGGCGTCGGCGTACCCGGAGCCCCGGACCAGCACCGATCCGTGCTCGGCGACCAACGCGCGCAGCCCGCGGCGGAACTCCTCCCAGCTCAGGCCAGCCGCGGCCTGGGCGTGCAGGGTCGGCGGCCGCCCGGGCTGCAGCTCCACCGGGAGCAGGGACGCGGGGCGAGAGGAGGACATGTGACTTCCTTCCGGTGTCGGCATCTGGAGGGTGTTCGTTCGGCTCAGGGGGACGCGACACGGTCGGCGGCCGCCAGGACGGCCTTCGCCGCCTCGCCCGCGCGGGTCCGCGGGAAATAGTGGCCGCCGTCGACCAGCAGGCACAGCTCGACGTGCTCGGCGAACAGTCCCCAGTCGGTGTGCCGACCGGGGAATCGTGCCGTGCTCGGGTCGTCGGCGGCCAGCACCACGGTGATCGGCGCCGGCAGCTTCTCCACCGGAGGGTGCTCCAGCGCGTCCGCGAGGTAGGTGTTCGCCGCGACGTAGTCGTGCCGGTAGGCGGCGCCGATGTGCTCGGCGCGCTGGGAGTCCAGCTCGGCGAGCTCGGTGTAGCTGCCGCCGTCACTGAGCCGGGCGGCGATCTCGGCGTTGGTCCGTGAGCCGAGGTCGGCCACTGCGGCCCGCCGGGTGGCGGCGTCGCCGGGCAACTGCGCGCCGACGAACAGCCGGGCGACCGTGATCCCGCGCCGGTGCAGCTCCCGGGCGGTGGCCAGCGCGAACGCCGCTCCCGCCGAGTGACCCCACAGGCTCACCGATGCCGCCCCGAGCGCGCCGACCACTGCGCCGATTTCGCCGACCACACGCTCGACGATCTCGGTCAGCGGCGCGAACGGCTCCCGCTCGGCGCTGCTCTGGGCGAGGTCGTGCCCGGGCAGCTCGACCGCGTACACCGCCAGCCCGCTCGCCCGCAGCGCGCCGGCCATCGGCTGGAAGTTCACCGCGTTGCCCCCGGCGTACGGGAAGCAGACCAGCAGGCCGCTCGGGGCGACCCCGTTCGACGCGGTGCCGGTGAGCGGCTGCAGCAGCCCGGAGCCGGGTGCGGACCCGGTTCCGGCCTGGCCACCGACGTCGGCCTCCGAGGAGCCGGACCCGATCCCGTTCGGCGCGGCATCTCCGGCCTGCCCGGCCCGCTCGTCCATCAGCGCGGCCAGGTCGGCGAGCAGCGGGGTGCGGGTGATGTCGCGCAGCGACACCGCGCGTTTCAGGGTGACCGCCAGCTTCACCGCCGACAGCGAGGACCCGCCGAGGTCGAAGAAGTGGTCGCGGCGGCTGATCCGCTCGGCCGGCACGCCCACGATGTCCGCCCAGGCCTGGGCCAGCCGCTGCTCGGTCGGGGTGGCCGGCGCGTCGTAGTCCGGCTCGACGGCGGCCAGCTCGGCGGCCAGCGCGGTCAGCGCCTTGACGTCGATCTTGCCGTTGCCGGTCAGCGGCAGGCTCTCCCGGTGGTGGAACGCGGCCGGCACCATGTACTCCGGCAGCGCCGCCCCCAGCCGCTCGC
>JAJCYC010000009.1 GCA_029263115.1 Pseudonocardia sp. | reverse complement strand
GCCTCCCTTCCGGGGGCGGGGGGGGGGTGGCCCCGGGGGCGCCCCCCCGCCCGCCACCGCGAGATCGTGGGCGACTTCTGCGACTTCCTCGGCGGGCGCACCGACCGGATGGTCCGCCAGCTCGAGCGGGAGATGGCGGCCGCATCCGACCGCCTGGAGTTCGAGCGGGCCGCCCGGCTGCGCGACGACCTCGGGGCGCTGCGCCGGGCGATGGAACGCCAGGCGGTGGTGCTGGGCGACGGTACCGACGCCGACGTGGTCGCATTCGCCGAGGACGAGCTCGAGGCGGCGGTGCAGGTGTTCCACGTGCGGGGCGGCCGGGTCCGGGGCCAGCGCGGCTGGGTGATCGAGAAGGTGGAGCAGGTCGACACCGCGGGGCTCGTCGGGCAGTTCCTCAGCCAGTTCTACGGCGAGCAGGCGGCGCTGGCCGAATCGGCCGACGACGCGCACCAGCCGGTGCCCCGGGAGATCCTGGTGCCGGAGCTCCCGGCCGAGGTCGACGTCCTCACCGAGTGGCTGTCCGGCCTGCGCGGCTCCCGGGTCGACCTGCGGGTGCCCCGCCGCGGCGACAAGCGGGCCCTGGCCGACACGGTGGCCCGCAATGCCGGCGAGGCTCTCACCCAGCACAAGCTGCGCCGGGCGGGCGACCTCACCGCGAGGTCCGCCGCGCTGGCCGAGATCCAGGACGCGCTCGGGCTGGACAGCGCGCCGCTGCGCATCGAGTGCGTGGACGTCAGCCACGTCCAGGGCAGCGACGTGGTGGCCTCGCTGGTGGTCTTCGAGGACGGCCTGGCCCGCCGCTCGGAGTACCGCCGGTTCGAGGTCCGTGACGGCGCGGACGGCGGGGATGTCGCGTCGATCGCCGAGGTGGTGCGCCGGCGGTTCCGCCGCTACCTGGCCGAGACCGGCGAGGAACGCGCCGGCACCGCGACCCCCGGCCTGGGTGCGGATGTCTCGACCCTGCGAGCAGGTCTCGATGCGGTGACCGGGCGTCCGCGGAAGTTCGCCTATCCGCCGAACCTGCTGGTCGTGGACGGCGGCGCGCCGCAGGTCGAGGCCGCCTCGGACGTGCTCGCCGAGCTGGGCGTCACCGACGTGGCGGTCTGCGGCCTGGCCAAGCGGCTGGAGGAGGTGTGGATGCCGGCCGACCCCGACCCGGTGATCCTGCCGCGCACCAGCGAGGGGCTCTTTCTGTTGCAGCGGGTGCGTGACGAGGCGCACCGGTTCGCGATCGCCTACCACCGGCAGAAGCGGTCCAAGCGGATGGTGTCCTCCGAGCTCGACACTGTTCCGGGGCTGGGGCAGACCCGGCGCACCGCGTTGCTTCGCCACTTCGGCTCGGTGCGCAAGCTGCGCCAGGCGATCGAGCACGGCGGGGTCGAGGAGATCGCCGCAGTACCCGGGGTGGGTCCGCGCACGGCGGCCGCCGTGGTCGCCGCGATCCGCGGCGACACGCCCGGCCCGGCGACCACGAGGCCGGCCACCACGACCACCACCACCGACCCGGCGACCGGGGCCGGCGGCACCGCGACCGAGGGGGACCCGTCATGACCGAGGCGAGCATCACCGATGTAGGAATCCAGGTCGCGCTGGTCAGCGGCCTGTCCGGCGCCGGGCGCAGCACCGCGGCGAAGGTGCTGGAGGACCTCGGCTGGTTCGTGGTGGACAACCTTCCACCGGAGCTGATCTCCACCATGGTCGAGCTGGGTTCGCGCGCCCGCGGCGAGATCACCCGTATCGCGGTGGTGATGGACGTCCGCAGCCGGGCCTTCACCCACGATCTCTCGTCGGTGATCAAGGACCTGGACGCGCGGGGGTACAAGCCGCGGCTGCTGTTCCTGGAGGCGTCCGACCAGGTACTGGTCCGCCGGTTCGAGGCCGTCCGGCGCAGCCACCCGCTGCAGGGCGGCGACGTCCCTGACCGGCTCACCGCCGGCATCGCCGCCGAGCGCGAGCTGCTCGAGCCGCTGCGCAACTCGGCGGACCTCGTCGTCGACACCAGCGCGTTGTCGGTGCACCAGCTGCGGGCCGCGATCGAGCAGTCGTTCGGCACCGAGGCGTCGGCGCAGACCAGGGTGACGGTGGTGTCCTTCGGCTACAAGTACGGCCTGCCGATGGACTCCGACCTGGTGGTGGACATGCGGTTCCTGCCCAACCCGCACTGGATCCCGGAGCTGCGGGAGCTGACCGGGCGCGATCCCGCGGTCAGCGACTACGTGCTCTCCCAGGAGGGGGCCGAGGAGTTCCTCGACCGCTACCACCAGCTGCTGCGGCTGGTCGGCGGTGGCTATCGGCGGGAGGGCAAGCGGTACCTCACGGTGTCCGTCGGCTGCACCGGCGGCAAGCATCGCAGTGTCGCGGTGTCCGAGGAACTGGCCTCCCGGTTGCGCGGGGAGGACCGGGTTTCGGTCAGCGTCGTGCACCGCGACCTGGGCCGCGAGTGATCGGCACCGCGGCCGCGGGCGACACCGTGGCGGCGGGGGCCGAGGTTGCCGGCCTGGCCGCCACGGGCGGGCTGCGGGCGGTCGCGCTGGGCGGGGGCCACGGGCTGCATGCCACCCTGAGCGCGCTGCGGCTGCTCACCGACCAGGTGACCGCAGTGGTGACGGTGGCCGACGACGGTGGCTCCTCGGGCCGGCTGCGCGGCGAGCTCGGCGTGCTCCCTCCTGGCGACCTGCGGATGGCGCTCACCGCACTGGCCGGCGAGGGTGCCCCGGCGCGGTGGCGGGAGCTGTTCCAGCACAGGTTCGGCGGCAGCGGCGCGCTGGCCGGCCACGCGGTCGGCAACCTGGTGTTGGCCGGGCTGATCGAGGTGCTCGGCGACCCGGTGCGCGCGCTCGACGAGGCGTGCGTGCTGCTCGGCGTGCGCGGCCGGGTGCTGCCGATGTGCACCGACCCGCTGGTGATCGAGGCCGAGGTCACCGGCCTGGGCGGCGACCCTGCTGCGGTGGCCCGGATCCGCGGTCAGGTGGCGGTGGCCAGCACCCCCGGGCGGGTTCGCCGGGTCTGGTTGCACCCGCAGCGGCCCCGGGCCTGCCCCGAGGCGGTCCGCGCGGTCACCGAGGCCGACGTGGTGCTGCTGGGGCCCGGTTCGTGGTTCACCAGCGTGTTGCCGCACCTGCTGGTTCCCGAACTGCGCGCCGCGCTGGTCGGCACCCGGGCCCGGCGGGTCGTGGTGCTGAACCTGGCACCGCAGCCGGGGGAGACCGCCGGGTTCTCCCCGGAGCAGCACCTGGACGTACTGTCCCAGCACGCACCGGAGCTCAGGGTCGACGCGGTGCTGGCGGACGCCGCGGCCGTACCCGTGCCGGAGCTGCTACAACGGTCCGCCGTGGCGCTGGGCGGACGCGCGGTGCTGGCCCCGGTCGGCCGGTCCGACGGCACGCCAAGGCACAATCCGACTGCGCTGGCCGACGCGGTACGCGGTGTGCTGGCCGGGACCGGAGCCGATTCGGGACCGGGCCGGGAGTCGCCGGTCGGAACCGGCCGAGAGGAGAACGCGAGGTGGCGATGACGTCGTCGGTCAAGGACGAGCTGAGCCGGTTGTCGGTGACCAAGCCGTGCTGCCGGCGCTCCGAGCTGTCGTCCCTGCTGCGGTTCGCCGGTGGGCTGCACATCGTGGGTGGCAAGGTGGTCGTCGAGGCGGAGGTGGACACCGGGTCGGTGGCCCGACGGCTGCGCCGCGAGGTGCACGAGCTCTACGGGCACACCTCCGAGGTGCAGGTGATCAGCCCCGGCGGGCTGCGCCGGGGTGCCCGGTACGTGATCCGGGTGGTCAAGGACGGTGCCGGGCTGGCCCGGCAGACCGGGTTGCTCGACCTGCGCGGCCGGCCCGTCCGCGGGCTGCCGCCCCAGGTGGTCTCCGGTGGGGTCTGTGACGCCGAGGCGGCCTGGCGTGGCGCGTTCCTGGCTCACGGCTCGCTCACCGAGCCCGGCCGCAGCTCCGCGCTGGAGGTGACCTGCCCGGGCCCGGAGGCGGCGCTGGCGCTGGTCGGCGCGGCCCGGCGGCTCGGGGTCAGCGCCAAGGCCCGTGAGGTGCGGGGGGCGGACCGGGTGGTGGTCCGGGACGGCGACGCGATCGGTGCGCTGCTCACCCGGCTCGGGGCGCACTCCTCGGTACTGGCCTGGGAGGAACGCCGGATGCGCCGCGAGGTACGGGCGACGGCGAACCGGCTGGCCAACTTCGACGACGCCAACCTGCGCCGCTCGGCCCGCGCTGCGGTCGCGGCCTCGGCCCGGGTGCGCCGCGCCCTGGACCTGCTCGCCGACGACGTCCCGGACCACCTACTGGCCGCCGGCCAGCTGCGCCTGGAGCACACCCAGGCGTCACTGGAGGAGCTCGGGCAGCTGTCCGATCCGCCGATGACCAAGGACGCGGTGGCCGGGCGGATCCGCCGGCTGCTGCACATGGCCGACAAGCGGGCCGCCGACCTGGGCGTGCCGGACACCGAGTCGGCGGTCACCGCCGACATGCTCGCCGATGGCTGACCGGCCCGCCGGTGTCGAGTTCGTCGCATGCGTGGGCCGATCAGGCGGTGCATCCGTCCGGGTGCCGCTAGGGTGACCGAAACCGGGTGGGTCCAACCAGGGAGGCATGTGTGGTCCGGGTAGGCGTGAATGGATTCGGGCGAATCGGACGGAATTTCTGGCGGGCGGTCGCGGCACAACGCGCCGCGGGCCAGACCGACATCCAGATCGTCGCGGTCAACGACATCACCGACAACGCCACACTGGCCCACCTGCTGCGCTACGACAGCATCCTCGGCCGGCTGCCCTACGAGGTGTCCGCCACCGACGACGAGATCGTGGTCGACGGCAAGGGGTTCAAGGGCCTGGCCGTGCGCGATCCCGCCGAGCTGCCCTGGAAGGACCTGGGCGTCGACGTGGTGGTGGAATCGACCGGGCTGTTCACCAAGCGCGACGCGGCCGCGAAGCACCTGGACGCCGGCGCCAAGAGGGTCATCATCTCCGCGCCGGCCTCCGGTGAGGACATCACCCTCGTCAAGGGCGTCAACGACGGCGACTACGACGGCAGCCAGACGGTGATCTCGAACGCCTCCTGCACCACGAACTGCCTGGCCCCGATGGCCAAGGTGCTCGACGACCTGGTGGGCATCGAGAAGGGCCTGATGACCACCATCCACGCCTACACCGCGGACCAGAACCTGCAGGACGGCCCGCACAAGGACCTGCGCAGGGCCCGAGCCGCCGCACTGAACATCGTGCCCACCTCCACCGGTGCGGCGAAGGCGATCGCGCTGGTCATGCCGCACCTCAAGGGCAAGCTGGACGGCTACGCGCTGCGGGTGCCGATCCCCACCGGCAGCGCCACCGATCTGACCGCCACGGTCGGCCGGGACACCACCGCCGAGGAGGTCAACGCCGCGATGAAGGCGGCGGCCGAGGGTCCGCTCAAGGGCATCCTGAAGTACACCGAGGACCCGATCGTGTCCAGCGACATCGTCACCGACCCGCACTCGTGCATCCTCGACGCCGGCCTGACCAAGGTGATCGGCAACCAGGTGAAGATCGTCGGCTGGTACGACAACGAGTGGGGTTACTCGAACCGGCTGGTGGACGTCGTCGCGCTGGTGGCGTCGAAGTCGTAGCCGCGCGATGAAGAGCTACAGGGATCTCCTCGATGCCGGGGTCGACGGTCGAGGGGTGCTGGTCCGCTCCGATCTCAACGTCCCGCTCGATGGCAGATCAGCTCGCATCCTCGATGACGGCCGGATCCGGGCCTCGGCCCCGACCATCCGGGCACTGGCCGCAGCCGGTGCCCGGGTGGTGGTCACCGCGCACCTGGGCCGGCCCAAGGGCGGCCCCGACGCAAGCCTGTCGCTGGCCCCGGTGGCCACCCGGCTCGGTGAGCTGCTGGGCAGCGCGGTCCGGCTGGTCGAGCTCGCGGAAGGCCGCCCGGAACTGGCCGACGGCGAGGTGGCGCTGTGCGAGAACATCCGCTTCGACCCGCGCGAGACCAGCAAAGACGACGCCGAGCGGGCCGCGCTGGCCGCCGAGTTGGCGGCGCTGGTCGGGCCGGACGCCGCATTCGTGTCCGACGGGTTCGGCGTGGTGCACCGCAAACAGGCCTCGGTGTACGACGTGGCCGGGTTGCTGCCCTGCTACGCCGGTGGGCTGGTGCATGACGAGGTCGAGGTGCTGCGCCGACTGACCGCCGACGCGGCCCGGCCCTACGTCGTGGTGCTCGGTGGGTCGAAGGTGTCCGACAAGCTCGCGGTGATCGAGGCGCTGCTGCCCTCGGTGGACTCTCTGCTGGTCGGTGGTGGCATGTGTTTCACCTTCCTCGCCGCCCAGGGCCACCCGGTGGGTGGCTCGCTCCTGCAGGCCGCACAGGTCGAGAAGTGCGGCCAACTGCTCGATACCGGCAAGATCGTGCTGCCCACCGACGTGGTGGTGGCCGACGCGTTCTCCGCCGAGGCGAACACCCGGACGGTTCCGGTGGACGCGATCGAGGAGGGCTGGTCCGGACTCGACATCGGGCCGGCGTCGGTGGCCGCGTTCGCCGAGGTGCTCGCCGGCGCGAAGACGGTGTTCTGGAACGGGCCGATGGGCGTGTTCGAGCTCGCGCCGTTCGCCGAAGGGACCCGGGGTGTCGCCCGGGCGGTCCTGGACGCCACCAGCGAGCAGGGCGCGTTCAGCGTGGTCGGCGGCGGTGACTCGGCGGCCGCGGTGCGGGCGCTCGACCTGCCCGAGGACGGCTTCTCGCACATCTCGACCGGCGGCGGGGCGTCGCTGGAGTACCTGGAGGGCAAGCAGCTGCCCGGCCTTGCCGTGCTTGAGGACTGAGCCGTACTCGAAGACTGAGCCGTATTGGAGCGTTGAGCGTGTCACGTAAGCCCCTGATCGCCGGCAACTGGAAGATGAACCTCAATCACCTCGAGGCGATCGCGCTGGTGCAGAAGCTGGTATTCGCACTGCCGGACAAGTACTTCGACAAGGTGGACGTCGCGGTGCTGCCCCCGTTCACCCACATCCGCAGCATCCAGACGATGATCGACGGGGACGGCCTGCTGGTCACCCACGGCGCCCAGGACCTGTCCCCGCACGACTCCGGCGCCTACACCGGCGACGTGTCCGGTCCGATGCTGGCCAAGCTGAGCTGTCGGTGGGTGACCGTCGGGCACTCCGAGCGTCGGGAGATCCACGGCGAGGACGACGCGAAGGTGAACGCAAAGGTGCGGGCCGCGCTCAAGCACGGGATCACCCCGATCCTCTGCGTGGGCGAGGGCTTCGACGTTCGCGAGCAGGGCAACCAGGTCGAGCACTGCACCGCCCAGCTGGATGCCGCGCTGGTCAAGGTGACCGCCGGACAGGTCGCGTCGTCGGTGGTCGCCTACGAGCCGATCTGGGCGATCGGGACCGGCCGGGTGGCCACCCCGGCGGATGCCCAGCAGGTGTGCGCCGCGCTGCGCGCGCGGATCGCGCAGCGCTACGACGGGCCGACCGCCGAGTCGGTGCGGGTGCTGTACGGGGGATCGGTGAAATCGGGCAACATCGGCGAGCTGGTCGGGCAGGATGACATCGACGGCGCGCTGGTCGGCGGGGCGAGCCTGGACGCCGACGAGTTCGCGAAGCTGTGCGCGATCGCTGCCGGTGGCCCGCTGCCCTGATCGGCGCCCGCCCGGCGGATCAGCCGGATCAGCCGCACGGGTACCCTGGGAGTCCACGCTCGCGGCTGATGGCGGCGTGGCGTAAAGATTCACCGTCGGATGAGGATGGTATGAAGCTCGCCCTGCAAATCGTTCTGATCGTCTCCAGCGTGCTGCTGATTCTGTTGATCCTGCTGCACCGCGGTCGGGGCGGGGGGCTGTCCAGCCTGTTCGGTGGTGGGATGCAGTCCAGCCTGTCCGGGTCCGCCCGGGTGGAGAAGAACCTGGACCGGATGACGCTGTTCGTCGGGGCGATCTGGCTGGTGGCGATCGTCGGAACCGGCCTGCTGGTCAAGATCGCTAGCTGACGCTCCCGGCCCGGGAGCCGCACAATTCGACAACTGAGGCAGAGGTTCGCATGGCCGGTGGAAACGCGATCCGGGGCACCCGGGTCGGAGCGGGTCCGATGGGTGAGTCCGAGCGGGGCGAGACGGCGCCGCGCATCCGGGTGTCCTACTGGTGCGCCAACGGGCACGAGACCAAGCCGTCGTTCGCCTCCGACGCGGAGTGTCCGGAGAGCTGGGACTGCCCGCGCTGCGGTCTGCCGGCGGGACAGGACAACGAGCACCCGCCCACCCCGCCGCGCAACGAGCCATACAAGACGCATCTGGCCTACGTCAAGGAGCGGCGCAGCGACGCCGACGGCGCGGCGATCCTCGACGAGGCGCTGAGCCGGCTGCGCGCCCAGCGCGAAGGCTGACTGCAGGACTCCGGCTCAGCGGGGCGTGCCGTGGCGGCCCGATCCGGCGGCGAACGCGGCGGCTCCGCGCAACGCGTCGACGGACAGCGAGACCTGGCCGTGCGCGAACTCGGCGATCATGGCCTCCCGCTCCGGGCGGCCGTGCTGCTCGAGCACCGAGAGCCGGTCACGGCGCAGGCAGGTCTGCGGTAGCGACGCGAGTTGGCCGGCCAGCTCCTCGGCGGCCGCGCGGGCGGTCCCGGCCGGCACCACCCGGTTGGCCAGCCCGATCCGCAGGGCCTCCTCGGCGTCGACCTCCCGACCGGTCAGGATCAGGTCCAAGGCCCGGCTCGTGCCGATCAGCCGAGGCAGCCGTACCGTGCCCCCGTCGATCAGCGGCACCCCCCAGCGGCGGCAGAACACCCCGAACACCGCGTCGGTCTCGACCACCCGCAGGTCGCACCACAGGGCGAGTTCCAGCCCACCGGCCACCGCGTACCCGCTGACCGACGCGATCACCGGTTTGGACAGCGTCATCCGGGTCGGCCCCATCGGCCCGTCACCGTCGGGGTCCGGGTCGAGGCGGTTACCCCGCCGCTCGGCGATCGCCTTCAG
The DNA here is from genome assembly GCA_029263115.1 of Pseudonocardia sp. GTDB lineage: Bacteria > Actinomycetota > Actinomycetes > Mycobacteriales > Pseudonocardiaceae > Pseudonocardia. Next base: position 17,927 of record JAJCYC010000009.1, on the reverse strand, counting down.
ATCCGCTCCGGCGCAGAAGGTGCCTCCGGCGCCGTGCAGCACGGCCACCGAGGCCGCCGGGTCGGCGTCGAAGTCGCGGAACGCGGCACACAACCCGGCCGCGGTCGGGCCGTCCACCGCGTTGCGGGTGCCAGGTCGGTCCAGGATCACGGTGGTCACCGGGCCGGACCGCTCGACCCGGACGGCATCGGCATCGGCATCGCTCATCCGGCGACCGTATCGCGACCGGTGACGGGATCAGCGCTGCGCGGCGTCGACGACCGGGCTTCTCCACCGGTCGATGGATGTTCTGGACCCGGAGTCAGGCAATGATCGGGACCGTGAATGAGAGCGCCGAGTCCGTGGTGCTGCCGCGGGGCGTGGTGACGTTTCTGCTCACCGATGTCACCGATGTCACCTGGGAGATCATCGGCGCCGCTGTCAGCGTCCACGAGGGGATTCGGCTGGAGGAGCAGGGCGAGGGCAACTCGATGATGGCCGTGTTCGAGCGGGCCAGCAATGCGGTGGCGGCTGCCGTGGATGCGTAGTTGGCACTGGATGCCCGGTCGTGGGGCAAGCCGGCGGCGGCGGTTCGGATGGCGATCTACACCGGCGAGGCCGAGCTCCTGGATGAGTGGACCTACGGGGCGGCAGCGATCACCCGCTGCGCACGGTTGTGGGATCAGGCGCAGGCTGGTCAGGTGCTCGTCGCGGCGGCGACGGCGGAGATCGTCGCGTACCGGCTGCCGCCACGCACGAGGTTGGTCCCGGTCGGGGAGGCGGTCTTGTGCGGCCTGTCTCGGTCCGAACGGGTGCACCAGCTCGTCCACGAAGCCCTGGCCGCGCCGGTCGCCTACCTGGGATTGCGATCGGGCCGGCTCGGTAGCTGGCCGACCCGGCTGGTCGGCCGCGCCGGCGAGCGCGCCGAGGTGGGCACCCTGCTGGGGCAGTCCCGCCTGGTCACCATCGCCGGAGCGGGTGGCGCCGGCAAGACCCGCCTGGCACACGCCGTGGCAGGAGACCTCACCAGACGGTTCACCGACGTCGTGTGGGTCGAGCTGGCCCAGGTCATCCCCGCAGGGGGGGGCCACCGCGGTGGCCCGCGCCTGCGGCGCGCTCGAGATACCGGGAGTCGGGCTGGTCGAGGTTCTCGTCCGCTTCCTGGGCACGAACGAGATCTTGATCGTGCTCGACAACTGCGAGCACCTGCTCGGCTCCTGCGCCACGCTCGTCGAGGAGTTCTTGCGCCAGACCACCCGTGTGCGCGTCCTGGCGACCAGTCGCGAGCCGCTGAGTGTCTCCGGCGAGGTGACGTGGCGGATCCCGTCGCTGGAGATACCGCCGGAGACGCTGATCGATCCCGCCGCCGTCGGTCGCTGCGACGCCGCCGCGTTGTTCGTCGATCGGGCACGGGCGGCCCTGCCGACCTTTGAGCTCGACGACGCCACCACCCGCGACGTGGCCGACGTCTGCCGACGCCTCGACGGCCTGCCGCTCGCCATCGAACTCGCCGCTGCCCGGCTGCGGTCGATGACGCTCCGGGCGGTGGCCGACGGGCTGAGCGACCGCTTCCGCCTGCTGACCGGTGGTAGCCGGTCGGCGCTGCCCCGACAGCAGGCGTTGAGGGCCTCGGTGGACTGGAGTTACACCCTCTGCGGCGAGGAGGAACAACAGCTCCTGCGGCGGCTGGCCGCCTTCGTCGCCCCGTTCAGCGTCGAGGCCGCCGAGGCGATCGCCGCCGAGGACGGCGCGGATCGGCTTGCGGTGTTCGACCTGATCTCCCGCCTGGTCGACAAGAGCCTGGTACAAGCCGCCGGTGACCGGTACCGGCTGTTGGAGACGATCCGACAGTTCGCCCTGGAACGAGCCGGCGAGCACGGTGAGCTGGCCGAGCTTCGTGACGCTCACCTGCGCTGGTTCACCAACCGATCAGCCCGCTGGCGACTCGACCGCGACATCCTCACCGAGACGACGATGCGGGAGATCAGCTTCGAGTCGCCGGACCTGCTCGCCGCCCTCGAGTGGTCACTGCGGGCGGAATCGGGCCCAGCCATCGCGCTGCTGTGGCCGCTGGGCCGGCAATGGATAGTGGAGAGCGGCTTCGCCGAGGCCTCCCGGATGGCCGGTTTGGTGCTGGAACGTTTCGATTCCGGGTCGGCCGGCTGGTTCACCGCGCTCGCCCCGATGGCGGAGGCGCTCACGTTGGCCCGGGAGCCGAACTGGATCGGACAAGCGCGGGCCATGCTGGCGGCCGGGTCAGCGGCACCGGCCGACGCCGAGACCAGGGCCCACCTGGACTGGTCGACGACGGGTGCTGCCGGCGTCTTCACCGGGCCGTACGGCCCGAGCTGGCTCGAGCCATTCGTGGAGGTAGGCCGGCAGGAGCAGAACCGGGCTATCGAGTGCGGGGCGGCCGCCACGGTCGGTTTGGCCTACGCGGCGACCGGAGCGGTGAAGGAGGCTGACCGGTGGTGCGAGTGGGTCGACCGCCAGCTACCGGCAGACGCGTGGGCAAGGGCAAACCTCGGCGCCGCCCGGAGCTATGTGGCGCTGTTCCGGTGTCAGTTCGACGCGGCCTGGCGCGCGGTGTCGGATCAGACTCACCGGTGGCCCCCGCACCTGCCCTCAGTACTCGCCGCTGGACTCATCGGCGTCTATTCCGGCGATCAACGCTTCCTCAGGGTCGGGCTCGATGTCTTCGAGACGATACCCTCATCGGGCGCCTTTGGGCCGTGGGGCGAGATGCTGCGCGCCGCCGAAGCGATATTCGACGGGCGTCTCACCGATGCACGGGCGATCCTCGAGCCGCCTCGGGCACCCCTGTTCCTACCGAACCACAGCGCCCTGAGCGAGCGCCTGCGCACCCACCTCGCACTGGCCGCCGGAGACCTGGACGCTGCTCGGGAACAGATCGAGCAGCTCCGGCCCCTACTCGACCCCGCGACATCGCCCGATCACGCCACCTTGCCCCACACCGCCGCTAACCTGCGTCTCGGACAGGGTGACGTCGCCGCCTACGCGGGCGAGCTACGCGACGCCGAGGAGTCCGCGCACCTCGCTCTAGGAATCACCGGAGCCGACCTTCCACTGATCGCGGTGGACGCCCTGGAGCTGCTCGCCGTCACCCTCGCCCGGCGCAACCGGACCGTCGACGCCGGCCGCCTGCTCGGTGCCACCGACACCTTTCGCGATCGGATGGGCTACCGATTCCGCTTTCCGATGCGCCACCGACAGCTCGATGCGCTGCGCCCCGAGCTGGATTCCGGTGATCTCGCCCGCGGCGCCGGCCTCAGCCTGAGCGAGGCCGTGGTCCTGGCTCAGGGAACCCGGGGCAAGCGGGGACGGCCCAGCTTCGGCTGGGAGGGCCTGACCCCGACCGAGCTGCGGGTGGTGGACCTGGTGATGACCGGCGCGTCCAACGCCGAAATCGCCGAGAAACTCCTCGTCGGAGTGTCCACGGTCAAGACCCATCTCGTGCATGTGTACGGGAAGCTCGGCCTCCGGTCGCGCACCGAGCTCGCCGCCGCGGCTGCTCGCAAGGAGGAAATCCCGAAGCAGACAACCCCGAAGGAGACAACACAGTGACGACGCTCCTGCAAGCCGACCGCGTCTGGGACGGCGTCGCGCCCGAACCGATCCACCGCGGCTTCGTCGTGGTCGAGGACGGACTGATCACGGCCGTCGGCCGCCAGGGTGAGCTCGGCAGCCGCTTCGACGGCGCCCGCCGGCTCGACCTGCCCGGCACCACGCTGTTGCCGGGGCTGATCAACGGCCACGTCCACCTGACCTTCTCCGGGTCCGCCACCCCGGTCGAGGACTACCTCACCGACGTCGCCGCCGGACCATGCGTGCTGACCCTGCGGGCGGTCGCCAACCTCGAGGCGGCCGCCCGGGTCGGCGTCACGACGGTGCGTGACCTGGGCACGCTCAACGACGTCGCCTTCGCCGTCCGGGAGGCGGCAGCCGGCGGCCGGATCACCTCGCCCCGGATCATCAGCAGCGGCCAGCCGGTGACCGTCACCGGAGGCCACTGCCACTGGTTCAGCCACCAATGCGACACGCCCGACGAGATCCGTCGGGCCGTGCGGCGCCAGGCCAGCGCGGGCGCTGATCTCGTCAAGATCTTTGCCACCGGCGGGAACCTGACCCCTCGCACCAACCCGTTCGCCGCCCAGTTCACCGCCGAGGAACTGCGGGTCTGCGTAGCGGAGGCGACGCGCCTGGGTCTGTGGGTCGCCGCGCACGCCCACGCCCCGGAAGGGATCCGCCGGGCGGTCGCCGCCGGCGCCTCCACCATCGAGCACTGCCTGTTCGAGACCGCCGACGGCGTCGAGTTCGACGCGGGCGTGGCCGAGGCCATGGCAGCGGCCCGGATCGGCTTCTGCCCGACGATCGGCGCCGGGATTCGCCGTGCCCTCGCCGCGTCCGATCCGTCACCGCCGGTGCGCCGGATCCGGGCAAAGCTCCCGGCGATCGTGGCGGCCCTGCGCGGCCTCGTCGACGCCGGCGTACCGCTGTTGGCCGGCAGCGACGCCGGCGTCACCGGCCACCCCTTCGGCGACTACCCGGCCGACGTCGCGGCTCTCGTCGGTGAGGACATGCTCGGCCTGACCCCCCGCCGGGCGCTGGTGGCTGCCACCTCGGGGGCGGCGATGATCCTCGGGCTCACCGACACCGGGGTGATCGCCCCTGGACAGCGTGCCGACCTGCTCGCGGTCGCCGGTGACCCACTCACCGACATCGCCGACCTCGACCGCACGCGGTACGTCATGCAGGGCGGCACCCCGCTGGCCCTGGCAAACCTCGCGGAAGCGGCGGCGTGATGGACCGGACCCAGGCCGTCGGCCAGGCGACCAACGGCTTCCTGGAGTTCTTCTCGGGCCCCCTGTGGTCACGCCGCCTCCAGTCACCCGACGCGTGCGACCTGGTCTTCGGCAATCCCCAGGAAATGGCCCTGCCCGCTGTGGTGGACGCGATCCGGAAGGCGAGCGTCCCCGAAGATCCCGCGTGGTTCGCCTACAAGATGGGCGAAGCGGCCCCACGCCGAGCGGTCGCGGACTCCCTGCGCGACCGCCTCGGACTGAACTTCGACGCGGAGGACATCGTCCTGACGAAGGGGGCGTCCGCAGCCCTGGCGATCGTCCTCCAGACCGTCGCCACCGGTGACGAGGTGCTCTACATCTCACCGCCGTGGTTGACGGCCCAGTCAGGCGGCGACGCCGGCGACGAACCGCTCCAGGTTCTGCCTGACCCAGCCGGTCGTCGACGTCGGCGTAGCCGTCCCCCCGGGGTCGGTTCGCCGGACGGCGCCTGGCGGGCCCGGGCTCAGATCAGCGGGGGGACGAGGTCGCGGGGGAGCTTCCCGGCCGCCGCCCGGTCGAGCAGCCACAGGGTGCGGGCCCGGCCGACCGCGCCGGCCGCCGGTAGCTGTACCTCGCCGGCCCCGCCCAGCGCCATCGCCACCACGGCGGCCTTCGCGGTGCCGGTGGTGACCATCCAGACCTCGGCGGCCTGCCGGATCGTCGGCAGGGTGAGGGTGATCCGCACCGGCGGCGGCTTGGGGCTGTTGTGCACGGCGACCACCGTCAGCTCGGACTCGTAGACGGCGGGGGAGGACGGGAAGATCGACGCGGTGTGACCCTCCTCGCCAAGGCCGAGCAGGCACACGTCGAAGCGGGGGACCGGTCCGTGGTCCTCCGGGCTGGCCAGCCCGGCCAGGGTGCCCGCGTAGTGCCGGGCCGCCCGCTCCGGGTCGCCCCGGAACCCCCCGGCGTCCGCCGGCATCGGGTGCACCCGGGCCGGGTCGACCGGTACGTGGTCGAGCAGCGCGGACCGGGCCTGGGTCTCGTTGCGGTCCGGATGCCCGGGCTCCAGGAAGCGCTCGTCGCCCCAGAACACGTCCACCCGCGACCAGTCCACGGCATCGCGGGCCGGTGTGCGGCGCAGCTGCTCCAGCAGCGCGATCCCCGACCCGCCACCGGTCAGGACCAGCGAGGCCACCCGCCGGGCATGCTGCACATCGACCAGCCGCACGGTCAACCGGGCCGCGACCGCGGCCGCCAGCAGTTCCGGGTCGCGGTGCACCACGACCTGGGCGCGCCGGCCGTTCACCGGCCCACCGCCCGGGTCACCGGTGGCTCCCGGCGGGCGCCCGGCCGCGGGTGATGTCCGCGACACCGGCCAGCGCGGCGGCGTAGACCTGGTCGGCGTCCAGCCGGCGCAGCTCCTCGGCCAGGCAGTCGCGCAGCGGGCGCCGGCGCAGCGCGACGCGCCGTTCGGGCTGGCCGGGTTGGTTCAACACGCCGAACACCGCGTCCGGGCGGGCCAGCTCGATCGGTCCGGACCGCCGGTTCAGCCGTACCGAGTGCACGCCGCCGGCCGTGCCGATCTTCGTCCGCTTCACCGGCACCGACAGCCGGCTCGCCAGCCAGCCGGCCAGCAGGTCGGTGGACGCCGAGTCCGGCTCGCCGTCCACCACCGCCGAGGTCACGTCGTCGTACGGTGGCTGGTCGAGGGCGGCGGCCAGCAGCGCCCGCCACGGCGTCAGCCTGGTCCACGCCAGATCGGTGTCGCCGTGGTGGTAGCCCTTGGCCCGCTGCTCCAGGGCGCGCAGCGGATGCTTCTCCGCCGCGCAGTCGGTGATCCGGCGGGTGGCCAGCCGGCCGACCGGGTCCTCGGCGGGCACCGCAGGAGCACCCCCCGGCCACCACGCGACCACCGGGGCGTCAGGGAGCAGCATCGGGATCGCCATCCCGGCCGCGGCCTCCGCCGCTGTGAGCCGCCCGTAGCCGCGCAACACGATCACCTCGCTTGCCCCGGCGTCGCCGCCGACCCGGATCTGCGCGTCCAGCCGGGTCGTGGCCTGCCGGGTACCCCGGACCAGCACGATCACCCGGCACGGATGCTGCCGGCTGGCCGCGTTCGCCGCCTCGATCGCGGTCTCGGTGCCGTCGGTGTCCTCGTTGATCACCACGACCAGGGTGAGCACCCGCCCGAGCGCCAGCGCGCCGCCCTGGGTACGCAGCTTGACCAGGCGCTTGGCCACCTCGGAGGTGGAGGTGGCGGGCATGTCGGTTATCACGGTCGCCGCCAGACCCGACCCGAGCTGGTGAGCATGGCGTCGCCGCCGGCGGGGCCCCAGGTACCCGCGGGGTACGGCTCGGGCTCGCCGGCCGTCGCCCAACCCGCCAACACCGGATCGAGGATCCGCCACGACAGCTCGACCTCCTCGTTCACCGGGAACAACGACGGCTCACCGAGCAGGACGTCCAGGATCAGCCGCTCGTAGGCCTCCGGTGAGTCCTCGGTGAACGCCGTGCCGTAGCCGAAGTCCATCGTGACGTCGCGCACCTCCATCGCGTTGCCCGGCACCTTCGAGCCGAACCGCAGGGTGGTGCCCTCGTCCGGCTGTACCCGCAGCACCAGCGCGTTCTGCCCGAGCTCCTCGGTCATCGTGGCGTCGAACGGTAGGTGCGGGGCACGCTTGAACACCACCGCGATCTCGGTCACCCGCCGGCCCAGCCGCTTGCCGGTACGCAGGTAGAACGGCACGCCGGCCCAGCGCCGGGTATGCACCTCGCAGGTGATCGCGGCGTAGGTCTCGGTGCGCGACTCCGGGTTGAAGCCGTCCTCGTCCTTCAGCCCGTCCACCCGTTCGTTGCCCTGCCAGCCCTCGGCGTACTGCCCGCGCGCGGTGGTCTCGGCCAGCGGCCGGGCCAGCCGCACCGCCGAGAGCACCTTGATCTTCTCCGCGCGCAGCTCGTCCGGGGAGAACGAGACCGGCTCCTCCATCGCGGTGAACGCGAGCAGCTGCAACAGATGGTTCTGGATCACGTCCCGGGCCGCGCCGATCCCGTCGTAGTAGCCCGCGCGACCGCCCAGCCCGATGTCCTCGGCCATGGTGATCTGCACATGGTCGACATAGTTCGCGTTCCAGATCGGCTCGAACAGCTGGTTCGCGAACCGCAGCGCGAGGATGTTCTGCACGGTCTCCTTGCCGAGGTAATGATCGATGCGGAACACCGAGTCCTCGGGGAAGACGTCGTTGACGATCGCGTTGAGCTCGCGGGCCGAGGCCAGGTCGTGGCCGAACGGCTTCTCGATGACCACCCGGCGCCAGCGGTCCGGGTGGTCCTGCCCGGCCAACCCCGAACGGGCCAACTGCTTGCACACCACCGGGAACGAACCCGGCGGCACGGACAGGTAGAAGGCGTGGTTGCCGCCGGTGCCCCGGATGCGGTCCAGCTCCTCGACGGTCTCGGCGAGGCGGTCGAACGCGGCGTCGTCGTCGAAGGTGCCCTGGACGAACCGGAACCCCTCGGCGAGCCGGTCCCACACCTCCTGGCGGAACGGGGTCCGCGCGTGCTCCTTCACCGCCTGGTGCACGACCTGCGCGAAGTCCTCACCGGTCCAGTCCCGCCGGGCGAACCCGGTGAGCGCGAAACCCGGCGGGAGCAGCCCGCGGTTGGCCAGGTCGTAGACCGCCGGCATCAGCTTCTTACGGGCCAGGTCGCCGGTCACCCCGAAGATCACCAGGCCGGCCGGCCCGGCGATCCGGGGCATCCGCTTGTCGTCGGCGTCACGCAGCGGGTTGCTCCACCCGGCGGGAGGGGTCACCGACGCTGCCCCGGATCGAGTTCGGTGACCGCCCTTGCCAGCTCGGCCAGCCCGGCGGCCCGGTCGGTCAGGTGCAGCCGCAGCACCGGGCGGCCGTGATCGGCGAGCACCCGCCCGTCGCCCAGGGCCTGCGCCCGCTGCAGCGAGGCCAGCGTGTACGGCCGCTCGGGCACCTCGACGTCGGCCGCCACCGCCCCGGTGAGCTGCAGGAACACCCCGTTCTGGTGGCCCCCCTTGTGATACTGCCCGGTGGAGTGCAGGAACCGGGGCCCCCAACCGAAGGTGGTCTGCAGGCCCGACCGGCGGGACAGCTCGGCGCGCAGCACCTCGGTCGAGGCGTCGTCGATCCGGTCCAGATAGGCCTGCACGGACAGGTAGCCACTGTCCGGTGCCGCCGCCACCAGCGCCCGCAGCGCGTCGGCCAGGCCCGCCGTGCCGGCCGGCAACCAGGCTCCGGCGTACACCTCGACGGCACCGTCGGTCAGGACCGGCCCGACCCCGTCGTCGTCCGAGCCGGCCGGTGCGTCCAGCAGGGCCCGGGCGGCGACCTTCGCGGCCTCGACGTCGGGCTGGTCGAACGGGTTGATCCCGAGCAGCCGGCCGGCCACCGCGGTGGCGTACTCCCACAGCAGCATCAACCCGCCGAGCGGACCCTCGGTACCGACCAGGGCACCGCCGACCGGCCCGATGGCGATCGGGGTGGCATCGGGGCCGGCGTCGGCGAACCCGGGGGCGTCCGGTCCCTCCACCACCACCGGCAGCACCCCGGTGCCGTTCTTGCCGGTGGACTCCGCCACCAGCTGCTCGGCCCAGTCGCCGAACCCGACGATGCCCGAACCGGTGTCGGCCAGCACCGCCTTCTCCGCGCCGGCGGCGTGCCGGGCGGTCAGCGCGGCACCCAGCACCAAACCCGGGTTCGCGGTGTCGTCGGCGGCCAGCACCCGCGCAGCCGCCTCGGCTCCGTCCAGCAGCCGGCCGATGTCGGCGCCGGCCAGACCCGCCGGGACCAACCCGAACGCGGTCAACGCGGAGTAGCGGCCGCCGATGTTCGGATCGGCGGTGACCACGGTGATGCCGGCCTCCTCGGCACGCCCGTGCAGCGGTGAGCCCGGGTCGGTGACCACCACGATGTGCTCGGCGGGCGCAAACCCGGCCGCCGCGAACCGCTCGGCGAAGATCCGGTAGTGGCTGTCGGTCTCCACCGTCGAGCCCGACTTCGACGACACCACGAGCACTGTCGAACCGAGATCCCCGGCGAGCGCGTCGCTCACCTGGCCGGGGTCGGTGGTGTCCAGCACGGTGAGCGGCACGCCCTCGGTGCGGCAGATCACCTCGGGCGCCAGCGACGAGCCGCCCATACCGGCCAGTACGACCCGGTCGATCCCGGCCACCCGCAGCTTCTCGCGCAGCGTCGCCACCTGGCCCAGCAGCGGCCGGGAGGTGCGTGGCAGGTCGACCCAGTTGAGCCGGACCGACGCCTCGGGCTCGGCGTCCGGGCCCCACAGGGTGGCGTCCTTGGCAGCCAGCGCGGAGGCCACCCGGTCGGCGACCAGGCCGACCACCAGCTTCTCCGCCTCCGCCCGCAGCCCGGGGTCGGTGATCGTGACGGTCGGCAGGCTCACTTGGCCGCCTCGAGCTGTCCTCGGACGGTGTCGGTGAGCTCACCCCACGACTTCTCGAACTTGTCCACGCCCTCGTCCTCGAGAACCAGGAAGACGTCGGTCAGGTCCACCCCGATCTCGGCCAGCCGGTCGAACACCTGCTGCGCCTCGGCCCCGCTACCGGTGACCCGGTCGCCGTTCGTCTCGCCGTGGTCGGCGACAGCGTCCAGGGTGGCCTCCGGCATGGTGTTCACCGTGTCCGCGACGACCAGCTCGGTCACGTAGAGGGTGTCCGGGTAGTCCGGGTTCTTCACCCCGGTGGACGCCCACAACGGGCGCTGCGGCCGGGCTCCCCGGGCGGCGAGCGCCGCCCAGCGCGGGCCGGCGAAGACCTCCTGGAACGCGGCGTACGCCAGCCGGGAGTTGGCCACCCCGGCCCGGCCGCGCAGGCCCAGCGCCTCGTCGGTGCCGATGGCCTCCAGCCGCTTGTCGATCTCGGAGTCCACCCGCGACACGAAGAACGACGCCACCGACACCAGGGGCGTGAGCTGGTGGCCGTTGGCGGCGGCCCGCTCCAGGCCCTCCAGATAGGCGCCCATCACCGCGCGGTAGCGCTCGACCGAGAAGATCAGCGTCACGTTCACGCTCACGCCCTCGGCCAACGCCTGGGTCACCGCCGGCAGCCCCGGCTCGGTGGCCGGGATCTTGACCAGCAGGTTGGGCCGGTCCACGGCCTTCCACAGGTCGACGGCCTGGGCCACGGTGGCCTCGGTGTCCCGCGCGAGGGTCGGGTCGACCTCCAGGGAGACCCGGCCGTCGACGCCGTCGGTGGCCTCCCAGACGTCGCGGAACAGGTCACAGGCCTGCTGCACGTCGGCGACGGTCACCTCGCGGATGGTGTCCTCGACGGACGCTCCCCGGGTGGCCAGCTCCCGCACCTGCGCGTCGTAGTCCTCGGCGTTCTGCAGCGCCTTGGCGAAGATCGTCGGGTTGCTGGTCACCCCGACCACATGCTTGTCGCGGATCAGCTCGGCCAGGTTGCCCGAGTTCAGTCGTTGGCGGGACAGGTCGTCGAGCCAGATGGACACGCCCGCTGCGGCGAGCTCGGCGAGTCGGTCGTTGCTCATGTCGTCCTCCTGTGGAGTCCTGTGGCGACGGTCAGGTCGTTGCGGCCAGGCTGCGGCGGGCGGCCTCGACGACGGCGTCGGTGGTGATGCCGAACTTCTCGTACAGGGTCTGGTAATCGGCGCTGGCTCCGTAGTGGTCGATGCCGATGACCTCACCCGCGTCGCCCACCAGGCGGTACCAGGGCATCGGCAGCCCGGCCTCCACCGCGACCCGGGCCCGCACGGTCGGCGGTAGCACCGAGTCGCGGTAGTCCGGATCCTGCTCGTCGAACCACTCCAGGCACGGCATGGACACCACGCTGGTCGGGACACCCGCGGACTCCAACACCCGGCGGGCCTCGACGGCGATCTGCAGCTCCGACCCGGTACCGATCAACACCACGTCGGGCCGGCCGGTGGAGGCCTCGGCCAGCACGTATCCGCCTCGGGCCACGCCCTCGGCAGAGGTGCCCTCCAAGACCGGCACGTTCTGCCGGGTCAGCGCGAGGCCCTTCGGCCCCTCCGGCCGTTCCAGGGCGGCTTTCCAGGCGGAGGCGGTCTCGTTGGCGTCGCCCGGCCGGATCATCGCCAGCCCGGGGATCGCGCGCAACGCGGCCAGGTGCTCGATCGGCTGGTGCGTCGGCCCGTCCTCGCCGAGCCCGATCGAGTCGTGCGTCCAGACGTAGATCACGCTCGCCTTCATCAGCGCGGCCAACCGCACCGCCGGGCGCATGTAGTCGCTGAACACGAGGAAGGTCGCCCCGTACGGACGGGTCGGCCCGTGCAGCGCGATCCCGTTGAGCACCGCGCCCATCGCGTGCTCGCGCACCCCGAAGTGCAGTGTGCGGCCGTACGGGTTGGCCTGGAACATCGCCGTCGAGGTCGACTCCGGGCCGAACGAGTCGGCCCCCTCCATGGTCGTGTTGTTGCTCTCGGCCAGGTCGGCCGAACCGCCCCACAGCTCCGGCAGCACCCCCGCCAGCGCGTTGAGCACCTCGCCGGAGGCCTTGCGGGTGGCCATGCCCTTCTTGGCGCCCTCCGAATCAGGTCCCCAGCTCGGCAGGGCCTTCTCCCAACCCTCGGGCAGGGTGCGGCCGATCAGCCGGTCCAGCAGCTCCTTGCGCTCCGGCTCTCGGGCGGCCCAGTCGTCGTAGAGTTTCCGCCAGGCTCCGTGCGCCTCGCGACCGCGGTCGACGACCGCGCGTGCGTGGACCAGCACGTCGTCCCCGACCACGAAGGAACGATCCGGGTCGAACCCGAGGATCTTCTTCACCTCGGCCACCTCGTCGGCGCCCAGCGCGGCACCGTGGGCCTTGCCGGTGTTCATCTTGGTCGGCGCCGGGTAGCCGATCACGGTGCGCAGCAGGATGAATGACGGCCGCTCGGTCTCGGCACGGGCGGCGTCCAGCGCCGCCAGGATGCCGGTGATGTTCTCCCCGCCCTCGACGACCTGCACGTGCCATCCGTACGCCTCGTACCGCCTCGCGGTGTCCTCGGACAGCGCGATGGCGGTGTCGTCCTCGATGGAGATCTGGTTGTCGTCGTAGACGACGGTCAGGTTGCCCAGCTGCTGGTGGCCGGCCAGCGAGGATGCCTCGGCGGTGACCCCTTCCTCGATGTCGCCGTCCGAGGCGATCACGTAGATCTGGTGGTCGAACGGGCTCTCGCCGGGTGCGGCGTGCGGGTCGAACAGGCCGCGCTCGCGCCGCGCGCCCATGGCCATCCCGACCGCGGACGCCAGTCCCTGGCCCAGCGGACCGGTGGTGATCTCCACCCCGGGGGTGTGCCGGTGCTCCGGGTGCCCCGGTGTCTGCGAGCCCCAGGTGCGCAATGCCTCGAGGTCGGCCACCTCGAGGCCGTACCCGGACAGGAACAGCTGCACGTAGAGGGTCAGGCTGGAGTGTCCGCAGGACAGCACGAACCGGTCTCGACCGATCCAGTCTGGGTCGGTCGGATCGTGCCGCATCACCCGCTGGAACAGGCAGTACGCCAGCGGCGCCAGGCTCATCGCGGTGCCCGGGTGGCCGTTGCCCTTGTGCTGCACCGCGTCGGCGGCCAGTACCCGGGCGGTGTCTACGGCGCGCGAGTCCAGGTCGTCCCAGTCCGCCGGGACGGACCGTCGGGTGAGCTCGGTGATTGACTTCTCGGACACGGGGCGGTTGCTCCTGACGTGTGGTGCTTGCATTGTCTGGGGGCCTGACGGTGCGCCGGCGGCCAGGGACCCAATGTAGTCCCGATCCGTGCGGAGTCCGGCCTCGGTAACCGGCCCGTCACAGGAGCTACCCGGCAACCGCCGGTGGAACACCTCACGGATAGGATCGAACCCGGAGCGACCCGATTCCCAGGGCGTTCCCGACGGTGCCGGCCCGGTACCGAGTCGAGCTGATGTGCTGCGAGGTGCTCCCGGTGTGCCGAACGATGTGCCCAACCCGGGGGACGTGCGCCCCGTGCTGAGCCCGTCGGCATCGCGGCCACCACCCGCGTCCCGCGTCGAGCGTGGCCGTTCGGTGCTGCTGGCCTACCTGTCGCTGACCAAGACCCGGATCATCGAGCAGCTGCTGGTGGTCACGGTGCCGGCGATGTTCCTGGCCGAGCGGCGGATCCCGTCGGTCTGGCTGATCGTCGCCACGCTGGTCGGCGGCGCCGTGGCGGCAGCCAGCGCGCACGCGCTGAACTGCGTGGTCGACGCCGACATCGACGCGTTGATGAAGCGCACCGCGCGCCGGCCGCTGGCCCGGGGGCAGGTCCCACCCCGCAACGCGCTGATCTTCGGGTTGGCGCTCGGTGTGTTCAGCGCGGTGTGGCTCGGGCTGACCACGAACTGGCTGGCAGCCGCGCTGTCGGTGTCCGCCATCGCGTTCTACGTGCTGGTCTACACGCTGCTGCTCAAGCGGCGCACCGCGCAGAACATCGTCTGGGGCGGCGCCGCCGGGTGCATGCCGGTGGTCATCGGGTGGGCTGCGGTGTCGGGCACCGTGGAGTGGCCGGCGCTGGTCATGTTCGGGGTGATCTTCTTCTGGACTCCGCCGCACTTCTGGGCGCTGGCCATGCGGTACAAGGATGACTACGCGGCAGCCGGGGTGCCGATGCTGCCGGTGGTCGCCACGCCGGTGCAGGTGTCCCGGCGCATCCTGGCCTACTCCTGGACCATGGCGCTGTGGTCACTGCTGCTGGTGCCGGTCACCTCCTGGGTGTACCTGGGCGCGGCGGTGCTCGGCGGCGGCTGGTTCGTGGCGATGGCGCACCGGCTGCACGCGCGGATCGTCGCCGGGGAACCCGCCCGGCCGATGCGGTTGTTCCATCTGTCCAACACCTACCTCTGCGGGCTGTTCCTGGCGATCGCGGTGGACGCCGCGCTGGGCCTGCCGGTGCTCGGCTGGCCGCTGTAGCGGCTACGGCAGCAGGACGAGCTTGCCGGTGGTCCGCCGGGCCTGCAGATCCTCATGCGCCCGGGCGGCCTCGGCCAGGGGGTAGCGGTGGCCCACCCGCACGTCCAGGGTGCCGTCCGCGACCGCCGCGAACACCTCTCCGGAGTGCCACTCCAGCTCCGGCCGGGTGGCGACGTAGTGGAACAGGGTGGGCCGGGTCAGGTACAGCGAGCCGCCGGCACTGAGCCGTTGCGGATCCACCGGCGGTACCGGACCACTGGCCGCGCCGAACAACACCATCGTGCCGCGGCGGCGCAGGCTGGCGAGGCTGGCGTCGAAGGTGTCCCTGCCGACTCCGTCGTAGGCCACCGCCACCCCGTCGCCGCCGGTGAGCCGGCGCACCTCACCCGCCAGGTCGTCCAACCCGGTGTAGTTGATCACTTCGGCGGCGCCGGCACCGCGGGCCAGTGCGGCCTTCTCGTCGGTGGACACCGTGGCGATCACCCGGGCACCCCGGGCGCTGGCCAGCTGGGTGAGCAACAGACCGACCCCGCCGGCGGCCGCGTGCACCAGGACGGCGTCGGCCCGGGCGACCGGGTAGGTCGCGGTGACCAGGAAGTGCGCGGTCATGCCCTGCAGCAGCGCGCCGACCGCCTGTTCGTCGGTCACCGCGTCGGGCACCCGTACGGCCTGCGCGGCGGGCACCGCGACCCGCTCGGCATAGCTGGCTGGGGTCTCGCACCAGGCCACCCGCTCGCCGACCCGGAACCCCTCGACCCCGGAACCCAGTTCGCGGACAGTGCCCACCCCCTCCAGGCCTAGCCCGAACGGCAGTGGCTTGGGGTAGACGCCGGCCCGGTGGTAGGTGTCGATGTAGTTCACCCCGGACGCGCTGGTCTCGACGACCAGCTGGCCGTCGCCGGCCACCGGGTCCGCCAGCTCGACCAGCCGCATCACCTCGGGTCCACCGGTCTCGCTCACCTGGATCGCGCGCATGGGTGTCCTCCCGCCCCGGGTCCGTCGTCGTGCCCACCGTGCGGCCGACCGCGGTGTGGCCGCGGGCCCATCGTGGCCCAACCGGGGGCCACGCGCCGGGTCACCCGAGGGCGACGCGGTCCGGGGCCCCGGCAACCGGCCCGGCCGCGGCGGCGGTGGTGGCGCCCGGGGTGGCGCCGGTCGTCCCTGCGGGTGGGCGCTCGCTGGTGGCCGACCACAGCGCGGCGGCGGCGGCGGTGACCAGGCAGGCGCCCAGCACGTGCAGCGACACCAGGACCTCCGGTACGCCGAGCGTGTACTGCACCGCGCCCAGGCAGCCCTGGCCGAGCACGGCCAGGACCAGCAGCCGGAACGCCCGCCGCACCCGCCGGGGGGCGGCCACCGCGTGCAGCGCGAATCCGAGGCCGACGAGCAGCGCGAGGTAGCCGATCAGCAGGTCGGCGTGCAACTGGACGAGGGTGGTCACCGGGACGCCCAGCCGGGGGGTGTCCGCGTCACCGGCGTGCGGCCCGGCGGCGGTGACCAACGTGCCGGCGACCAGCAGCGCGGCGAGCAGGCCGGTGCTCAGGCCCACCAGCGCGCGCAGCGCCCGGGGGAGCGTGGGCACCGGCCTGCTGTCGGCCTCGCCGCTCGCCCCCACGAGCAGCACCGCCAGCCAGACCAGCACCATCGACACCAGGAAGTGCATCGACACCGTCCACCAGGCCAGGCCGAGCAGGACGGTCACCCCGCCGATCACCGCCTGGGCGGCCACCCCGGCCGGCATCGTCGCGGCCAGCACGAGCAGGCGCCGCCGGCGGGGCCTGGTGCCCAGCGCACCCACCAGGCAGGCCAGGGCGACCGCGCTGACCACGCCGACCAGCAGCCGGTTGCCGAACTCCACCCACTGGTGCAGCAACGCCACGTCGTAGCGGGGATCCGGGGTGAGGCTGCCCGGGAAGCAGTTCGGCCACTCCGGGCAGCCCAGACCCGAGCCGGTCACCCGGACCACCGATCCGGTTACCGAGATGCCGGCCTGGGCGATCACCGCGGCGATCGCGAGTGACCGCATCAGCCGGACGGGTACAGGGAACAGGTTGCGAAGCACGGCTGGCCGGGACACCGGGTCATGGTAGGCCGACGAATCCGGCCACCCGGAGTTCGGGCCGGGCTGCCCGAGGCGTTGGCTCAGCGCAACCGGACGGTGCGGGCGGCCAGCAGGGCCGCCGCGACCGCCCAGGCCACGAGCACCAGCACCAGCTGCGCGCCGGGGGCCTGTCCGTCGACCAGCGCCGTCCGCAGCCCCTCGGCGAGCGCCCCGGAGGGCAGCAGGCCGGCCACCGAGGCCATCGGGCCGGGTAGCTGGGCCAGCGGGAGCACGATGCCCCCGCCGAGCAGCAGGGCGAACCAGACGATGTTGGCCACCGCGAGCACGATCTCCGCGCGCAGCGTGCCGCCGAGCAGGATGCCCAGCGCGCCGAACGCCGCGCAGCCCAGCACTATCAACCCCAGCGCCCAGCCGAGCCCCGCAGTGGCCGGCCGCCAGCCCAGGGCCGCCGCCGTCCCGCCGAGCACCACGAGCTGGATGCCGACCACCCCGAACACCGCCACCAGCCGGCCGGCGACCAGTAGCCAGCGGGGCAGCGCGGTGGCCGCAAGCCGGCGGATCACCCCGTACCGCCGGTCGAAACCCAGCGCGATCGCCTGGCTGGTGAACGCGGTGGACAGCACCGCCAACGCGAGCACCGACGGGGCCACGGCGGCGACCCGGGGCGCGGGCAGCGGGACCACCTCGAGCAGGGTCAGCCCGATCAGCAGGGCCAGCGGGATGAGCAGGGTGAGCAGCACCTGCTCGCCGTTGCGCAGGGCCAACCGCAGCTCGACCCCGGACTGCGCGGCGAGCATCGAGAGCAGCCGACCGCGCCCCGGGTCCGGGGTGAACGTGCCGGCCGGGAACCGCCCGGGCGTCGTCACGACCGCTCCTCGCTGTGCTTGCCCGCCCCGCCGGTTCCGCACGCTCCACCGGCTGCCGTCCCCCGGCCGCTCGTCGCGGCCGCGACGGGCCGTGCTGTGTCCAATGGTGATCCCGCAAGCTCGGTCACGACCGAAGCTCCCGGCCGGTCAGGTCGAGGAACACGTCCTCCAGGCTGCGCCGCGCCACCCGGACCTCGTCGGCCAGCACACCCTGCTCGGCGCACCAGCCGGTGACCGCGGCGAGCACCTGCGGGCTCATCTGGCCGCGCACCAGGTAGCGGCCCGCGACCGGCTCCTCGGCCTGGTAG
>JAJCYC010000008.1 GCA_029263115.1 Pseudonocardia sp. | reverse complement strand
GGCGTAGCGGCGGAAGTAGGACGCCGGGTCGCGGAACGCGGTCTGGCGCAGGCTGAGGAAGCGCTCGATGTACCAGCGGCGCACGTCGTCCGGGGCGGCGTCGACGTAGACCGAGAAGTCGATGAAGTCGCTGACCGCGAGGCTCGCGGTGCCCGACCGGGTGGGCTGGGCGGGCTGCAGCACGTTCAACCCCTCCAGCAGGAGGATGTCCGGCCGGCGCACCGTCACACAGCGGTCGGGGACGATGTCGTAGACCAGGTGCGAGTACACCGGGGCGCGCACCTCGTCCCTGCCGCCCTTCACCTCGGCCACGAACCGCAGCAGGGACCGCCGGTCGTAGGACTCCGGGAACCCCTTGCGGGGCATCAGGCCCCGCTGCTCCAGCACCGAGTTCGGGTGCAGGAACCCGTCGGTGGTGATCAGCTCCACCCGGGGGTGCTGCGGCCAGCGCGCCAGCAGGGTGCGCAGCAGCCGCGCGGTGGTGGACTTGCCCACCGACACCGAGCCGGCGATCCCGATCACGAACGGGGTACGCGCCGGCTGGCCGCCGAGAAAGGTCCGGTAGGCCCGGTATAGACGGCCCGCCTCCTGGACGTGCAGGTTGAGCAGCCGGGACAGCGGCAGGTACACCTCGCGGACCTCGGCCAGGTCGACCTCGTCGCCGAAGCTGCGGATCTGGGCCAGCTCGTGCGCGGTCAGTGGCAGCGGTACCGCCTCGCCCAGCCTCGACCACGACGCGCGGTCGAAGTCCACGAACGGCGACCCGGACCGGGAGCCGTTCTGGCCGCCCGTCCCGGTCGCGCGACTTATCGCCCGGCTCATTGGC
This sequence comes from Pseudonocardia sp., assembly GCA_029263115.1. Classification (GTDB taxonomy): domain Bacteria; phylum Actinomycetota; class Actinomycetes; order Mycobacteriales; family Pseudonocardiaceae; genus Pseudonocardia. Next base: position 12,100 of record JAJCYC010000008.1, on the reverse strand, counting down.
GGATCGACATGACGGCGTACTCCACCACGCTGACCTCAGGCGGCGTGGCCAGCACGTGCACCACGGACCGGGCGACCGCGCCGGAAGACAGGTGCACCGCGAACTTGGTGGCCGCGTACACCCCGATGTCCGGGTTGGGCACCCGCCGCCCGGACATCGAGGAGATGTTGACCACGGCCGGGGCGGTGCCCTCGCGCAGGTGCGGCACGGCGGCCCGCACCACGCTGAGCAGCCCGAGCACGTTGGCCTCGAACATCGCCCGCCAGGACGCCGGATCGGTGTCGGCGACCGGTCCCACGGTGAAGATCCCAACGGCGTTGACCACCGCGTCCAGCCCGCCGAGCTGTCGCGTGGCCTGCCCGACGCCGTCCGCGACCGCCGCCGCGTCGGTGATGTCGCAGGTCAACGCGGTAGCGGCGGAACCGAGCCGGCCGGCCAGCTCCGCCAGTTCACGGGCCCGCCGGGCGAGCAGGACGGCGTGCGCACCCGCCGCGGCCACGTCGTGCGCGATCGCGGCCCCGATGCCCGAAGAGGCGCCAGTGACCAGCACCCGTCGGCCGTCCAGGACGCCCGTCATGGCGGCAACCTACCTTCGCGTCCGGTGGCCGGCTGATCCTGGTCGCCGACAACCCGGCCGACCCGGGCCGACGCCGGTGCCCGGCACGGGAGCCGACCTCCTTCAGGGCAGCTCCTCGGCCCGAACCTCGACGTTGAACTCCCGGTAGCGGGCGGCGTCGGCGGTGACCAGCGGCCAGCCGCGGCGCTGCGCGCAGGCCACCGCGTGCGCCGCCTCGAGGTCGTGCGGGGCGAGCGCGCCGACCGCGCGGGCCCGGTCGGCGTCCAGGTCGTCGATCACCGTGTTCGGCAACCGGAGCAGGACCTCCAGCACCGGGTGGTACTTGTCCTCGAGCTGCGACCACGCGGCGGCCACGGCGGCCGAGGGCAGCACCAGCACCATGTGTTCCTCGACGACGGTCCACACCAGGGCGGTGGCGTAGACCGAGCGTTGGGAGGCGAATGCCATGACGGCGGATGCGTCGAGGACGCGTCCGCCGATCACGCGACCTGCTGGCCCGCCGGCGAGAGGCCCAGGTCGCGCCGAACCGCGTCGAGTGCCTCCTGCGGCGGCCGGCCCCCGAGCACCCGCTCCAGCTCGACGAGCGCCTGGTTGCGCTCCAGCTGGCCGCGTAATGCGTCGGCGACGAAAGCGGACAGACTTGCAGCGGCCCCGCTACGCACCGCGATGCGCGCGTTCGCCACCAGCTCGGGTGGCAGGGTGACCGTTATCCGCTCGGATCCCATGTGCGGAGGTTACCGGAGGCAGGACACGCCGCGACAGCGGGTCATCACACGAAGGTGCGGTGTCGCCGTCGCCGTGGGCGCGTGCTGCGGACCAGATCGCGAGTGGCGTGGTACCGCCGAACGGGTATCGGGCCACCCCAGGACGGCCGGGCCGGGAGTGTGGGTCATTCGGGTGACCCCCGCCGGGCGGGCGGGGGCGCCGCGGCCGTCCGTAGGATGGAGCCCTCCCGAGGAGGTTCCCGCTCTCGATGGCCGTTCTGTGGTCCGTACTCGGGGTGCTGGCCGTGCTGGCACTCACCCTGGGCACCGCGCTGTTCGTGGCCGCCGAGTTCTCCCTCACCTCGCTGGAGCGCAGCCAGATAGACGCGCACCTGCGCGAGGTCGGCGACCGGCGTTCCCGGCAGGTCCAGCAAGCCCACCGGACGCTGTCGTTCCAGCTGTCCGGGGCGCAGCTCGGCATCACCATCACCACCCTGGTCACTGGCTACATCGCCGAGCCCGCGCTGGCCACCCTCTTCCGCGGGCCGCTGGAGCTGGTGGGGCTGCCCGCCGCCGCGTCGCCGGCGGTCTCGCTGGCCATCGCGCTGGCGCTGGCCACCGCGTTGTCGGTGGTGTTCGGCGAGCTGGTGCCCAAGAACCTGGCCCTGGCCCGGCCGTTGCCGGTGGCCCGCGCGGTGGCCGGCGCGCAGGCCCGCTTCAGCCGGCTGTTCCGCTGGCTGATCGCCGCGCTGAACTCCTCGGCGAACTGGATCGTGCGGCGGATGGGCGTCGAGCCGGCCGAGGAGCTGCGTTCGGCCCGCTCCCCCGACGAGCTGCACTCGCTGGTGTCCAGCAGCGGCGAGCACGGCACGCTTGACCGGGCCACGGCCACCCTGCTGGCCAGGGCGATCCGGTTCACCGACCGGGTGGCCGAGGACCTGATGACGCCGCGGGTGCAGGTCGAGTCGCTGCGCCTGGGCGACACCGTGCGCGACCTGGTGGCCGCCGCCCGGGCCACCGGGTTCTCCCGGTTCCCGGTGCACGCCGGCGAGCTCGACGAGATCCACGGGGTGGTACACGTCAAGCAGGTCTTCGCGGTACCGGTGTCCGAGCGGGCCAGCACGACGATGGCCCAGCTCGCGGCGCCGGTGCTCACGGTGCCCGAGTCGCTCGACGGCGACGCGCTGCTCGACCGGCTGCGCGGTTCGCCGGCGCAGCTGGCGGTGGTGGTCGACGAGTACGGCGGCACGGCCGGGATCGTCACCCTGGAGGACATGGTCGAGGAGATCGTCGGCGACGTCCGCGACGAGCACGACCCGGACGGGCCCGGGCGGGTCCGCCGGCTCGGCCAGGGTGGCTGGCTGGTCTCCGGCCTGCTGCGGGGTGACGAACTGGCCGAGGCGACCGGATTCGTGGTCCCGGAGGGCGCGTACGAGACGGTGGCCGGGCTGGTGCTGGCCCGGCTCGGCCGCATTCCGGAGGTCAGCGAGACCGTCACGGTGAACGGCTGGCGGTTGACCGTGATGCGCCGGGAGCGCAACCGGATCGCCGAGCTGCGGCTGTCCCGGGCCTCCGACGACCCCGCCTCGGTCGGCACACTCGGCACACCCACCCCGCCCGGTGCGCCGGTCCCGACCGGTGCCGCGGCGCGGCCCTCGGAGGCGACCCGGTGAGCGAATCGGTTGCCCTGGTGCTCTCGGTGTTCCTGCTGGCCGGCAACGCGTTCTTCGTCGGTGCCGAGTTCGCGATCATCACCGCCCGCAGGGACCGGCTGCAGGCCCTGGCCGAGGGCGGCAACGCCGGTGCCCGCAGCGCGCTGCAGGCCGGTGAGCACCTGCCGCTGCTGATCGCCGGCGCCCAGTTGGGCATCACTCTGTGCTCGCTGGGGCTCGGCCGGCTCGGCGAGCCGGCGGTGGCGCACCTGATCGAGGGGCCGTTCGAGTGGCTCGGCATGCCCGAGGGGCTGCTGCACCCCATCGCGTTCACCCTGGCGCTGGGCGTCGTGGTCACCCTGCACACCGTGGTCGGCGAGATGGTGCCGAAGAACCTGGCGATCGCCGGGCCCGAGCGGGTCGCGGTGATCCTGGTGCCGGCGCACTACGCGTTCTGCAAGGCCGTGCGTCCGCTGCTGTCGCTGTTCACCCTAGCCGCCACTGCGGTGCTGCGGCTGGTGCACGTCACCCCTCGTGACGAGTTGGAGGCCGCGTACACCGGGTCCGAGCTGGCCGAGATGATCTCCGACTCGCGGCGTGAGGGTCTGCTCGACGAGCAGGAGAGCGGCCGGCTCACCCAGACCCTCGGCGCCGGCGAGCGCACCGTGCGGGACGTGATGGTGCCGCTGGGGCGGGTGGTCAGCCTGCCGCTGACCGCAACCGTCGGCGAGGTGGCGGCTGCGGTCACCGAAGTCGGGGTGTCGCGGCTGCCGCTGTGCGCGCCGGACGGTCGGATGGTCGGGTACCTGCACGTCAAGGACGTGCTGGAGGTCGCCGACGACCCGGCGGCGGCGCTGCCGGCCGACCGGGCGCGGGCGCTGCCGCAGATTCCGTCCGACGCCCGGCTGGACGACGCACTCGCGGCGATGCGCCGTTCCCAGGCCCACCTGGCGCTGGTCGTGGCCGGTGAGCCGGCCGCCCCGGTCGGGCTCATCGCGATGGACGACCTGGTCCAGTATTTCGTGGGCGCCGCCTATTCGGACACCACACCCGGGCCGCCGTGAGGGTGCTGCCGGAACCGCAGTGGCGGACCCGCCGGCGCCTGCACCGGGAGCGGGTGGCCCGCTGGACCGTGCCGCACCGGGAACGCCGGCGGTGCGGCGAGCGGCACCCGGTGCTGGACTTCCTGTTCACCTACTACGGCCACCGGCCCGGCCTGCTGGAGCGCTGGCACCCCGGACCGGGTGTCGAGCTGGCCGGGGATGCCGGAGAGTTCCTGCGCTGGCCCGGGTACCGCCCGACCACCTCCGGGGTCTGCTTCGACCCGGACGGGCTTGCCCCGGTCCGGCGCGACGCTGCGCGCTTCGTGCTCAGCCTGTTGCGGGCCACCGCCGCGCGACCGGCCCGCCTGGGCTGTTTCGGGCTGCACGAGTGGGCGATGGTCTACCGCGCCGACACCCCCCGCCACGAGCAGTTGCCGCTGCGGCTGGGCCGCACGGGCACCGATGCCGTGGTGGCCGCCCACCCGCTGCGCTGCACCCACCACGACGCGTTCCGGTTCTTCACCGACGCCGCCCGGCCGCTCAACGCCACCACGCCGACCCGGGCCGATCAGGTCGCGAACGAGCAGCCGGGCTGCCTGCACGCCACGATGGATCTCTACAAGTGGGCCTACAAGCTGGCCCCGGCCACCCCCTCGGAGCTGGTCGCTGACTGTTTCGAGCTGGCGGTCGCGGTCCGCGAGCTGGACATGCGGGCCAGTCCCTACGACCTCTCGGCGCTGGGCCACCCGCCGGTGCCGGTGGAGACCGCCGAGGGCCGCGCGGAGTACGCGCGGCTGCAGGCCGGGTTCGCCGAGCGGGCGGCGCCGCTGCGCGCGCGGCTGATCGAGGTCGCCGAACTGGTCGGGGGTACCTGAGCGAAAACGGCCCGCCGACGAGACCTGACCCCACTGTGCTGGGCACACGTACTGCCATACCGCGAGGTCAAGCCGAACATGGCCCGCCGCCTCAGCCTCAGTACGGGCTGTTCCGATCGGCTCATCGACGCGATAGGTCACCCGGCAGGACACTCGCCGGGACGGGGAATAGTTCGCTGACCGCGACGCTGCCGGCGAACACCCCGAGAAACTGCCGTGCTCGGACAGGATCAGCCGCCAGCGAGCCGTAGAACTGTTCCATCTCCGGTGTGGGTGCGGACAGGGAACCGAGTTGGCAGGTCAGCTGATACATGGGTTTGGCCGCGATGTTACGGATCTGTTCGTAGTCGGCGAGCGCCTCGGTGATGTCGCGTCGCCCGGACAGACCCGCGTCGATGGCCTCGGCGAGCAACTCGGCGTGGGTGAACGCGTCGGTGATGCCCTGGGCGGTCCTGGGGTCTTTCTGGTAGCCGGCATCACCGACCAACGCCCATCCCGGCCCGTAGGGGGTGCGGAAGTAACCCCGGATCGACCCGCCGATCCACTTCGATTCCCGGCGTCCACCGCGTAACCGTTGCGCCAGTTCGGGTGCGACCTCGCCGATGACCTGGTGGTAGTTGCCCTCGATATCGGCGCGCACCCCGGGAAATCGGCGCCGACCCAGTTGACCCCGATCAGGGACTGACCGCCGGTGGTGTCCCACCCGTACACCACCCGCCCGGGCCGGGGGTAGACCTCGACGGCGGGGGTGGGGACACCGCTCCAGTAGGTGAAGTAGGTGCCCTCCAACGGCGGGCATCGGTCGTACTCGGCCGCGTCCACCAGGCGGGCGACGACCGAGTGGGTGCCGTCCGCGCCAACCACGATCCGGGCATGCGCATCCACGGTTGCCCCGCCGCGCGCGGTGGCCCGGATCCCTGTGACGGCGCCATCGGAGTCGGAGTGCAGCGACTCGACGGTGGTGGCCTCCCACAAGTCCGCGCCCGCGCTGGTCGCGGCCTGCACCAGCAGCTGATCGAGCACCGCCCGCCGGGGGGCGTAGGCCTGCCGGGTCTCACCCACCGCTGGGAACTCGGCGTCGAGGACGACAGGACCGAAGTCGAAGTGCCCCCGCGTCAACCCCGGGGTGTCAGCCGCGACCAGTGCGTCCCCCAACCCCCAGGAGAAGAGCTTCGCGACTCCAGGCTGCCACACCAGATGTGTGGACATCACCAGCTCGGAGGGAAACGTTGACTTGTCGATCAGGACGACCCGGTAGCCTCGCCGGGCCAGCAGCAATGCGGTGCTTGCTCCCGCGCACCGGGCACCCACCACGATCACGTCATACATCCCGGCCCCCGCCACATGATCCGAATACCGCGATCAGACAACCCACCGCAACGCATCCGCCCAGCTCAAACCCCTCACAAGGCCCCTGATCATCTCATCCGTCGCGGTGGTGGGCAATGGTCATGCTGTTCGTCGAGATGGTCAACCTGTCCGCGACCCATCCCCAACCGGACAGATCGTTCAGCCGGCACGTTGTCCATGCTGCGCCGTGGCGCCGGGGCTCCACGCCCTGCTCGAAGCAGTTGATACCGGGGCCACAAGACGGCCAGACACCAACCCTCGGCGCCGAGTTGACAAGCCGCTCCACATCAGTCGCGCAGCCGTAAGACAAGTGCGTCCCGGGCGATGAGCTCGTCGGCCATGGAGTCCAGTTGGTCGAGGTCGGTACCGGCGGTGAGCAGCCTCCCGGACAGCCGGTCGAAGCGACCCGCAGCCAGCCTGAGCACCAGCTCGGTGGTCCCGCGTCCTCCGGGGTCTGCCAGACGCTCTTGACCCAATCGAGGGTCTCGGGCATCCATCCGCGCCCGAGGGGGAGTCGACGTAGGAGCGGGTGACCTGGGTGTCGATGACGCCCGGGTGGATAGCGAACGCGCGGACGCCATACGGCGCCACCGATATCGCAAGCCCCTCGGTGAGCCGCAGGATCGCGCTCTTGGCCACCGACGTGGCGGACAGGAAGGGAAACGGCTGGGTACCGGTGGTCGCCGCAACATCTCGCACGTCGCCAGACAATGCGAACATTCGCTCGCCCATGGCAGCGGTTTCGGCCAGTTCCCGCTCGCAACGGGCGACCAGCGCCACCGATGCGCCCGCACGCGAAAGCGCACAGGCGATGGCCCGGCCGATACCCCGTCCGGCGCCGGTGACGATCGCGACCTGTTCGGGTAGCTCCCCGTGGTCCACCGATGTCCCACCGCCCCCGCTCGACATCGCGACCGAGAATAGGAGCATCGGCGCCCAGACAATCACGGGAGCCGATGCGTTATTGCTACGTGCTGTAGGCATCGATCGGCGGGCAGGAGCAGACCAGGTTGCGGTCGCCGTGCGCACCGTCGATCCGGCGCACCGGCGGCCAGAACTTCCCGGTCACCTGACCGGTGGGGTACGCCGCGAGCTCCCGCGGGTAGGGGTGGTCCCATTTGTCGCCCAGACAGGCCGCCGTGTGCGGGGCGTTGCGCAGCGGGTTGTCCTCCGCCGGCCACTCCCCCGCGCCGACCCGGTCGATCTCGCCGCGGATCGCGACCATCGCCGCGCAGAAGCGGTCCAGCTCGGCCAGGTCCTCGCTCTCGGTGGGCTCGACCATCAGCGTCCCGGCCACCGGGAACGACAGCGTCGGCGCATGCAGGCCGTAGTCGGCCAGCCGCTTGGCCACGTCCTCCGCGGTGATGCCGGTCTGCTTCGTCAGCGGCCGCAGATCGAGGATGCACTCGTGGGCGACCAGCCCGGACGGCCCGGTGTACAGCACCGGGTAGTGCTCGCGCAGCCGGGCCGCCACGTAGTTCGCCGAGGCGACCGCGACCAGGGTGGCCCGGCGCAGCCCGTCCGGGCCCATCATCCGCAGGTAGGCCCAGGAGATGGGCAGCACGCCGGCGCTGCCGTGCTCGGCGCCGGAGACCGGGCCGGCGCCGCGGTCGGGCAGGTACCGGGCGAGGTGCTCGCGCACCGCCACCGGGCCGACCCCCGGGCCGCCGCCGCCGTGCGGGATGCAGAATGTCTTGTGCAGGTTCAGATGGCTCACGTCGCCACCGAACTCCCCCGGCTTGGCCAGCCCGACCAGCGCGTTCAGATTGGCCCCGTCGACGTACACCTGGCCGCCGGCGGCGTGCACCGCGGCGCAGACCTCGCCGACCTCCGCCTCGTAGACCCCGTGCGTGGACGGGTAGGTGATCATCAGCGCGGCCAGCGCGGAGCCGTGCTCGTCGATCTTCGCGCGCAGGTCGACGAGGTCGACATTGCCCGCGTCGTCGCAGGCCACCACGACCACCCGCATCCCGGCCATCACCGCCGAGGCCGCGTTGGTGCCGTGCGCGCTGGCCGGGATCAGGCAGACGTCGCGGTGCGGCTCGCCGCGGTCGCGGTGGTAGCCGCGGATGGCGAGCAGGCCGGCGAGCTCACCCTGGCTGCCGGCGTTGGGCTGCAGGGACACCGCCGCGTAGCCGGTGAGCTCGGCCAGCCAGCGCTCCAGATCAGCGATCAGGCTCAACGTGCCGGCGGCGTCCGCGGCCGGCGCGTGCGGGTGCAGATCGGCGAAGCCCGGCCAGGTGATCGGCTCCATCTCGGCGGCGGCATTGAGCTTCATGGTGCACGAGCCGAGCGGGATCATGCCCCGGTCCAGCGCGAGGTCGGCGTCGGCGAGCCGGCGCAGGTAACGGACCAGCGCCGTCTCGGTGCGGTAGCGGTGGAACACCGGGTGGGTGAGGAAGTCCGAGTCCCGGCGCAGCCCCGGTGGCAGCGCGTCGCCGGTGACCGCGTCGAGCGCATCGAGGTCGGTGCCGCACAGGTCGATGCCGAACGCACCGGCCACCGTCACCAGGTGCTCCCGGGTGGTCAGCTCGGAGCAGGACACCCCGACCAGGTCGGCGTCCACCCCGCGCAGGGTGATCCCGCTATCGTGCGCGGCGGCGAGCACCTCCCCGGCCCGACCCGGGACCCGGGCCAGCACGGTGTCGAAGAACCTGTCGTGCACCACCTCGACACCGCCCCCGCGCAGGGCCGCCGCCAGGACCGCGGCCATCCGGTGGGCACGGTCGGCGATCGCGCGCAACCCGTCCGGACCGTGGTACACCGCATAGGTCGAGGCCACGATCGCCAGCAGCACCTGGGCGGTGCAGATGTTGCTGGTCGCCTTCTCCCGGCGGATGTGCTGCTCGCGGGTCTGCAGCGCGAGCCGCAGCGCCGACGCGCCGTCGGCGTCCACCGACACCCCCACCAGGCGGCCCGGCAGCTGGCGCCGCAGGTCGTCGCGCACCGCGAGGAAACCGGCGTGCGGGCCGCCGAACCCGAGCGGCACCCCGAAGCGCTGTGTGCTGCCCACGCACACGTCGGCACCGATCTCGCCGGGCGGGCGCAGCAGCGTCAACGCGAGCGGATCGGCCGCCACCGCGACCCTGGCGCCGCGCAGGTGCGCGTCCTCGATCAACCCGGCGTGGTCGGCGAGCGCGCCCGAAGCGCCCGGGTAGCTGAGCAGCACCCCGAAGAAGTCGCCCTCGGGCAGCCCGGCCATCGGGTCGAACTCAACGATCTCGATGCCCAGCGGCTCGGCCCGGGTGCGCAGCACCGCCAGCGTCCGGGGCAGGATGTCGGCGCCCACCGCGAAACGGGAGCTCCTCGACTTCCCGGCGCGGCGCAGCAGGGTCATCGCCTCGGCGGACGCGGTGGCCTCGTCGAGCATCGACGCACCGGCCACCGGTAGGCCGGTCAGGTCAGCGATCATGGTCTGGAAGTTCAGCAGCGCCTCGAGCCGGCCCTGGCTGATCTCCGGCTGGTAGGGCGTATAGGCGGTGTACCAGGACGGGTTCTCCAGCACGTTGCGCCGGATCACCGCCGGGGTCACCGTGCCGTGGTAGCCCAGCCCGATCATCGGCACGGTCACCGTGTTTCGGGCGGCCAGTGCCCGCAGCTCGGCGAGCGCCTCGGGCTCGGTGGCCGCTTCGGGAAGGGTGGCCGCGGCCGACCCGTCCGCCCGGATCGCCGGCGGCACCGCCCGGTCGGCCAGTTCCTCCAGCGACCCGACGCCGATCACCTCGGCCATCCGGTCGAGGGCCGTGTCGTCGGGCCCGATGTGCCGACGGGTGAACGGCAGGCCCCGCTCGAGGGCGGCCAGTGAGTGGCGGATCGGTCGGTCGGTCATCGGACGCCTCCGGTGGTTGGACAGCCTGGACTGCCCTCCCCCTCTGTCCGTGCCCCGGGGGCCGTTCCGGGGCGCCTGAGAGATTCACCCGGAGTTCGGGCTTTCCCCGTCGGCGGACGGCTACTCGTTCAGCACGTCACTTTCCAGAGGCGTCTCGCCCACGCGGTCCGCTGTGCCTGAGAGATTCCGGGGAGGATTTGCTCCTTCGGCGCCCGGGCCGCTGGCAACGGCCGGGACTCTCCCGCGTGGGATCGGCGACTACCGGGCAAGGGTACCGCCGCCTGGGTCGACGCGCCGTCCCCAGCGCTGACGAACCCGCAGCTGCCGAACCCCGCGCTCAGCCGGCGCCGACCTCGGCCAGCAGCCGCCGGTCGTAGACGTCGGCCAGGCGCAGCAGGGCCTCCCGCCCGTCGCCGCGAAAGGACGAACCGTGCATGACCGCCAGCGTGGTCGGTCCCAGGTCGGCGAGCCGACGGATCGTCGGTCCGGTCGACGGGGTGAGGCAGGTCGCGCGGAAGACGTCCTCGGCGGCCTCAGCCGGCCCCACGATGTCGCCGGTGGCAAGCGCCGGCCCGTCCCCGAGGTGGGTGAACAGGTCACCACAGAGCAGGGTCCCGGTGGTTTCCTCGAACAGCACCCGGGCTTCCCAGCCGTGCGGCACGTGCGGGGTGTCAAGATGGCGCACCCGCTTGCCGCCGAGGTCGAGGACCTCTCCGTCGGCCAGCGGGCGGGGCGCCCGGTCCGCCATCTCGTTGAGCGACACCATGCAGCCCAGCGCGCCGTGCGCGACCTCAGCGTGTGGCGCAGCGGCCAGTAGCTCGTTCATCGAGCCGCACTCGTCCGACTCGATGTGTCCGAAGGTGATCCAGCGCAGACGCTCCACCGGTGTCACCCGGGCGATCTGCTCGGCCACCCCGGGCAACATCGAGCGGTGCCCGGTGTGGAACAGCAGAGGCTGCTCGGCGTCGATCAGGAACTGGTTGAAGCTGAAGCCGGTCGGCCCGATCCCCGGCACCAGGGTGGAGATTCGGTACATGCCGTCGGCAATCTCGTCGATTCGGGTGGACACGGGAACCCCCGTCGGCTGGAGAGCGTGGTGGAGAGCCCAGTAAACCTCTCCGGGGCGGCTCCTGTCGCGGATGCACGGCTGAAGCGGGAACACCCATGCTCCGTCGCGGTCGGGGTTGGCGAGGATGTCGGCGCGCCAGGGGGCACCGGCATCCTCGCGCACCCAGCATTGGTGGGATGCGTCGCGACCTGTCGTCAGCTGATGCGTTTGGTGGCACGGCGGCGGCTGAGCTCGTCGGCCGGGGCGTCCGGCACGACCAGGCCGTCCGCCCGCTCGGCCGGGAACTCCCGGATGGTGCCGGTGATCTCCCGCATGGCGCCGCCGATGGCGATGGCGAACACACCCTGGCCACCCTGCAACAGGTCGACGACCTCCTCCGGCGAGGTGCACTCGTACACCGTGGTGCCGTCGGAGAGCATGGTGATCGTGGCCAGCTCGCGCACGCCGCGGGCGCGTAGATGGTCCACCGCCAGCCGGATGTTCTGGAGCGAGACCCCGGCGTCCAGCAGGCGCTTGACCACCTTCAGGACCAGCACGTCCTTGAACGAGTACAGCCGCTGGCTGCCCGACCCGGAGGCACCGCGCACAGACGGGACGACCAGCCCGGTGCGGGCCCAGTAGTCCAACTGGCGGTAGGTGATGCCGACGATCTGGCAGGCGGTGGGGCCGCGATAGCCGGCGAGGTCGTCGGGCAGGCCGTCGGCCAGTTCCGAGTCCGGGAAGAGTTGCCCCTGCGAGCCCGGCGCAGTGCCCGCGACGGCGCCCGACACGGAGGTGCCCGCCTCCGTGCCCAAGGCGACGGTCCCGGGCAACTCCTCATCCATGACCAGACCGTATGCCGAGGTCATCGGCGGGTCAACGCGACGCGCTCAACCTTGGAGGTGGACTTCAGGGTTGCGCGCCGCGGAAGTCCTCCGGGGACACCGAGTCGAGGAACTCGCGGAACTTCTCGACCTCGTCCTCCTGCTCGTCCGGGATGATCAGGCCGGCCTCGGCGAGCA
>JAJCYC010000007.1 GCA_029263115.1 Pseudonocardia sp. | reverse complement strand
CGGGCGACCAACCGCTCGAACACCTCCGGGTCGGTCGTCTCGGCGCCGATCCGGGTGGCCTTGTTGCCGCCGTGGTAGTCGCTGGAGCCGGTGGCCAGCAGTCCCAGCTCGGCGGCCAGGCCATGCAGGGCGGCGCGGTCGGCCGGGTCGTGATCGGGATGGTCGGCCTCGACTCCGACCAGCCCGAGCCCGGCCAGGTCGGCGATCACCGAGGGCTCCACCACCCGGCCGCGCCGACGGGCGAACGGGTGGGCGAACACGCATACCCCGCCGGCGGCGGTGACCATGCCGATCGCGTCCGCCACCGGGGTGTCGGTCCGGCCGACGTGGTAGGGGCCGCCGCCGCGCAGCAGGTCGGCGAACGCCTCCTGCACGCTGCCGACCACTCCCCGCTCGACCAGCGCCTGGGCCAGGTGCGGTTTGCCGGCCGGCAGATCGGGCGGGAGCCGGTCGAGGAAGGTGTCCGGGTCGACCGGATAGCCGTCGGCCGCCATCCGCCGCGCCATCTGCACCAGCCGCTGCCGGCGGTCGGCCCGCAACCGGCGTTGCTCGGCGAGGACCTCGGGGTGCTCGGGATCGAACAGGTAGGCCAGCAGGTGCATCGAGACCATGCCGCCGCGCCCGTCCGGGCTCACACAGGACAGCTCCGCGCCACGCACCAGGCGCAGGCCCGCAGGCAGCGCGGCGGCGGCCGCCGCCCACCCGGCCGTGGTGTCGTGGTCGGTCAGCGCGACGACGTCGAGCCCGTTCGCGGCCGCGATGCGCACCAGTTCGGCGGGTTCATCGGTGCCGTCGGAGGCGACGGAGTGGGTGTGCAGGTCGATCCGCAATCGCCGCGCCTACCGCCGGTCCGTCGCGCGGCGGGAGCGCGGGCGGCTACTTCTGCTTCTCACCGAAGATCAATTCGGTGAGGGCTTCCTCGACCTCGTCCGGCTCCGGCATGAAGTCGATCCGGTTGAGCGCCTGGATCTGACCGGCGGACTCGACGATCATGGTGCCGTAACCGAGCATGCGACCGGTGATGCTGCGCTCGAAGGTGAGGTCGGTCACCTTGCCCAGCGGCATCATGCCGAGGTTGTGGGTGATGATCCCCCTGGCCAGCATCACCCGTTTGTTGGTGATCACGATCCGCTCGAGCCACCACTCGATCACGAACAGGGTGAGCCGCAGTACCGCAACCAGGCCGACGTACCAGACGAGCGTGTGCACGACCGGGTTGTTGACCTGCCGGTCGATCGACACCAGCACGGCGAGCACGACGGCGGTCTGGGTGAAGTCCTTCAACAGCACGACCCAGTGCAGCCGGACCCGGATGACCCGTCGCTCGGACGGCAGGACGTATTCGTCGATCTCCCTGGGAGCCAGCATCGCCGTCTGCCCGACGGGTCAGTTGGCGACGTTCGACATGAAGGTGACCAGGGACTGGCCGGCCTCCTTGAGGCTCGCCAGAAGACCTTCGACCGTGCCGCTCGCGCTGGTCGGCGCGGAGATGATCCAGAACAACACGAAGATGACCACGAGAAAGCCCACGAGCTTCTTGAGATTCACCTTTACCACCATCCGGAACTCTGTCGGGCCCGGCAGGCCCATGTCGAATCTTGTTCTACAGCACGGAGTGGGGTGCGGGAAACTCGACAGGCGGGCATAGTCCAATAGAGTGTCGACGACTGGGCCGAAGTGGTGATTGATCACGTTGTGTCGTGCGTGGGCGCGATCGTGCACGATCGCGCCTCGCGAATACTCCTCGTCCGGCGCGGCCGCGAGCCGGGTCGGGGGCTGTGGTCGATCCCCGGTGGCCGGGTGGAGCCCGGCGAGTCCGAACACGAGGCGATCCAGCGCGAGGTGGCCGAGGAGACCGGCCTGCGGATTCGGGTGCTGCGGCTCGCCGGCCGGGTTAACCGGCCGGCACCGGCCGGAGGCGTGTACGACATCGGCGACTACGTCTGCGAGCTGGCCGAGGACTCCGCGCACAACCCGGTCGCCGGCGACGACGCCGATGAGGTCAGGTGGGTCGGCTCGGCCGAGTACGCCACGCTGCGGGTGATGGACGGTATGCACGAGCTGCTCACCGAGTGGGGTGTGCTCCCGCCCGGCTGGCCTGCTGCCCGACCGGGCTGAGCATACCGAAGTGCGTGACTCGCCGGACCGAAGTGCGTGACTCGCCGGGGTGGGCTACGCCGTGGGTACCGGACGACCGGGCTGCTCGCCGCCGCGCGCCTCGCCGTAGCTCACCTTCGGCACCATCACCTTGCGCCGGAAGACGCACACCACGGTGCCGTCCTGCTTGTAGCCCCGGGTCTCCACGTGAACCACACCGCGGTCGTCCTTGGACTTCGACGGGGTCTTGTCCAGCACCTCGGTCTCGCCGTAGATGGTGTCGCCGTGGAAGGTGGGCTTGATGTGCTTGAGCGACTCCACCTCCAGGTTGGCGATCGCCTTGCCGGACACGTCCGGTACCGACATGCCCAGCAGCAGCGAGTAGATGTAGTTGCCGACCACCACGTTCTTGCCGAACTCGGTGGTCTCCTGCGCGAAGTGGGCGTCCAGGTGCAGCGGGTGGTGGTTCATGGTCAGCAGGCAGAACAGGTGATCGTCGTATTCGGTCACCGTCTTGCCCGGCCAGTGCTTGTACACCGCGCCGACCTCGAACTCCTCGTAGTACCGCCCGAACTGCACCCGACCCGCCTCCTCGTACC
>JAJCYC010000006.1 GCA_029263115.1 Pseudonocardia sp. | reverse complement strand
GCCCTACGTGAGCACGGCCCGGTTCCGGTTGCAGCCGTCGGTGTCCGCCCGGACCCGGCGCCGGCTGGAGCAGGCCTCCGGGGGCCTGGCCACCGCCTGCATGGCCGCCATGTCGGACCGCTTCCCGTGGTTCCGCCGGCTGTCCGCCGACCAGCGGGCCGGGGTCCTGCTGGTCACCCAGACCGGGGTGGCGAACTTCGTGGCCTGGCTCGGTGAGCCGGACGAGACCATCCCGCTCACCGCCGAGGCGTTCCGCAACGCCCCACGGGATCTGGCCCGCCGGGTCAGCCTGCGCCAGACCGTGGAGCTGGTCCGGGTGGCAACCGACGTGTTCGAGCAGCAGCTGCCACTGCTGGCCACCGACGAACGCGAGCGCCGGCTGCTGGTGGAGGGCGTGCTGCGCTACGGCCGGGAGATCGCATTCGCCGCGGCCACGGTCTACGCCGGGGCCGCCGAGTCCCGGGGTGCCTGGGACACCAGACTCGAGGCGCTGGTGGTGGACAGCGTAGTGCGCGGCGAGCCGACCGACATGCTGGTGTCCCGGGCCTCCGCGTTGGGCTGGGACGCCGGGCGCCCGGTGACCGCCCTGGTCGGCGCTGCCCCGGCCGACTCCCGCGCGGAGCCACTGGCCGCGATCCGGTCGGCGGCGGCGCGGGAGAACCGGTCGGTATTGCTCGGCGTGCAGGGTCGGCAGCTGGTGGCGCTGGTGTCCGGCGCCGTACCGGCCCCGACCGCCACCCTGCTCGTCGAGTCGTTCGGGCCGGGTCCCGCCGTGCTCGGCCCGACCGCGCCGGACCTGGCCGGCGCCCACTCCAGCACGCGCGACGCGCTCGCCGGGTTGCGCGCCGCGCCCGGCTGGCCGGATGCTCCACGCCCGGCGACCGCCGGGGAGCTGCTGCCGGAGCGGGTACTGGCCGGCGACCCGCACGCCCGGTCACAACTCATGGGCGAGGTGGTCGACCCGCTGGACGCGGCCGGCGGCGAGCTCGCCCGCACGCTGGCGAGCTACCTCGACGGCGGCGGCGGGCTGGAGCAGTGTGCGCGGAGTCTGTTCGTGCATCCCAACACCGTGCGCTACCGACTGCGTCGGGTGAGCGAAGTCACCGGCCGCAATCCGACCGATCCCCGGGATGCCCTGGTGCTCCGACTGGCGCTGATCCTGGGCCGGCTGGATCCCGGTCCGGCCGACGACTGAGCTGCCGCCGACCCGCTGAGCTGCGGCTACCAGCGGCGCAGTCGGTGGCGACACCGACAAAGGTTTACCTCTGACTCTGCACCTTTCGCACCAGCCATTGGAGGAACCCTCTAATTTCTGGCGTCAGGATTCATCCGTGTCGACATGCCCGATACCCCCACCGACCGTGTTGGCTGACCGGGATGATTGCCGTGCTCGCCCCAGGACAGGGCTCCCAGACCCCCGGCATGCTCGACCCGTGGCTCAGCGGGCCCCGGGCCGAACGGGCCGAGGCCGAGGCCACCCTCGCCCGCTGGTCGGAGGCGACCGGACTGGACTTGGCCCGCCTCGGCACCACCGCCGGGGCCGACGAGATCAAGGACACCGCGGTCACCCAGCCACTCGTGGTGGCGACCTCGCTGCTGGTGCACCGGCAGCTGCTCGACGCGCTGGCCGACGCCGGGCTCGCCGACGTCCCGACCGTCACCGCCGGTCACTCGGTGGGTGAGATCGCCGCGGCCGCGGTCGCCGGGGCGCTGTCCGCCGACGCCGCAGTCGAACTGGCCGCCGTCCGGGGCCGCGAGATGGCTGCGGCCTGTGCCCTGGCCGATACCGGGATGTCCGCCGTGCTGGGCGGTGCCGTCGACGTGGTGCTGGCCCGGCTCGAGGAGCTGGGCCTGGACCCGGCCAACCGCAACGGCGCGGGCCAGGTGGTGGCCGCCGGCCGCCTCCCGGCATTGACGACGCTGGCGGCCGAGCCGCCCGAGCGGGCCCGGGTGATCCCGCTCGCGGTCGCCGGGGCGTTCCACACCCGGTTCATGGCCCCGGCCGAGGAAGCGCTGCGCGGGCACGCGGACAGGCTGGACTTCACCGACCCGTCGGGCGCTCTGCTGTCCAACGCCGACGGCGGCGTGGTCGGCGACGGCGGCGAGCTCCGCCGCCGACTGGTCGCCCAGGTGACGCTGCCGGTGCGCTGGGACAGTTGCATGGCTACCCTCGCCGAGCGGGGCATCGCCGCGGCCGTTGAACTGGCCCCGGCCGGCACCCTGACCGGACTCGTCAAACGGGAACTCAAAGGCACCAGGACGATCGCGGTCAAGAAGCCGGAGGACCTGGACGCCGTCGTGGCCCTCGTCCGCGGCATCATCGGAGGCGACTCATGACACCCACACTGCGACCGTCCCCGGGCGCCCCCGGGGCCCGGGTGCTCGGCTGGGGCAGCTCGCAGCCCCAGCGGGTGGTCACCAACGACGAGCTGGCAGAGCGGGTCGCGACCAACGACAACTGGATTCGCGAGAGGGTGGGCATCGTCAGCCGGCGGATCGCCGACCCCGAGACGCCGCTGGTGGAGATCGCCGCCGACGCCGGTTCCAAGGCGGTCGCCGACGCCGGCCTGAGCCCGACCGATGTGGACAGCATCATCGTGGCCACCTGCACCATGCCCAACCCGATCCCCAACGCGGCCGCCCAGGTCGGCACCCGGATCGGGCTGGCCGCGCCGGGCGCCTTCGACATCAACACCGCATGCGCCGGTTTCTGCTACGGCCTGGGCATCGCCTCGGACCTGGTCCGGGCCGGGTCCTCGCGGCACGTCCTGGTGATCGGAGCGGAGAAGCTCTCGCACTGGCTCGACTGGGACGACCGCGCCACCTGCATCATCTTCGCCGACGGGGCCGGCGCAGCGGTGGTCGGTCCGGCGCCCACCACCGACGACGCCGGCATCGGGCCGCTGGTCTGGGGCAGCGACGGCTCGCAGTACCCGCTGATCCGGATCCTCGGCGAACCCGGGGAGAGTGGCCTGCTCCACCAGGAGGGTCAGGCGGTGTTCCGCTGGGCCACCACCCAGGTCGCCCCGATCGCGTTGCGCGCGATCGAGCGTGCCGGGCTGGCACCCGAGGACATCGACGTGTTCATCCCGCACCAGGCCAACCTGCGCATCATCGACGCCGTCACCAAGCGGCTGCGCAAGGAAGGTGCCCGCGAGGACATGCGGGTCGCCCAGGACATCGTGCACTCGGGCAACACCTCGTCCGCCTCGATCCCCCTGGCCATCGACCACATGCGCGCCGCCGGGCAGATCTCCCGCGGGGACGTCATGCTGTTGGTCGGCTTCGGCGCCGGCCTGAGCTACGCCGGCCAGGTCGTGATCTGTCCCTAGCACCGCCAGCACCGAACTCCACCGAGCAGCCGGACCCACCAGCCGCAGCACGCGGGACCCCCATCATCGACGAACGAAAGGGATATACCTGTGAGCAACGAAGAGATCCTCCAGGGCCTCGCCGAGATCGTCGAGGAGATCGCCGGTGTCGACGCCGGCGAGGTCACCTCGGACAAGTCCTTCGTGGACGACCTCGACATCGACTCACTGTCCATGGTCGAGATCGCCGTCCAGGCCGAGGACAAGTTCGGCGTCAAGATCCCCGACGATCAGCTCGCCGAGCTCAAGACGGTCGGCGACGCGGTGAGCTACATCGCCAGCCGCTCCTGATCCCCGGCGACACCGCCGACCACGACCGCCGAACCCGGCGCCACCAGGGCCGGTAGAGGGGAAACCGCATGTCTGACGTCGTCGTCACCGGACTCGGCGCGACCACACCGCTCGGCGGGGACGTCGCGTCCACCTGGGAGGGCCTGCTCGCCGGCCGTTCCGGGGTGTCCCGGATCGAAGCCGACTGGGTGGACAGGTACGAGCTACCGGTCAAGATCGCGGCCCAGCTCGCGGTGGACCCGTCCGAGGTGCTCAAGCGGGTCGAGGCCCGGCGCCTGGACCGCTGCGAACAGGTCGCGATCATCGCCGCCCGGGAGGCCTGGCAGCACGCCGGTCTCGGCGAGCCGGGCAGCGTGGTGGAGCCCGAACGGCTCGCGGTCGTGGTCGGCACCGGCATCGGCGGGGCGGTCACCCTGCTGACCCAGGACGACATCATGGAGAGCGGCGGGGTGCGCAAGGTCAGCCCGCTGACCATCCCGATGCTGATGCCCAACGGTCCGGCCGCGCACGTCGGGCTGGAGTTCGGCTCCCGGGCCGGGGTGCACGCGCCGGTCTCGGCGTGCGCGTCCGGTGCCGAGGCGCTGGCCTGGGCCTGGCGGATGCTCAAGGCGAACGAGGTCGACGTGGTGATCGCCGGTGGCGCGGAGGCCTGCATCATCGGCATCCCGCTGGCCGGGTTCGCCCAGATGCGCGCCATGTGCGTCAGCCACAACGACGACCCGGAGCACGCCTCCCGGCCGTTCGACTCCGCCCGCGACGGATTCGTGCTCGGCGAGGGCGCCGGGATCATGGTGCTCGAGCGGGCCGAGTTCGCCGCCGCCCGGGGCGCCACCGTGCACGGCAAACTGGCCGGCATCGGCACGTCGGCCGACGCCTACCACATCACCGCCCCCGACCCCGAGGGCAGCGGCCAGGCCCGGGCGATGACGGCCGCGTTGCGCACCGCCGGGCTGGACCCGGCGGACATCGGCCACGTGAACTGCCACGCCACCTCGACCCCGGTGGGCGACGTGGGCGAGGCGGTGTCGGTACGCAAGGCGATCGGCGACCACCCGATCCTCACCGCACCCAAGGGGAGCCTCGGTCACCTGCTGGGAGCGGCCGGCGCGGTGGAGGGGATCGCCGCGCTGCTGGCGGTCCGGGACGGGATCATCCCGCCGACCGCCAACCTGGACAACCTCGACCCGAAGGTTCAGCTGGACGTGGTGGCCGGTGAGGCCCGCAAGGTCGAGCTCACCGCCGCGCTGAACGACTCGTTCGGCTTCGGCGGGCACAACGTGGCGCTCGCCTTCACCGCCGGCTGACCCTCCCGACCCGGACCGCTCGACCGTCGTCGATCAGCAGGCGCCGATCAGCAGGCGCCGCGCAGGAGGCTGCCGCTGCGGCTGACGTCGATCAGCGGCGGCTCCCCGACCAGGGTGAACGCGGTGCGCCAACAGATCCGGGGCGCCTTGAGGTCGTCCGGCGCGCTCTCCGGACGCTGGGTGCTGACGAAGGACACCAGGGCGATCAGCCGACCGGGGGCATCCTCGACGATCCGACTGATCCGGATCGTGCCGTCCACCGTGCTCGCGTAGGCCTGCTGCCACGCCGCCTCCGGCTGTTGGGCGACCCGGGCCGACACCACGGTCGCGGTCCACTGCCCGTAGTCCTTGGTGTTGATCGCCCCGAAGTGCCGGGCGAGCAGGTCACGGACCGCCGCTCCCGAGGAGTGCGCCCACGCGTCGGCGCTGACCTCGACGGTGGTGGCGCCGGCCCCCTGGGTGGGCAGCGCCCTCGGCGCGGCCAGCGGCACCGAGCGCAGCTCGGCGAGTCGGAGCCCGGCCAAGCCCAGCGCCGCACCGAGCGCGACCACCAGCACCACGGCCAACGTCACCAACCACCGCCGGCTGCCGCGGTTCGCCGCTGTGACCACGGGGGAAGACTGTCACATACCCGCTACCGAATTCCCGGCCGGTGGGCGTGGCCGCGGCTCCACATCCACGGTCCGCCGGCGACGCTGACTCGTCGGCAACTCAGCCGACCTGGTGGAGCAGGGTCGCCGGAGCACCGTCACCGCCGCAGCGGTACGGCTCGAGGTCCTCGTCCCAGGCCGTGCCGAGCAACTGGTGCAGGCGCCCACGCATCTGGCCCCGCCCCGCCATCACCGACCGCAGCTGGTCCTCACCGATCACGATGTCGCCGTTGGCGCTCGTCCGACCGCACCACAACCCCAGGCTCGGGGCGTAACAGAACCGCTGGCCGTCCACGCCGGGGCCGGGCTCCTCGGTGACCTCGAAACGGATCACCGGCCAGGCCCGCAGGGCGCCCGCGATGGCGCCAGAGCCACCGGACGGTCCGGTCCACGGGCATTCGGCACGCAACTGACCGCCGGCGGCGGGTTGCGCGCTCCAGTTCAACGTCACCCGGGTTCCGAGGACGCCTGACAGCGCCCACTCGACGTGCGGACAAACCGCAGCCGGCGACGAGTGGACGTAGATCACTCCACGTGTGCTCACTGCTGACCTCCGCATCTCGACGAGGATCGTCTTCCCCAACGCCCTCATCGCCACGCGAAGCTGTGCAGCTGTCCGCAGTCTGCCGGAGACCGGGCCGGCACGCCAGGGTGACGGCTGGGCGTGTCGGACCGGCCACCCTGCGTGACACTCCTGGAGCACCGCCGGTTACGCCGTTCGGGCAGCCCTGAGAAAATCCTGAGGGTCTTCCGGGGAGCGGTCGGGCATGAATCCCGCGTCGTTAACCTCCATGTGGTGGAACAGCGTCTGTCGATGCTCCGATCAGGTCTGTGGCTGTCGGTGTTCGCGTGCGGCCTCGCGGCGGTCATGGTGATCGCCGGCTGTGGCACCTCGGACGACGGCACCTCGGACGACGGCACCCCGGACGCGCCCAGGGCCGAGACGGCTCCGGGTGTGCAGATGATCCCGGCGCCGACCGGTGGCCCCGGCGTCGGCCGCCCGGAGGCCCAGACGAACTGCACCCGCCGCGCGTCCGACGCCAGAGGCATGCAACTGGCGCTGAGTGGCGCCTCGCCCGGAGACCGGATCTGCCTGACCGGCGACATGAACGACACCCGCCTGGAGATCGGCCGCTCGGGCACGTCCGAGGCGCCGATCGTGATCCTCGGCGGCGGGACGACCCGCACCGCCGGCATCACGGTCGAGGCGGACAACGTGGTGGTCGACGGGGTCGCCGCGCGGCAGCCGCACGCGCCCGGCATCTCGATCCGGGGCACCAACATCACCGTGCGGAACTCCACGTCGATCAGCCCGCGTGGCGGCGACGGCGACGGCATCCGGTTCTGGGGCAACAACATCAAGATCCTGCACAACACGATCTCGGACACCCGGGGCCGGGACGAGAAGCACGCCGACTGCATGCAGACCTTCGCCACCACCGACAAGCTCGGCCCGAGCAACAACGTGCTGATCGACGGCAACCGCTGCGAGAAGATCGACAACATCTGCCTCATCGCGGAGGGCCCGGACAGCAAGGCGGGCGACGGCACCGGCGAGGGCAACTCGGCCAACTTCGTGGTCAGCAACAACTACTGCGAGAGCGGCGCGGGCCAGGCCTTCTACTTCGACGACATCGAGAACGTCACGGTCACCGGCAACGAGATCGTCGGCGAGCTGGACAAGGCGTTCGCGTTCACCAACGACTCGTTCGGCGCCAGGGTCAGCCGCAACAAGATCGACCCGGCGGTCGGCTACGAGGTCGGCATGGACGACTCGTCCGAGCGTGGCTACCGGGGGCCGAGGCCCGGCGGCGGCCCCTGAAACCCGCCGGTCCCCCGGTCAGCCTTGTTGGTCGGCTCAGCCGTCGTAGTCGACCGTCACCTCGGGCGAGGTCGGCTGGGCCTGGCAGGTGAGCACGTAGCCGGCGGCCACGTCCGCCCCGGACAGGGCGTGGTTGTGCTCCATCTCCACCGTGCCGCTGACCAGCCTGGCCCGGCAGGTGCCACAGGCGCCGCCCATGCACGCGTACGGCACCTCCGGCCGGGCCGCGAGCACCCCGTCCAGCACCGACTGGCCGGCGACCACGTCGACGACGCTGGCCCGGCCACCCAGCAGCGCGGTGACCGTGCCGGCCACTCCGAGGGTTCGGGGCGGTCCGGCGGGCGCGACGTGGAACAGCTCGGCATGCACCCGCTCTGCCGGCACCCCGTGCCCGGCGAGCACCTCGCGGGTGGTCTCCAGCAGACCGGACGGCCCGCACACGAACCACTCGTCCACCGCGGACGGCGGAATCCGGTCGTCGAGCAGCCGACGCAGCAGCGGCCCGTCGATCCGGCCGTGGTGCGCGCTGGTTCCCCGCTCGCGGGAGAGCACGTGCACGATCTCCAGCCGGTCGGAGTACCGCGACTCCAGCTCGGCGAGCTCGACGGCGAACATCGTCTCCGACCGGGTGCGGTTTCCGTAGACCAGCACGGCCCGACTGTCCGACTCGACCTCCAGCGCGGTGGCCAGGATGGACAGGATCGGGGTGATCCCGCTGCCGGCGGCGACCGCCACGTAGCCGCGGGCCCGGGCCGGATCCAGCGGAGGACCGAACCTGCCGGTCGGCGTCATCAGCTCCAGCTCGTCCCCGACGCGCAACCGGTCGGCCACGAACGACGAGAACGCCCCACCGGGGATCCGCTTGACCGCGATCCGCAGGGGTCCGTCGGTGGCCGGTGCGCAGATCGAGTAGATCCGCCGCACACCCGCACCACCGAGGTCGGTGCGTACCGTGACGTGCTGGCCTGCCTGGAAGCGGAACCGCTCGGCGAGCTCACCGGGCACCGCGAAGGTGACCGTCACGCTGTCCGCGGTGAGCCGGTCGAGCGCGGCCACCGGCAACCGGTGGAACTCCCCGTGGCTGGCGCTGGAGCCGCTCGGCACGTCCACCGGCCGAGGGGTGGTCCGGACCCGGTCCAGCGAGGAGTCGAGCTCCCGCCACACCCGGTACTCGTCCGGCGTGAGGTCCCGGCCGAACGCCGTCATGATCGCGGCGTCGCGCTCCAGGTAGGCGTCCTCGTTGCGCCGCCACGCCGCGATGTAGCGGTAGAACGGGATGGACGGGTGCAGGTGGTGCACCAGGTGGTAGTTCTGATAGAGCAGCCCCGGCGTGAGCAGCCATTCCATGCCGACCCGCACCCGGGTGGCCCGGTAGCGGTTCTCCCGCTGGGTCACCGTGAGGCCGTGGTGGGGCAGCCAGTCGAACCACCACGCCAGCAGCGCCAGCCCGATCCGGGCCGGGATCAGGTAGACCAGCGCGACCGTCCACAGCACGCCCGCGTCCGCCGCCAGCACGATGCCGGCCACGAACAGCGCGATCACCCCGACGACCTCGACGACCTCCCGACCGGTGCGCCGCCGCAGGTTGCGCACGTAGAAGATCGCGTACCAGGCGTCGATGGTGAGCCAACGCAACGGCAGCTGCCACGCCGGGCCGTGGCTGGCCCAGGTGTCCGGATCGAAGTCGCGGTGCTCGTTGGTGTTGCGGTGGTGCTCGATGTGCACGAAACCGAACAGCGGGGCCGCCGCGTAGGGCACCACGAACGGGATGGCCAGCCGGCCGAGCAGCGCGTTCACCCAGCGCCGCCGGCTGATCGAGTAGTGCACGGCGTCGTGCAGCACGGTGAACATCACGAAGCTGACGGCGGTGAACACCGGCAGCGTGATCCAGGCCGACCAGCCGAGCCCGAGCGCCGCGTACAGGGCCAGCCCCTCCACGACCAGGCAGGCCACGAACAGCCCGAGCGTGGGCAGCGCCAGCCCGGGCACCGGCTCGCCCGGGTCCGGAACGCCACGTGTGGTGGGTGTGCTGGGTGAGGCGGCGACGGTCATGAACTACAGCATGCGGGCCATGACGTGCGGACGCCATTCCGGACACGCAGATCCGCACCGGTCGGTCCGAGCGCCGGACGCTCGAGTCGCTGCCGGCTCCCGGAGCAGGTGTCCTCGACTGACCGTCACCCGAGCAGGGCGGCCCGGTCCGGCGCAGCCAGCACCGTCGCGACCGGGTCCCAGAACGCCACCTCGGGCTCAGCGCGGACCTCGACCCGACGGCCGTCGGCGTCGTCGAAGGCGAGCCGCCAGGCGTGCAGACTGGTTCTCCGGCCGCTGGCGGTCCCGAACAGCGGGTCACCGGCGATGGGGTGGCCGATCCAGGCCAGGTGCACCCGGATCTGGTGACGGCGACCCGTGTGCGGCTCCGCGGCCACCAAGGTGTGCCCGGCGCCCTCCCAGAGCCGACGCAGCACGGTCGTCGAGGCGAAGCTCCCCGCCCGCACGACTGATCCGGGAACGGTCCACCGTCCGTCGGCGCACCGGATCTCTTCGCGCGGGGCGGCCACCCGCACCCGGTTCTTCCGGCCGGTGCACAACGGCAGGTCCACGGTGCCCACGTCCGGCAGCCCGATGGACGCGGTGATGGCCAGGTAGGTCTTGGCCACGGTCCGCACGGCGAACTGCCGGGTCAGCGGGCCGTGTGCGTCGGTGCTTCGGGCCAGCAGCACCGCCCCGGAGGTGACCTTGTCGATCCGGTGCACCGGGATGACCCGCTCCCCCGCGTCAGCGGCGATCCGCACCAGGTCGGTGTCGTGCCGCTCGCCGGTGACCGAGATCCCGGCGGGTTTGTCCAGCACCAGGTAGTCGTCGGTCTCCACCAACGCCCTGGAGCGCAGCTCAGCCCAGCTGTGGCTCACATCCGGTCGGGCGTCTCGATGCCGAGCAGTCCGAGACCCTGGCCGAGGGTCGTCCCGGTGAGCCGGCAGAGCGCCACCCGGTTGGCCCGCACGGCGTCGGACTCGGCGTTCAGCACCGGGCACGACTCGTAGAACTCGGTGAACGCCTTGGCCAGCGAGAACAGGTACCCGCACAGCCGGTGCGGCTCGAGGGTGGCGGCCACGTCGGCCAGGGTGGCGGCGTACTCGTCGTTGAGCAGCGCCAGCGCCCGCTCGGCCGGCAGCACGGGGCCGTCCCCGACGACCGTGTCGGAGGTACCCGGCGGCAGCTTGCGCAGGATGGACCGGATCCGGGTGTGCGCGTACTGCAGGTACACCCCGGTGTTGCCGTAGAACGAGACCATCCGCACGGGGTCGAAGACGTAGTCCTTGATGCGGGAGGTGGACAGGTCGGCATACTTGACCGCGCCGATGCCGGCCTGTCGGGCCACTGTCCCCAGCTCGTCGGGCGCGAGCGTGTGCGGCTTCGTCTCGATCTCCACGCGGGCCCGCTCGACGGCCGAGTCGAGCAGCTCGACCAGCCGGACCGTGCCGCCGGAGCGGGTCTTGAACGGTTTGCCGTCCGGACCGAGCACGGTGCCGAAGCCGATGTGTTCGGCCGATACGTCGTCGGTCAGCCAGCCCATCCGCCGCGCGGTGTCGAACACCATCCGGAAATGCAGCGCCTGCCTTGTGTCCACCACGTACAGGATCCGGCTGGCCTTGAGCTCCTGGATCCGGTAGCGGATGGTGGCCAGATCGGTCGTGGCGTAGCCGTAGCCGCCGTCGCTCTTGCGCACGATCAGCGGCACGGGGTCGCCGTCCGGGCCGGTGACGTCGTCGAAGAACACGCAGAGCGCGCCGTCGCTGTCCTGGGCGACCCCGGCGCGCTCGACCTCGACGGCGACCTCGTCCAGGTAGCGGTTGTAGCTGGACTCCCCCGCCGAGTCCTCGGCGGTGAGCAGCACGCCGAGGTAGTCGTAGATGGCCTGGAACGCCTTCTGCGACTCGGCCACCAGCTCGTGCCAGGAGGCCAGGGTGGCCTCGTCGCCGGCCTGCAGCGCGACCACTCTCTGCCGCGCCCGGTCGGCGAACTCGGGGTCGGCGTCGAACTCCGCGCGAGCGAGCTTGTACAGCGCATCGAGCGCCGAGGTGGTCGCCGCCTCACCCTCGGCCAGATCGGCCGCGCGCCACCTGGCCTCGGGGTGGGTGTCCAGGTACTCGATCAGCATGCCGAACTGGGTGCCCCAGTCGCCCAGGTGGTTCTGCCGGATCACCACCGCGCCGAGGTGGTCGAGCAACCGGGCCAGCGCGTCACCGATGATCGTGGTGCGCAGGTGGCCGACGTGCATCTCCTTGGCGATGTTCGGGCCGGAGTAGTCGATCACCGTGCGGCGGCCCAGCTCCGGGCTGCCCACCCCGAGCCGATCGTCGGCCAGCCGGGCGGCCACCTGGCGCCACAGCGTCTCGTCGGTGACGGTGAGGTTCAGGAAGCCCGGACCGGAGAGTTCCACCCCGATCCCGCCATCAAGGGCGCCGGCGAGCTGTTCGGCCAGCTCGCGGGGCTTGCGGCCCGCCCGCTTGGCCAGCGACAGCGACACGTTGGACTGGAAGTCGGCATGGTCGGAACGGCGGACCAGCGGGTCGGCACTGCGCAGCTCGGGCGGCAGCGTGGCCCGCATCGCCCGGGTCACCGCGTCGGCGGCGACTTCCCGCAGCGCGCGCACCCCGACCGCTGGTTCTCCCACTTCGTCCACGGCACCGATCGTAGTCGGGCGCGCGCGGGCTCCCGGCGGTACCGTGCTCGGCGTGGAGGTCTTGACCAGCCGAGTACTGCTGCGCCCTACCGACCCGGAAAGCAGCCGGGTGTTCTACCGCGACACGCTCGGTCTGGCCA
This sequence comes from Pseudonocardia sp., assembly GCA_029263115.1. Taxonomy (GTDB): domain Bacteria; phylum Actinomycetota; class Actinomycetes; order Mycobacteriales; family Pseudonocardiaceae; genus Pseudonocardia. The sequence continues at coordinate 34,174 of JAJCYC010000006.1, read as the reverse complement.
TCTATCGCGAGTTCGGTACCGGCCGCGCGCGCGGCACGGTGTTCTTGCTGGGCAACGGGCTGCTCGAGCTGTCCGGGCAGGCCGACGAACCACCCGGGCCGGCGGTCGCGCTGTGGCTGCAGGTCCGCGACCTGGCCGCCACGCATCGCGAGCTGGCCGAACGCGGGGTACCGGTGCTGCGGGAGCCCAAGCGCGAGCCCTGGGGACTGGACGAGATGTGGATCATCGACCCGGACGGTGTGCGGATTGCCGTGGTGGAGATACCCGAGGACCACCCGCTGCGCAGCCGCCCCGGGATCTGAGGGCGCGCGCCCGGAGCCCGCATGATCCGCGGACGGAGCAGGACTGACCCCGATCAGGCGCCGACGCGAGGTGCGGGACTCGCCGACGCGAAGTGCGGGACTCGCCGGCTCAGGCGACGACGGCTCGGGCCTGCAGGTCCGCGACGTCCGCCTCGGACAGGCCCAGCCGGTCGCCCAGCACCTCGGCGGTGTGTTCACCCAGCACCGGCGCCCGGCCGACCGGTACGCGTGGCCCCACCCCGAGCGCCATCGGCAGCCCCGGCGCCAGGTGCCGGCCGACACCGGGCTGGTCGATCTCGGCCATCATCGGGTTGGCCGCCATCAGGTCGTCGGCCACCAGGTCGGTGAAGGTGTTGTAGGTCGACCACAGCAGTTGGGTGCCGGTGAGCTTGGCCTGCACGTCCGCCAGGCGGCGCCGGGCGAACCAGCGGGTGAACAGCCCGGCCACCACCTCGCGGTACTCGAACCGGTCGTCCTCCAGGGTGAAGTCCACGCCGAGGCTGGTCTCCAGTGCCCGGACCACATCGGTGAGCTCGGTCACCGCGAGCAGATCGAGCCAGTGCCGCTTGGTCAACGCGCAGACCATCACCCGACCACCGTCGCGGGTGGCGAAGTCCCGGGCGAACCCGCCGTAGAGGTAGTTGCCCAGCCGCTTGCGGACCACCTTGTTGACCTGAGCCTCGGCCAGAAACCCGAGGTTGCCGGCCATCGCCAGCGCGACGTCGTAGAGCGCGACGCTCATCCGCTGCCCCTCACCGGTGATCCGGCGGCGGCGGTCGGCGCTGAGGATTCCCAGCGCGGCGTAGAGGCCGCAGGCGATGTCCCAGGCCGGTAACACGTGGTTGACCGGGTCGGCGTGCCCCTCCGGACCGGTGACCATCGGAAACCCGACGGCGGCGTTGACCGTGTAGTCGACCGCGGGAGTGCCGTCGTGGTGGCCCTCGATCTGCACGTGCACCAGATCCGGGCGGTGCTCGCGCAGCCGGTCGTACTCCAGCCAGGTCCGCCCGACCGAGTTCGTGAGCACGATGCCGCCGTCCGGGCCGGACTCGGTGACCAGCCGGGTGACCAGTTGCTGGCCTTCCGGGGAGCGGAGGTCGACGGTGACCGATTTCTTGCCCTTGTTCAGCCCGGCCCAGTACAGGCTGGTGCCGGACTCGGCAAGCGGCCAGCGGTGATTGTCCGGCGCCCCGCCGATCGGGTCGACCCGGATGACCTCGGCGCCCAGCTGGGCCAGCGTCATCCCACCCAGCGGGGCCGCCACGAACGACGACACCTCCACGACCCGCATGCCGGCCAGCGGAAGCACCGTCCCGGAGCTCGCGGAATCCAACCCGGTTTCGGAAGTCATACCCAGATCATGGCCCTGCCCGGCGGCCGCGGCAAAGCCGACACGGGCGGGGTCAGCTGATCGCCGAGGCACCCCGCAGGTGCGACCACAGGAACGTGGTGGCGTCCAGGGGAGCCGGTGACATCTTGTCCCTGATCAGCTTGCGGACGGGGTCGCTCGGGCGGGCTCCCGGCCACTCATGGCCCAGGCCGTCGACCACCGCGACGGTCACCCCGGCACCGGAGACGCAGTTGAAGGTGCTGACGTGCAGCGGTGCGCGGTCATTGCGCTTGGGCGCCGGGGTGCACCGGTCGGCGTTCACGAAGGGGGTCAGCGAGGTCGCCAGCGACGGATAGTTGTACCGGGTGACGCTGCGCGGGCCGACGCCGCCGGAGATCGGCACGTTGCGGTCCGCGGTGCCGTGCACTGCGACCACGTTCACCGGAGACTTCGGCTGGCAATCCGACACCATGGCTCCGGCGACCGGTCCGATGCCGGCCAGGTCCTCCGGGCGGCGGCAGGCCCAGGCGTAGGCCATCATCGCGCCGTTGGACATGCCGACCGCGTACACCCGCTCGCGGTCGACCCCCTCGGCCTGCGCCAGATGCTCGGTCAACCGGTGCAGGTACTCGACGTCGTCGACCTTGCGGTTGAACGCCGGGCCGCAGCACTTGCCGGCGTTCCAGGTGCGCCCGTGGCCGTTGGGGTAGGCCACCATGAAGCCCTCACGGTCGGCCAGCGCGTCCCATCCGGTCGCGGTGCGGGTGTGCTCGCCGCTGCCGAAGGCGCCGTGCAGCACCACGACCAGCGGCATGCCCGCGCGCAACCCACCGGGGCGGTGCACGACCGCTGTGCGTTCCCCGGCCTCGGTGTGCAGGGACATCGTCCGGGTGTATCCACCCGGCGCAGCCGGAACCGCCTCCGGCACCGGAGGCGGCGGCACTGCCTCCGGCACCGGAGGCGGCGGCACTGCCGCAGAGCAGGCCCCCATGGTGACGACCAGGACGACCACCGAGGCCGCCCATCTGATCACCGCCGCGCTCATGGTGACTTGATACCAGGCCGGGTCTGTCCGGCGGCGCTCATCACGTGCAGCGATCGAATGAACATGGTGGTATGAACGGACTACGGAGCGAATCGTTACAGCCCCGCCTACGGACCGAGGTGACCGGCCGTGACCGGTGCCGGTCAGAGATCCACTCCGAAGCGCTTGGCGAGCTTCACCCCGGCCACGTTCAGCGACTGGTAGCCCGAGCCGAACACCCGCGGCGCGGCGTCGATGAGGTAGGCGTCCGGGCCGATCAGGATCCGGGCGCTGTTGCGTTGGACCCCGCGCACGATGGTCTTCGCGGCCGATTCCGGCGTGGTCCGGGCGATCTTGGCGAAGTCGGCGGCCTTGCGATCCGGGGTGCGGTTCTCGCCGCCGCGCGCGTCGCGGGCGATGTTGGTGCGGATCCCGCCCGGGTGCACACAGCTCACCCCGACCGGGCGTCCCTCGATCCGCATCTCCTGGCGCAGCGACTCGGTGAATCCGCGCACCGCGAACTTGGTCGCGTTGTAGGCGCTCTGGGTGGGCACGCCGACCAGGCCGAACACGCTGGAGACGTTGACCAGGTGCCCGTCGCCGGAGGCGATCAGGTGCGGCAGGAAGGCCTTGGTCCCGTGCACCACGCCCCAGAAGTTGACCCCGACGATCCAGTCGAGGTCGTCGTAGCTCATCTCCTGCACTCCTGCCATCAGCGCCACCCCGGCGTTGTTGACCACCAGGTTCGCCCCGCCGAAGTCGGCGAGCACCTCCTCGGCGTGCGCGGTCACCGCGGCCCGGTCGGCCACGTCGAGCGCGTAGCCCTTGGCCTGGACGCCGAGCTTCTCGCAGCTGGCCGCCGTGTCCGCGACCGCGACCGGGTTGACGTCGGACACCGCCAGCCGGGCACCCCGTCCGGCGAGTTCCAGAGCGAGTGCGCGACCGATGCCCGAACCGGCCCCGGTGATCACCGCGACTCGACCGTCGAAGTTCCGCATGTCCCAGTTCCTTGCGCTCCGGCACGCCTGCCCCCGAGGCCCGGGCCCCGGAGATCGGGTTCCGGCCGGCGGCGGCGCACGAACGACCCAACGACAGTGCAACAGTACTGCTCGGTGCCGCCGGCCATCGAACAGCAGGCCGTGCTGCTGGCGGTCCGGGACACCCACCGGTCGCTCAGCACGCTGCCGGCACGGATCACCGCGCCGGTGGGGCCGGACACCGTGGTCCAGGTGCTGGCCAACCGGGATCCGGCGATCCTGGCCCAGTGGCTGGTCCGGATCGTCGGCTCACTGATCCTGATCGAACCGCCGGGGCCGGTGGAGGTGGTTCCTGGCCGAACTGCTGGTGCCCGCACTCGCGCCGTGAGCCATCAAGCCGTGACCCGGGCGCGCCGGGAGGCTGGGCCGTGGAGCAGCGGGTAGCCCACCCCAGCAGGACCAGGGCGAGCGCGGCGGCCGCTGGCCGGCCCGCTACCAGACCGTCCAGCCCCACCCGGGAGACCCCGAACAACCCGACCACGGCGCACACCACACCGGCCGACGCCACCGCCGCGGACCCATTGCCGCTCGCGCGGGACGCCTCGAAGCGGCGCAGCGCCCGCACCAGGACGGCGCACACCCCGGCACAGCCGGCCAGCCACACCGGCAGCACCACCAACCACCACGGCGTGTCGGCGGCCGGCAGCCGGACCCCGGCGGCCAGCAGCGCGACCTGCACCAGGTAGCAGGCGGTGAGGTGCCAGCAGAACATCGTCATGACCACCGAGTTGCCACCGACCACCACCAGCCAGGTCCGGCGACCGGCCGCCCACGCCGTGCCGGCCGGGCGCAGCAGCGCCAGCCCGACCAGGAACAGCCCCTGCGCGAGCAGCGCCAGGGTGGGCGGCGAGGTGTTCGAGATCTCGTTGCCGGGCTGCCCGACCATCAGCACCGGGCAGACCCGCCCACCGAGGACCAGGGGCAGGCCGAACACCAGCAACACGTTCGTACCCAGGCCGGCCCCGGCCAGGCCGGCGGCCAACCGGCGGCCCCCGGCAAGCAGCGTGCCGTCGCGTAGCCGTATCCCAGCTGGTGCACCGCCAGCCAGACGAACAGCAGGTTCGCGTACCCCAGCGGGCGCGACCCGACCCCCAGCGCCGCGACGTCGACCAAGGCGGTCGCGGCGGCGAGCGCGCCCACCACCGGCCACAGCCCGAACCGCCGGTGCAGCCGCATCATGGTCGGCGCGGCCAGCCCCGATCACCAGGTACACCGCGAGGAACCACAGCGGCACGGTGATCGTGTGCAGGCCGAGCGCGAACACCCCGTCGGTCAGCCCGGCCGCCGCCAACAGCCCGGTGAGCCCGGTCCAGATCGCCACCATCGCCACGGCCGGGGGCAGCAGCCGGGCGGCGCGGGCCCGGACGAACGCACCCGTCGCCGGCCGGTGCCCCGGGGGACGGAAGCCGGCGGGGCCGGCGGGGCGGGTTGAACGGAATGCCTGGGCGTGCGCGAAACCACCGACGAAGAAGAACAACGCCATCACCTGCCAGAGCCAGGTGGACAGCTGCGTCGGCCGCGAGCTGCTGACCTCGCCGGGCCCGTGCAGGGTCAGCAGCGCGACCACCCAGTGCCCGACCACGACCACGCCGATCGAGAACAGCCACAGCAGGTCGGCGTAGCGGTCGCGGTCGGGCGGGGTCGCGGCCAGCAGGTCGGCGGCGCCGGGCGGGCACGGAGAGGTCTGCGTCATGGTCACCAGCCTCGCCGTCGCCCCGCCCGGCCACATCCCTACGACTACGTAAGGCCCAGCGCCTTGTCCCGCCAGCCCCAGGCGATCACCAGCGAGACCGCCAGGAAGGCCAGCGCGGCCACCGCGCTGCCGCCGAGCCGACCATCACCGCGGCGAGCAGCACCGCGCCGTGCGCGGCCAGCCGGGGCCACCAGCACCGCGAGCGCGCCGACGACCTCGAGGATCCCGGTGAGGTGGCGGAAACACTGCCCGATACCGATCTGGTCGTAGAGCGTGACGATCTCGGCCGGCCCGACGAACTTCATCACCCCGGAGAACAGGAACCCCGCGGCGGCGATCACCTGCAGGACGCATCCGAGTTGGCGGGTCAGGGGCGCCGGGCGGCGACGGACTGCGCCAGCCGGGTGACCCGCTGGCGGACATCGACCAGGCCGGCCGAGCGGAGCACGCCGGTGATCTCGTCACGGTCGAACATCCGCAGGCCGGCGGTCCACCCCGCGGCGGTCTGCGCGGTGCGCAGCGGCTCGCGGTCGGCCCGGTAGCTGGTCATCACCGCGATCCGGCCGCCCGGACCGAGCACTCGGAGCAACTCGTTGAGCACCGTGAACGGCTCGGGAACCAGGTACAGCGCGGCGTAACAGCACACGGCGTCGAAGCTGGCGTCCGCGAACGGCAGCCGGCGGGCGTCCGCCCGCAGGTAGCCGGCGTGGGGTACCGCGTTGTCCCGCACCGCGCGGGCCAGCATCGGCGCCGAGACGTCCAGCCCGACCGCGACCCCGTCACCGGTCAGCGCCTCGGCGAACACCCGGGTGAAGTTCCCCGGGCCGCAGGCCACGTCGAGCACCCGCTGCTCGCCACCGAGTTCCAGCGCGGCGAGGGCGTTCGTCCGCTCGCCGTCCATCGAGCCCAGGCCGAGCCCGGCGGTGAACGTCGGACGCCACCAGCGCTGGTAGACCGACGCGAGCAGGCCGCTGTGCATGGCCGCCTGGGCCAGGGTGCGCGGCTGGCCCGGGTCGGCGGACAGCAGGTCGAGGTAACCCCCACCGTCGGCGGGCTCGCGGTCCAGCCGGGTCGAATCCAGCAGTCCCCGCACCAGGGTCGGGCCGTCGGATGGAACTGTCATGCCCACTCCAGTCTGTGTACGACCGTCCCCGATCACGCCGGTGATCATCACCCGGGTGCGGAGCGTACTCACGTCAGCTCCAGGGAGCCGACCAGCCAGCGACCGTCGTGCGGGGTCAGGGTCATCACCACCCGGTTGCGGTCCAGCCTCGGCGCCGGGACGGTCGCGTTGGTGATCGTCTGGTCGACGAACAGCAGCACCACCACCTCGTCGGTGCTCGCGGAACGCACCGCTGCGTCCAGCACGGTGCCCTGGGAGCTCGCCTTCGCATCGGTGATCAGCTGGCGCAGGGTCTGGCTGGCTCCGGCGTACTGGTTCTTGAACCGTCAGCACCGCCATCGGTCGGCTCGGCCGACGTCGGGCCGCCCGGGTCCCGTCGCGGGCGGGTCCGGTGCCAGCGGGTCCGGCGTCCGGGGAGCGGTGCGGTCGGATTCGTCGTCGGTCGTCATCGCCCGCCAGTATCCTTCGGCGCCCGGGCCCGCTGCTCCGGGTCCGCCCCCGGCCGTGGAACGGCGCCGTCGCCGCCGCGCGGCCGGGGCACGTTGGCCGACCCGCGTTGCTGCAAGCGGGGTCCGGTGTGCTCGCAGTGGCGGTTGATCCAGGGCGCAGGGCTGCCACCGATGGTCGGCGCGCGCCGGGGCGTGCCGGTCCGAGCAGCAGGAGTCCCGGCAGGAACTCCCCGAGCGCGGGCAGCCGCAAGGCCACCACGTCGGTGGTCGTCCCCAGGTCACCGAGGAGTGCGGCCACCGACGGGCCGTTGTCCCGCACCACGTCCCGGATCAGCGCCAGCGACTCCGGGCTGTCGATGAGCAGCTCACGCACGGTGGGATCGACCTCCCGCAGGGTCGCGGTGTAGGGCGGCACGATGGCGATGAACGCGGCCAGCATCCGGGTGGTGACCAGGTACGGCAGCGGCTGGATCGCCATCGACTCCAGCGCGTCCACCTCCTCGGCGATCCGCATCGCACCCAGCTGCGCGGTGTACCGGCAGCCGGCCTGGGCGGCGAACGCCACGGCGGCGACCAGCGGTGCGATCTCCCTGGTGTTGGGAGCCGCCGAAGCCGGCCGACCTGCGGGAATGCGGCGCACGACCGTACTGAAGTCGTATCCGCGCCGTTGCCGATCGGCCTTGCCCGGTTCGCCGGCTGTCGCCAGAGTGGACCCATGCAGCGGCGGGAGTTCACCGGAGCCGAACTCGACGAGCTCGACCGGGACGTGGCGGAACTGGCCTGGCGGTGGGCCCGGCGGTTGACCGGGCTGTCCGCCGACCAGGCACCCCACGGGCCGGTCGACCCACGCATCGCCGAGGAACAACGCCCCGCCGCGCACCTGGCCCGGCTCTACGTGCTCACCCAGCTCCGGCGCAGCGCCGGGGCCCGCGCGGAGGCCGACATCTTCTACGCCGGCCAGGCCGGCGCCGGCTACCCGGAGATCGGCGCCGCGCTCGGGGTCGGCTGAGCCCTGGTGAGTGGGCAGCAGTGCCGGAGCGCTACGCCCCGCTCACGGGTCAGCGGTCGCTCTTGAGCACCTCGCTCAGGACACCGATCTCGTCGGAGACCGACATCGGCACGATGTAGCCCTGCTCGTCGCGGATCCGGTCGATGTTGGCGGCGATGTCCTCGGCGGACACCCCCGCGTCCTTGCCCGCGTACCAGCCGGGCACCAGGCCGGTGAACACCCGGGCGAACCGGTTGCCGCCGGCGGAGAACACCTCGTGGGTGTACTCGCAGGCTTCGCTGACCAGATAGACGACCATCGGGGCGACGCACTCCGGCTGCAGGCTGTCGGCCAGCGGACCGAGCAGGTCCTCGGTCATCCGGGTGGCGGCCATCGGGCAGATCACGTTGCTCTTGATGTTGGCCTTGGCGCCCTCGATGGCCAGCACGTTGGACAGCCCGACCAGGCCGGACTTCGCCGCGCCGTAGTTGGACTGGCCGAAGTTGCCGAAGACCCCGGCGTTGGACGAGGTGAAGACGAACCGGCCGTAACCGTTCTCCTTCATCACCCGGAACGCCGGCTGGCTGACGTAGAACGCACCCTTGAGGTGCACGGTCAGCACCGCCTCCAGGTCGTCCACGCTCAGCTTGGCGAACGTGCGGTCGCGCAGGATACCGGCATTGTTGATCACAATGTCGACCTTGCCGAAGGCGTTCATCGCGGCGTCGACGATCGCCTGGCCGCCCTCCGGGGTGCCCACCGAGTCGTGCGAGGCGATGGCGCGGCCGCCCTTGGCCTCGATCTCCTCGACGACCTTCTGCGCGGCGGAGGCGTCGCCGCCGCTACCGTCCTTGGCCCCGCCCAGGTCGTTGACCACCACCGACGCGCCCCGGGCGGCGAGGTCGAGCGCGTAGGTGCGGCCCAGACCGCCACCCGCGCCGGTCACGATGGCCACCCGGTCGCTGAAGGAAATGTCAGTCACCCGACCACCATACTGTTGAGGTCCAGAGCAGTGCCGCCGCCGTCGGGTGGTCGTGCTCACCCTCTGGCGGCGCGGCGGATCGCCCGGTGCAGCAGCCGCTGGTCGCCGAGGCGGCGGCGCAGCTCCCGTTCCAGTCCGGCGATCGGGTAGAGGTTCTGCGGGGCCCGGGTGTCCTTGTACTCGCACGAGGCGTAGCGGCAGAGCGTGGGCTGGCTGGCCGAGGCCAGCTCGATCGCCGTGTCGATCGAGCTGGCGGTGGGCTCTCCCGCCGGCTGGTCCGCCCAGCACTCGACCCGGACCACCCCCGCCCACGGCGCCCCGGAACCGCCGGGCAGCTTCAGGTACCAGGAGAAGCGGTCGCGCAGGCCGAACACCGGCGTCCGCTGCCCGGCGGCGAGCCGACCCACCAGGCGGTTCAGCTCGGCCGGCAGGTAGTGGGTGGCGTGGGTCTTGGCGTAGCCGAGGGTGCGCGGCAACCGGACCTGGTTGTGCAGCGGCCCGTCCACCACCAGCACGTCGGAGTCCGCGCAGGTGGTCCGGGCCCGCTGGGACACCTCCAGCTCGAGGGCTCGCATCCGCTCCTGGACCCGCTCACCGAGCTGCTGCATCGGTGGCGGTGACTCCCCCCGTAGCGCGACCCCGATCCCGGCGTATCGCCCGGCGGAGGTGTGCACGTCGAGTACCGGGGCCGCCCCGCTGAACAGCCCCCGGTGCACCTGCGCGTCGATCAGCCCGGCGTGCCCCGGTCGGCACCGCACAACTCCGGCGGCGTACGAGGCGAACAACCCCAGCGAAGGCGTGCCGTCCGCCGCACTCTCCGACGCGCCGCCCCAGCCCATCGCGTCGATCCGACGCACCCCGTCCACGAACAGCGCGCCCGGCCAGGCCGCCGAGCCGGAATCCACCGGCCGCCACGCGTGCGGGGGAAGCTCCACGTCCAGTACCGGTTCGATCAGGGACTGACCGGGCTGCTCCTCGGTGCTCGCCCCGTACCCGGGGTCCCAGCTCTCGATCCGCCAGGCCGTCCCGGACGCCTGCGCGGCCGACGTGCTGGTCACCCGCCCTCCCGCACGATCGATGAGGTGCGCTGGTCGCGGCTGACCACGAACCGCACCGGCACCCGCTCGGCCAGTGCCGGCACGTGGGTGACCACCCCGACCATCCGGTCTCCGACCGCGGCCAGGTTCTCCAGCGTCGCGGCGACGATCTCCAGGTTGGCCTCGTCCAGGGTGCCGAACCCCTCGTCCAGGAAGATCGAGTCCAGCCGGGCGGCGCCGGCAGCGGCCAGGGTGGACAGCTGCTCGGACAGCGCCAGCGCGAGCGCGAGGCTGGCCTGGAACGTCTCGCCGCCGGACAGCGTCTTGACCGGCCGGCGGGTGTCCGCGTCGGCGTGGTCGACCACCAGGAACTCGCCCGCCTCGTGGGTGAGCTCGAACTGTCCGCCGGAGAGTTCGGCGAGGCGGCTCGAGGCATCGGCGACCAGGGTGTCCAGCGCCGAGGCCACCAGCCAGCGCGGGAACTCGTTGCTACGCAGCAACCGGGCCAGCGTGGTCGCCACCTGGTGGGCCTGCTGGGCGTCGTCGTGCTGCTCCGCCAACCGTCGCGCCTCGTCCCACCGCTCCGCCAGCCGTTCGGCACCGGCCCGGGCCCGCGCGTAGGCGGCGGCGACCAGCACCGGCGCCTCGGCGGCCAACGGACGGCCGTCGCCGAGTCGCAGCTCGTGCGCCCGCAGGTCGCCGATCAACGACTGCTCGGCCGCGGACACCGCGGCAGCGGCGGCGCGCACGGCGGCCTCGGCCGCCGGCAGCCCGGCCCGGCGTTCCCCCGCCACGCGCGCGGCCCAGTCGGTGAGCGCCCGCCACCCGTCGACCAGCGCGGCGGCCGCGCCGGCGGCCTCCGCCCGGCGGCCGGCGATGGCCTGGTCGTCGAGCGCCGGGGCGCCCAGCCCGACCAGCGGATCCCGCGCGGCGTCCAGCTCCCGCCACCCCGTGCGCAGCGCCGCGCCGACCCGCTCGGCCCCGGACGCGGCCTCGGTCAGCCTGGCCCGGGCGTCGCGCAGGGCGGTGTCGGCGGCGGTCGCACGCACCCTGAGCTCGGCCAGCTCGTCGAGCCGGTCGGCGGCCTCGGCGTCGGTGGGCGCACCGGCCAGCGCCGCAACCAGCTCGACCGACCGGGTCTCGGCGCGCTCGGCGGCCCGCCGAGCGTCGTGCTCGGCGCGCACCGCCCCGGTCTCCGCGCCGCGACACCTCTCCACGGCCCCGGCCGCCTCCCGCACGGCCCGCACCGCGCTGGTGTGGGCCGCGTCGGCGCCGTCCCGGTCGAGCCCGGCCAGTTGCCGGGACCGTTCCGCCGCGGCGGATCCGGTCCAGCCGACAAGCTCGGTCCACGACTCCATCAGGTCGGTGCCCGATGCGGGTGCGCCGAGCGCCACCAGCGGATCCCGGGCCGCGCGCAGGTCGGCGGCCAGCCGCTGCACCCGGGCGACCAGTTCGGTGTGCGCGACGTCGGCCCGCTGCGCGGCGACCCGTGCCCCGGCCAGCGCCGCGGTGGCATCGTCCACGGCCGCAGCCAGCCGGTCGTGCTCGACGGTGGCGGTGGCCAGCACCTGCCGCGCCGCCGGAAGCTCGCTGGTGGTGGGGATCGGCGGCACGACGCGCACCGGCTGCTCGCATACCGGGCAGTCGTGGCCGGCGACCAGTTCGGCGCGCAGCGCGGCGGCCTGGTCGAGGCGGACGAGTTGGTCGAGCTCGGCGCGGGCGGCGGTCAGCGCGCGGGCGGCGCCGGCCTGGTCGACGCGGGCCTGGTCGACGGTGTCCTCGGCCGCCGCAGCGGCCGCCCGGGCCCCGGCCGACCGCTCGGCCGCCGCGCTCAGCTCGCCGGTCAGCCCGGTCACCTCGGTGGGCATCCGGATGACGGCCAGCCGGGCCAGCTCGTCGGCGAGCCGGGCCGCCTCGGCGTGCACGGTGTCGCGCGCGGTGGCCGCCGCGGCTTCGGCGGCGCGGGCGCCGTCCAGCGCGGCGGCGGCGGCAGCGGTCCGGGTGTGCGCGGCGACGACCGCGTCCCGGGCCCGGGCGAGCGCGGCGCCCAGCCCGGGGCCTTCGGCCCGCAGCCCGGTCAGTTCGGCGTGGTCGCGGCGCAGCTGCCGCAACGGGCCGGGATCGGGCGCGGCGGCCAGCGCGGCGCGCGCCCCGGTGTCTGCCGCTTCGGCCGCGGTCACGACGGCCCGTGCCGCGCCGACCCGCTCACCGACCAGCCGGGCGTCGGCGGCCAGCGCGGCGAGCCCGACCGGCGGGCGCAACCCGGCGAGCACGCCGATCTCGGTGCGCACCCGCTCGGCCGCCCGGGTGGCCTCGAGGGCGGACCGCTCGGCGTCGGCCAGGGCCGGCACCGCGACGGCCACCCGCTCGGCCAGCGCGGACAGCGCGTCGGCCCGGCGCCAGGCTGCGTCGAGCGCCGCCTGGTCCGCGTCGGTGTAGCGGCCCAGTTCGCCGGTGATGACCTCGGCCCGCTGCCGCGCGGTGGCTGCCTCGGTGCCGGCCCGCTGCTGGATGGACCGGTAGATCCCCAACCCGAGGATGCGGGTCAGGGTCTCCTGCCGGTCGGCGGGTTTGGCGTGCAGGAACGCGGCGAAGTCGCCCTGCGGGAGCACCACGCACTGGCAGAACTGGTCGAACGGCAGCCCGAGCAGTTCCTCGACGTGCCTGCTGACGCCGGACTCGGTGGCGACCGGCTCGGTCTCGCCCTCCGGGTCGGCCGGGTCCAGCAGCCGCTCGAGCCGGGCGTTGCGCACCGTCACCTTGTCGTTGGCCCCGCGCCGAAGCTCGCGGGCGACCACGTAGCGGGTGGCGCCGACCTCGAACACCAGCCGAACGGTCCCCCGGGTGGCGGTCGGCGCGAGCGCCAGGTGCACGATCTTCCGGTCGTCCCAGCGGGGCACCGAGCCGTACAGGGCGAACGTCATCGCGTCGATCACCGTGGACTTGCCGGACCCGGTGGGCCCGACCAGCGCGAAGTACTCCGCCCCGGCGAAGTCGACCCGGGTGGGTTCCCGGAAGGCGGCGAAGCCGTGCAGATCCAGCTGGATCGGGCGCATCTAGTCCGGACCTCCGGTGACCTCGTCGTGCAACCGCGCGAACAGGGCCTCGACCCGACGGTCGGCCATCCCCTGCGTCGCGCAGTAGTCACCGAACAGCTCACCGGGCGACCGCTCCACGCCGCCGGTCCCGCCGGCCGGGCGTGACCCGGTGACCGGGCCGGCGAAGTCGGGGTCGATCCGGATCTCCAGCGCGTTCGGCAGCAGCTCCAGCACCCGCTCCCGCAGCCCGGCCCGCGCCGGTTCGCGGACCCACACCCGCAGCAGCGCATCGCCCACCTCGCCCGCCCGCGCGGCCAGCTCGTCGACGCTGCCGCGCAGGGTGCGCAGCCGCCGTCCGGCGGTGATCGGGACGTCCCGGACCTTCGCCGGCACTCCCGGGGCGGCCTCCACCAGGCACACCGCGGCGGTGTTGTCCTGCTCGCCGAAGTCGACCGCCAGCGGCGCCCCGCAGTAGTGCACCGGGCACGGCGCGGGCAGGCTCTGCCGGCGGTGCAGGTGACCGAGCGCGACGTAGTGCGTGTGCGCCGGGAACACGGTGGCCGGCACGTGGTACTCGAAGATCGACTGGGCCATCCGCTCACCGCCGCCGAACGCCCCTCCGGTCACCGTCAGGTGCGCCATCACCAGGTTGACCGAGTCGTCGCCGAAGCCGACGGTCAGCTCGTCGAGCACGTCGCGGACCTGCTGGTCGTAGCGGCCGGCGTTCTCCGCCGGGGTGGCGGCGACCAGCTCGGCGGCGCGCACCGCGAAGCGCTGGGACAGGAAAGGGAGCACCGCCAGCCGGACCGGCTCCCCGGTTGAACGCGCCTCGAACTCGATCAACCCGCCTTGGGCGGCCGGCCGGTAGGACCCGACCAGGGTGATCCCGGAGGCGCCGGCCAGCGGGCGGTAGGCATCGAGGGTGGGTCCGTGGTCGTGGTTGCCGGCGATCGCCACCACCCGGGCGCCGATCCCGGCCAGCGCCAGCAGGGCCCGCACCACCAGCTGCTGGGCGGCCGCGCCGGGCGCCGCGCTGTCGTAGAGGTCGCCGGCGACCAGCACCAGGTCCGGCTGCTCGGCGCGGGCCACCGCGACGATCTCGCGCAGCACCGATTCCTGCTCGGCCAACCGGCTGTGGCCCTTGAGCGTCTTTCCGACGTGCCAGTCGGAGGTGTGCAGCAGCTTCATCAGCCGACCACGGTAGGCGCCACCTCCGACGGGTTCCGAGGCGGCCTCACCACGGACCCCCGTCCCGGGCATGACCATCCGCACCGGCTGGCAGCTACTGTCCCCCCGGAGGCCGGTCACCGAACTGGAGTCGCTGTTCGCCGACTTCGAGGACACCGTCCGGCGCCACCGCCCCGGGGAGCATCCGTGACCACACTGACCGTCGCCGCCGCCCAGCTGGCCTGCGGCCCCGACCCGGCCGCCAATCGCGACCAGGTCGTCGCGGCCGTCGCGGCGGCCGCCGAGCGGGGCGCCCGGCTGGTGGTCACCCCCGAGGCCAGCATGACCTGCTTCGGGTCCGACCTGGCCGTCGCGGCCGAGCCACTGGACGGCCCGTGGGCCGGGGCGGTCCGGGCGGCGGCTCGCGAGCACCGGATCACCGCGGTGGTCGGCATGTTCGAACCCGCGCCGGACGGGCGGGTGTACAACACGCTGCTGGTGGTCGGTCCGGACGGCGACCTGGCCCGATACCGGAAGATCCACCTCTACGATGCGTTCGGCGTGCGCGAGTCCGACACGGTCGCGCCCGGGGACGAGCTGGTCACGGTGCCGGTGGACGGGGTGACCGTCGGGCTGGCCACCTGCTACGACGTGCGGTTCGCCGACCAGTTCACCGGGCTCGCCCGGGCCGGCGCGACCCTGGTCGTGCTGCCGGCCAGCTGGGGCGAGGGCCCGGGCAAGGCCGAGCAGTGGGACCTGCTCACCCGGGCCCGCGCGGCGGACGCCCAGGCCTGGCTGCTGGCCTGCGACCAGGCCTGGGCCCCGCCGTGCGGCAGGGCACCGTTGGGTATCGGCCGCAGCGTGCTCGCCGACCCCTGGGGCGCGGCCCGGGCCCGACTCGGCGGCGAACCCGGGATGCTGATCGGGGAGATCGACACCAACGTGGTCGACGCCGCCCGGGCCCGGGTCCCGCTTCTCGGCCCGACCTGAGCCGGGCCGCTGGGCCACCCGCGGTTCCTCCGGCGCCGGTCTCCGATCGAATGGCCGCCGAGACCCTCGACTCACCCGGCCGGCCGACGTCGAGGACGTGATCATCCGGACATTTTTGCGGTCCGGACCGGTGGACACCGTGGTCAACAACGCGGGCTACGCGGTCGTCGGCGCCGTCGAGGAGATGACCGGGGCGCAGGCGTCCCACCAGGCTGGAGATCCAGCAGGACCCCGCCGCGTCCGTCGACTTCGGCCGCTGACCCGGTCCACCGGGCCCGCGAGCACCTCCCGGGCTCCGGCGCAGTGGGACCAGCTGACCTCCCCGGCGTCGGTGACCAGGGCGACGACCCAGGACCCACGCACCCGGTCCACCCCTGCGACGGGCAGCCCCCGGGTACCCGAACCCCGAGGCACTAGAACGGCGGGTCGTTGTGCACCGGCGGCAGCCGGTGCAGGGCCGAGGACTGGACCGACGCCACGGCGCCGTTGCCCGTGGACGGCCCCACCGGGGGCCCCGCGCTCTCCGACAGCCGGGTGGCCCAGGCCGGGAACGGGAACTCCACCGCGAGCGGCACCGGGATCTCCGGTTGGGAGACGAACATGGTGCCCGGCCGGGCGAGGGTGGCCCGGCCGCGCTGGGTGGCCGGCAGGAACCCGTACTCGGGCCGCCCTGCCTCCGCCGGGTCCAACCGGCCGACCACCTTCACCGACGAGTTGGCCACGATCCGGCGCTCCACCTCGCTGGCGGTCTGCTGGGCGCCGATCAGGATGATGCCGAGCGAGCGGCCACGTTCGGCGATGTCCAGCAGCACTTCCTTGATCGGGCTGGTGCCCTCGCGCGGGGCGTACTTGTTCAGCTCGTCGATCATGGTGAACAGCAGCCCGCCCGGACCCGCGGCCTCCTTGCGGGCGGTCTCGGCGGCGAGCACCACACCCACCACGAACCGCTGCGCCCGCTCCGGGAGGTTGTGCAGGTCTACCACCGTCACCTGCTGGCCCTCGGTACTGATCCGCCGGCCCGGGGTGTCCGGCAGGTCGCCGCGCACGACGGTGCGCAGCGCTTTCAGGCTGGACCGCAGCCGGCGCAGGAACGCGTTGATCGTGCCGGTGCCGGTGACCGGACCGGCCCACGGCGCCCGCACGGCCGCGTCCTCGTCGGTGAGCTTCTCCGAGAGGAACTCCACGAGCTGGTCGTAGCTGCGCAGGTGCCGGCCCTCGATGGCGACCGCCCCGTCGAAACCGACCGGCAGCGCCTCGAACCGCAGACGGGTGGCCACCTGGTGGATCACCGAGGTGTACTGGTTGCGCTCGTCCTCGGCGTCGGCGAACGCGTAGCGCAGCAACTCCAGCGCGCAGAACTCGTTCAGCGTCCACCAGAACGGGGTGATCCCGCTGGTCCGCCCGGTGACGTGCGGGCGCCCGGTCGGGTCGTCCGGGGTCGGCGGGGCGTAGAACCCGGCCGAGGCGAACGGCTCGGCCGGCAGCCCCAACGTGGCGTAGCACTCCCTGAGCTCGGGGCCCTCCTCGGGGTCGGCGAGCCGGCGGTTGGCGTGGTCGAGGAACAGCAGGTCCTCGCCCTTCACACTGAAGATCAGCGCCTTGGCGTTCACCGCGCGGTTGCCCAGCGCCCCGCCACGGAAGATCGAATGCAGCAGGAACAGCGCGAAGCTGGTCTTGGTGGCCACCCCGGAGACGCCGCTGATCGAGACGTGCCCGCCGCGGGTGCCGTCCAGGAACTCCAGGTTCAGATAGATCGGCTCGCCGTCGCGGCCCAGGCCCACCGCCACCTTGTGGTCCATCCGGTCGAAGTACAGCGCGCGGGCCCGCTCCTCGCCGGTGGCCCGCCGCACGGGTTCACCGGGGCGCGGCGGCACATAGCACTCCGGGTCCACCCGGGTGGTGGCCACCTCGGCGATCTCCTGCACCTGGGCGGGCAACACCCCCTCGCCGATCAGGAACGCGTCCGAGGCGAAACTGGCGCCCTCATGCCGGGCCCGGACCTGGGTCACCACTCCGGCGGTCGACACCGGCCCGACCCCGGGCACCCCCCGCACGGTGACCACCACGTCGTCGAGCTGCAGGTACTGCTCCGGATGGAGCGCAACGGTGAACTGCAGCGGGGTGGAGTCCTCGGTGCCGGCCACCAGCCCCACCGGGTCCTGGAGGTTCTCGGGCACCCGGCATTGCTACCAGCCTGGCTCCGGTACCGGTCGCCGGGGTCGTGACCCCTGCCGCGGCGGGCGCCCACTTCCGCCTCTGCATCAGGTGGTCCCGGTAGTCTCTGCGCCGAAGGGGCGGTAGCTCAGCTGGTCAGAGCAGCGGACTCATAATCCGTCAGGTCGTGGGTTCGAGCCCCACCCGCCCCACATAGTTGCAGCTCAGAGCCTTGTGTCGGACCCGTACGCTACCGTCTAGTGATCGAACTGCGCGGAAACGACGCGGATACGCTCACAGCGGAGGCGGCTGCGGATGGCAAGACCACCGTTGAACATGGGTACACATGGCAGCATCCGGGTGACCAAGCCGGCGGGCGAGCGAAGCTTCATCGCCCGCTGCCGGTTCCGCGATTTCGACGGTGTAACTCGCACGCTGGCGCGCCGGGGACCGACCAAGACGATCGCCTTGACCGCACTGCAAGACGAGATCCGCTCGCGGACCGGCAGCCCGAAGTCACCGCTGCGCGGGGAGCACACCATCGAACGGGCGGCCGAGATGTGGCTGGCCAAGCTCAACACCCAGGTCGCCGAGGGAACCCGAACGATGACCACCGCCGACACCTACCGGCAGCGGCTGAACTCAGTGATCCTGCCCGCGATGGGCCAGTGGCGGCTGCGGGAGTGCACCGTCCCCCGCCTCGACACCTTCTTCACCGAACTCGCCTCGTCTCAGGGCGCCCAATCCCGCAAGACCATCCGGACCGTGTTGTCGCTGATCTTCCGGCTGGCGATCCAGCACGAGGCCATGTCGAACAACCCCGTCAAGCACCTCGATCCCATCGAAGCCGGCGGCCGCAAGCCGCGAGCGCTCACCCGAGAGGAACGTCAGCGTTTCCTCGCCTGGATGACCGGCCGATCCGACGATCCCGAGGAATCTCGAGCTCAGGCGAACGCCCGCCGGCGCGACCTGCCCGACATCGTCACCTTCATGCTCGGTACCGGAGTCCGCATCGGAGAAGCCTTAGCCGTGCGCTGGGACGACGTCGACCTGGAGGGCGTACCAGTCGTCGACTGCAACGACATCCGCCTGGTGCCGATCGTGGCCATCACCGGCAACATCGTCCGACACCGGGGCAAGGGCCTGCACCGGCACGCCGGCAAGACCGCAACCTCGCTGCGAATCGTTCCGCTCCCCCAGTTCGTCGTAGCCATGCTCGCCGCTCGGGATGCCCCGGGTAAGGACGCTCCGGTGTTCCCCGCTTCCAGCAGCATCGGCGACGGCTTGACCTGGAAGGACCCCAACAACATGTCCGGCTACATCCGCGAAGCCCGAAAGGCCGCCGGCATGGACTGGCCGGTTACCAGCCACACGTTCCGCAAGACGGCCGCCACCATCTGGCACGACTCCGGTGAGCTCACCGACCGTCAGAAGGCCGATCTCACCGGCCACGCGAAGATCAGCACGCTCACCGACATCTACGTAGCGAGAGGCGAGCTACATCCGAAGGCAGCAGCCGTGATGGACGCGGCCTGGCTAGATACATAACCGATAGATCCTCGAGCACAATCATCTGGCAGTTTCGGCTTGCCGGCCTCGAGAAACCGGCCTGACAGCACACAGCGCCGTGGGACAGACCGGAGTGGATCTGCCCGGTGATGAAGGCCGAGTCGGGATTCGCGAGGACCTCCACAACCGGGCGACCTCGTCGGGCTCGCCGAGCCAGCCTGTCGGGATCTTCGCCGGCGGCATCCTGGCCAACGGCCAGAAAATCGCCTTCCTGGTAGCGCTCGCCTCTTTGGTCGCCGCGTCGGCGAACCTGCCGACCATCGTCTACTCGCTGTTCTGGAAGCGGTTCAACACCGCCGGGGCGCTGTGGAGCATCTATCGGCAGAACAGCTAGCGGTCATGGTGTTGCTGATCGTCTTCTCTCCGGTGGTGCCGGTCCGGGAGGCCGGTGGACGCGGTGACCGGGAAAGCCCGTCGCAGGGCGTCGACTTCCACTGGTTCCCGCCGGACAACCCGGGCCTGTTGTCGATCCCTCTGTCCTTCCTGCTCGGCTACCTAGGCACTGTGCTCAGCAAGGACCGCACGTTCGAGAGGCTCTACCCGGAGATGGAGGTGCGCTCGCTGACCGTGCTCGGCGCCGAGCAGGCCGTGGCGCACCGACTCGCTCTCCCGTACGAGGCATCGCACCGGGGCACCCCTGGCCCGATGCGATGCGCTGTCGGTGTTTCGGGTCTCGATCGAGGCGGGACTGATGGCGAACCGTCCCGGGACGTACGCCTCTGCTCCCGGAGACGCCGCTCGGGTGAGCTGGTCACCAGAGAGGAGACGATGACCATGTCCGACACGCCACCGTCGTCCACAGTACAGAGGCCGCCGATCCTGGTCGGGATCGACGGTTCGATGTCCGCCGAGCGGGCCGCCCGCTGGGCCGCCCGGGAGGCCGCTGTCCGGGGCGTTCCCCTGACCTTGGTGTACGCCTACGACTGGGGCGGCGCGGACCCCGCTCCGGGTGTTGTCACCGGCTACCGAGACACCGTTCTCGGGTGGGCCCGGGACTGCCTGCGACAGGCCGCCGCGCAGGCCCGTGCGGCGGCTCCCGATGTCGAGGTGACGACCGACCTGTGCACGGCCCAGCCGGTGGATCTGCTGAGCGACCGCTCGGTGGACGCGGAACTAGTGGTGCTCGGCGACCGAGGTCTGGGTGGGTTGACCGGCCTGCTACTCGGATCCGTCGCGGTGGGCGTCGTGTCGCGCGCGAAATGCCCGGTGGTGGTGGTACGCGGGGACGCCGAGGGAGCGGCCAATCGAGCAGCCGGTTCTCCCGGCCCCCGTCGTGGTGGGCGTCGACGAGTCCCCGGCCAGCGAGGCGGCGCTGGCGTTCGCCCACGACTGGGCGTCCCGGCACTCCGCCCCGCTGGTCGTGGTGCACGCCTGGGCGGACATGGCGGTCGACCCGAAGATCGTCAACCTGCTGTACACCGACGACGTGCGCGAGGAGGAGACCCGGTTGCTGGCCGAGCGGCTGGCCGGCTGGCAGGAGAAGTACCCCGACGTCGAGGTACGCCGGGAGCTCCCGCGGAAGCGTCCGGCGCGGGCCCTGCTCGAGCGGAGCCGGGGCGCCCGGCTGCTGGTCGTCGGTTCTCGCGGCCGGGGCGAGATCTCCGGGCGACTGCTCGGCTCGACCAGCCAGGCGCTGATCCACCGGGCCGACTGCCCGGTCGCGGTGATCCGCGGCGACACGCCAGGCCCCAGCGGAAGTCGGTGAACACCTCGCCCGAGGCCCAGGGAGCGCGGGCAGGGTTGCCGACGATGTCGAGGGAGGAACACGCGTGCGAGGTGATCGGATGACACCCCTGGATGCGGTGTTCCTGCTGGCCGAGGACGCCGAGCCGAACTTGTCCCTGGCTATTGCCTCGATCGCGGTCTTCGCCGGCCCGGTACCGACCCTGAAGGAGTTACGCGCGCACCTCATCGGGCGGTTGCCGCTCATCCCCCGCTACCGGCAGAAGGTCCGGGAGGTTCCGCTCGACCTCGCGCCTCCGGTGTGGGTGGACGATCCGTCATTCGACATCGACCGCCACCTGGTGCGGACCGCCCTACCGTCGCCGGGAGGAGACGCAGAGCTGCGTGCGCTGATGGGCCGGGTGATGTCGGCGCGACTCGATCGGGACCGGCCACTCTGGCAGAACTGGCTGGTCGAAGGCTTGGCGCGTGACCGGTGGGCGCTGATCTCGAAGGTGCACCACTGCATGGTCGACGGGGTGTCTGGCACGGACATCTACCGAGCGGTTCTGGACCCGACTCCGGTCCCATGCGTCGTGCCTTCCGACGAATGGTTGCCCGACTCCGACCCGTCCGCGGCGCGTCTCGTACTCGATGCGGTCGCCGAGGTGGTGCGACTACCGGCCCGCCAGGCCCGCGCCCTGGCCGGGATCCTGGTGCGCCCGTCGGGATGGCCGACCCGGCTCGTCGCGGCGGCGCGCGGGTCGGTGGCCCTGGCCGGCAGCATGTGGCCCGCCAGGCGTACATCGTTGACCGGCCCGCTGGCCCGCCCCCGGCACTACAGCTGGGCGAGCACCGGCAAGGACACCGTCGACACGGCGCGGCGCGAACCGGGCGGGACGTTCAACGACGTCGTCCTCGCGGCGGTGACCGGTGGCTTCCGGGCGCTGCTGCTCGAACGCGGCGAACAGCCGACCCCCACGGCCATCCGCACCCTGGTGCCGGTGTCGGTCCGTGCCCCCGGCGCGGAGGGCGTCCGCGACAACCAGGTGTCGCTACTGCTGGCGCGGCTCCCGGTACACCTAGACGATCCGCTGGACCGGCTCATGGCGGTGCGCGCCGAGCTGTCGTCACTGAAGACCGGAGGCGAGGCCGAGGCCGAGGCCCTGCTCACCTCACTGGCCCGGTTCCAGCCCTTCCCGCTGATCGCCGCTCCGGTTCGGGCCGCCGCGCACGCCCCGCAGCACGCGGTCGTCACGGTCACCACGAACGTCCCCGGACCCCGCGAGCCGCTCTACTGCCTGGGTCGGGAGCTGCTCGAGGTCGTACCCTACGTGCCGATCTCGAGCAGGATGCGGATCGGAGTGTCGATCTTCAGTTACCGGGATCGGGTGACCTTCGGGCTGACCGGCGACGACTCGGCAACCGACCTCGACGTACTAGGCAGCGGCATCGAGAACGACCTGCGAGCACTGGGCAATCGACGACGAGTTGGGTCATCGAGGCTCCCGGACCGACGGGTGAGGAGTCCCCGGTGATGTCCGAAACGATGGCGGGGCCCGAACTCACTGAGAGGTCATACCTGCGCAGCCAATTGCAGCAGGCCGTCCGGAGAACAGCCGCCCACCTGGGCGTCGAACCCCGGCTCACGCTGGACGGTCCGTTGGATACCCTGGTCCCCGACGAGATCGCAACCGACCTGCACGCCGTCCTGCGCGCGGCACTGGCCAACGTCGCCACACACTCCCACGTCAGCGAACTCAGCGTAGAGGTAGCCGCAGACCTCGGAGCCGGCGAGTTGCACCTGGCGGTGCGTGACGACGGCCAGAACGTGCGGCGCGGACCGGCCTCGGATACCGGGCTCGCTGACATCGCGGCCGCAGCGCGCCGGTGGCACGGCGGATACTCGGTGCACGTCCAGACGGAAGGTGGCACCGAGGTCCGCTGGACCGTGCCGCTGTCGCCGGGCGTCCCCGGTCGCCCGATGCCGGCCGGAACCGGCCAGCCGGCAGTTCGCGTTTCGGAGGCTCGCCATGTCTAGGCATCCGGTGCTGGATGAGGACGTACTCCTGCGCAATGGCCTGAGCCGCCTTCCGGTGGTCGTACTGGGTTCGAGTCCCCCGGCGTGGCTGTCGGAAATGTGCGGGGCCACCGGCCGGGTACTCGAGACGTGGCCTGACGAGTCGCCGCGCGACGCCGGGCCGCTGTTCGCCGCGCCCGGTCTCGTGCGTGCGGTGAACCAACTCGCCGGACGCACGGTCTGGGTGGCCCGCAGCCAGAACGACAGCCGGCCCGCCAGGGTGGTCGCCGCCCTCCGCGACCTGCCCGGCGACTCGGTGGTGCTCGCCGAGGCCACGGCCGCCGCCGCTCACCTGGGCGCGACGTTGACCGTCGCCCACGCGGTACCGAGATCCTTCGCCGAACGCAGCGTGGCACTTGAGGAGGCGGTCGAGCGCGGGCGAACGCAACTGGCGACCGCGATCCGAGCCGCCACCAGCCGACTGTCCGGGGGTTCTCACGTGCATTCCCGACTCGTCCGGATCCGGCCGCACGAGTTGGTCGGCGAGGCGTTGGACGCCGACCTCCTGGTCATCGGCGGGCCGAGAGCGGACAGCGGTGACCGGGCCGGGCTCGTACTCAACTGCGCCCTGCAACACGCCCCGTGCCCGGTGCTCCTCGCACCGAGGTATCCGCCGCTGTGAGCGCGGTGCCCTCCGGCGGGAACCGCGTGGCGGACACCACTCCAGGACAGCGGTTCATCCCCGAGCTGGCAGCTGGGTTGCCGCAGCCGGCGCGGCGCTGGCTGAGCCACGTGGTGGCTCCGGGGACACCGCTGTGGTCGTCGGTGGAGTTGACCATGCACGGGCAGATCCGGCTGCGCGGCTGGCGGCCGTACCGCGCGTGGCAGGTCCTCGCGCCGCCACACGGATTCATCTGGGCCGCCCGCACTCGCGTCGCCGGCTTACCGGTCTCCGGTTTCGACCGCTACGGCCCACCTGGCGGTGAGATGCGGTGGCGACTGCTCGGGATGCTGCCGATCATGAACGGATCGGGCCGGGACATCAGCCGGAGCGCGGGCGGCCGGCTCGCCGCTGAGGGCGTCAGCCTGCTGCCCACCTCCTTCCCCGAGGCGGTGTGGACTGCCGGTCCGAATCCGGACATAGCGGTGGCGACGTGGCGGATCGGTGATCAGGACGAGGCGGTGCACCTGCGCATCGACCCCGATGGGCGGCTCCGCGAGATCCTGATCGACCGCTGGGGTAATCCCGACGGCGAACCGTACGGGCGGTACCCCTTCGGTGTCTCGATCCAGGCTGAGCGCACGTTCGACGGCGTGACCATCCCCTCGGCGTTCCGAGCCGGCTGGTGGTGGGGCACCGATCGCCAGAACCGGGGCGAGTTCTTCCGCGCCACGATCACCAGCGCCACCTTCCGCTGACGCCGCGCCACCGTGCGCGCCGGGCGCGCCGGGCGCGCCGGGCGCGGGACCAAGGAACCGGGCACAGCGTGGCTTTGGTCCGTGTCGCGGGCGCGGCGTCCGGACGAACCTTGACGTCGTAGGCAACGAGGAGGAACCCATGACTGCCGCCACCGACCGTGCCCGCCCGGGCGACCCGGTCCGTTCGATCGCCGTCGGCGCGATCGCCGAGGTGAAACCGCACCTCACGCTGCGCGAGATCGCCGCCGAGCTGGCCGCCGACGAGGTCGGTGTCGTGCTGGTGGACGACCCGCGTGGGGTGATCGGCCTGGTCTCCGAGCGTGACCTGGTGAACGTGCTCGCAGCCGGGAACGACCCCGAGGAGGTGACCGCCGCCGAGGCGATGACCACCGATCTGGTCTGGGCGGCACCGGGAACCAGCATCCGCGAGGTCGGCGAGCTGATGCTCGAGGCCGGCATCCGGCACGTCCCGGTCGGGGACGGCCGGGAGGCGATCGGCGTGGTCTCCATCCGGGACGTCCTGGCCGTCATGCTCGGCCCGGCCGGCTGAGGGCGGGACGGCTGTGCGAGTCGAACAAGCGATGAGTTCACCGGCGGTCACCGTCAATCCGGCAACTCCGATCAAGGAGGCGGCGGCGGTGATGGCGTCGCGGGGGTACACGGTGCTGCCGGTGGTGGACGGCAACCTGGAACTGGTCGGCGTCGTCAGCGAAGGCGACCTGCTGTTGCACCGGATCCCGTCGCACCCGACGACCGACCCGGAACCCGCGAGGGTGCCGGCCGCGACGACCGTGGGAGATGTCATGACCCGGGAGGTCGTGGCCACCGAACCGCGCGAGGACGTCCGCACGCTGGTCCGGCGGATGCGCGCGTCCCGGGTCCGCTCGATGCCGGTCCGGGACCGCGACCTGGTGGTCGGCGTGGTCACCCTGCACGACCTGATCGAGCTCGTGGCCAGGGCGGACGACCGGATCGTCGCTGATCTACGCCAACGACTGCACGTGTACTGCCGGCCGGGGCACTTCGAGGTGGAGGTGCATGACGGGCAGGCCGTGCTGCTCGACAACTTCGGCGACCGCGCGCAGTGGCACACCGCGCGGGTTCTGGCCGAGCAGGTGGCCGGAGTGCAGAGCGCGCGAGTGATCAGCGCGGACGAGCCGCGCGAGGTCCCTGAGGCTCGCTGGTGGACCTGACAGGCCGGGTAGTCAGAGGTAGGCGGCCGTCAGAGGTAGGAGGCCGCCTCGAAGGCCTCGGGGAGCTGCCCCGGTTCGATCCGGCGGCCGCTGATCGCGTGCGGGATCAGCCGCATCCAGTGCCCGTGCTCGATGGGCGCCCACGGTTCCAGGCCGCTGGCCAGCGTCCGCTCGATCAGCTCGTCGCGGTGGCGGCTGGTGACCTCTTCGGCCAGCCCACGCACCAGCACACTCCAGCCTCGCCGCGCCGGCTGGTCGATCTGGTCGACCTCGAAGGTGACATTCGCGTGGTTGGCGGCCAGAAATTTCGTTCCCTCGGTGAAGCGGAGCACGATGATCCGCTGGTCGAGGGCATAGTTCACCGGGAAGATCAACGGGTAGTGCTCGGCGATCACCCCGAGCCGGCCGATCTGCTGGGTCTCCAGCAACCGGTAGCACTCCGCGCTGGTCAGCGTGAGTAGCCGGCGGTCCAAGTCGCTCATGGTTGGTCCCCCTCAGTGCCTGGTTGTCCGGTCCTACTCTGCGCGGCGGCGCGGCGTCCGGGGAGTGCCTTTCGACCCGCGATCCGCGGGCCGTTCGCCGCATCGACGGGGTCCGAGAGCAGCTGCTACCGCGACCACCTCACTGGCATCGTCGGGTGACGAGGGAGGCTCCGATGAACACGTTGCCGCAGGTGTGCTCGCTGTCCGAGGTGGCCGCCGGCATCACCTCGATCTCGGTCAACCCCGACGCCGTCGACACCGCCCGCGAAGCCGTTGCGGCCGCCGAACGGCGGCTACTCCTCGACGCCGCACGATTCGGATCGACCAACGGAGGAAAGCATGTACGCACACGTCGGTGACTGGCTGATCGTCCCACCCGGCCCGCACGACACGCACGGCCGGCGCGGGCAGATCGTGGCCCTGCTGCACCCGGACGGCACCCCGCCCTACCGAGTGCGCTGGCTCGAGGACGAGCACCTGTCGGTGGTCTTCCCACCGCCGGACGCCCACCTGCGCAGCCCCGCGACGAACTGACCTCAGGCGACAACGGCCGGACCCGTTCGGGTCCGGCCGTTGTCGCAGCGAAGGGTCAGCGGGTGATGGCCACCTTGAGCGCCTTGGTGTCCGCCGCGCGGGCGAATGTCGCGTAGGCGTCGAGGATCGCGTCGAACCGGAAGTGGTGGCTGACGAACTGGTCGGGCCGTAGCATCCCCTGGGCGACGAGCTTGAGCAGCATCGGTGTGGTCGTGGCGCTGACCAGGCCGGTGGTGATCGCGATGTCCTTGATCCACAGATCCTGGAGCCTCAGCTCCACCGACCTGCCGTGCACGCCGACGTTCGCCACCGTGCCGCCTGGCCGGACCAGCTCCGTCGCCAGCTCGAAGCTCTCGGGTACCCCGACGGCCTCGATCGCGACGTCCACGCCGAGGCCGTCGGTCATGCCCAGGATGCGGTCCTTGGACCCCGTCCTGCTGCTGTTGACCCCGTCGGTGGCCCCGAAGCGCCTGGCCTGCTCCACTCGGTTGTCGTCGATGTCGACCGCGATGACCCGCGACGGCCCGTAGAGCGACGCCGTCATCGTCGCCGCCAGCCCCACCGGCCCGGTACCGATCACCGCTAACACGTCGCCCGGCTTGACCCGCCCGTTACGAACGCCGATCTCGAAGCCGGTGGGCAGGATGTCGGACAGGGTCAGGGCGGCGTCGTCGCTGACCCCGTCGGGGATCTTGTGCAGCGAGTTGTCGGCAAAGGGGGCCCGGACGTACTCGGCCTGCGTGCCGTCGATGAGGTGCCCCAAGATCCAGCCGATGCCGGATGCGCCGTCTGAGGCGAGGCAGTGGGCTGGTAGCCGCTGGTGGCAGTACGAGCAGGACCCGCACGAGGTGATGCAGGAGATGATCACCCGGTCACCGGGGACGAGGGTTGACACCGCCGGCCCGATCTCGGTGACTGTTCCGAAGCCCTCGTGACCGAGGATGTGGCCAGGCGTCACGGCGGGCACGTCGCCCTTGAGGATGTGCAGGTCGGTCCCGCAGATCGTCGTGGCGTCCATCCGGACGATCACGTCCGTGGCGTCGCGGATCGTCGGGTCCGGGACCTCGTCCCAGCTCTTCTGCCCGGGACCGTGGTATACGAGCGCTCTCACAGCCGACCTCTCATCTTGTAAAATCTCGTTGTAGGCGGCCCGATCCGGGCAGCCCGTTGGTCGTTTTCCAGAGCACCAGCTGGCCGGTGGGCGAGACAGGGCCCCTCGACCCGGTTGATGCCTGCCCTTGGACCTTCGCCGACCACGGGCCGACCTCGCCATCGGCGCCAACGGTGCCACCGCACGGCATCGTCGACCGTCCACACCAGCAGCGGCATTGGCAACAGCAGCACCCATACCCAGCCCGGTGGGGACGCGGTGCCGAACACCGCACGCAGCAGCGGCAGGAACACCATGGTGGCGGCGAAAGACCAGCGCGAAGGCCATCCCGGCCAGCCCAGGCCCGGATGGCGTCACGGTTCGATCCGGCCGCCCTGCGATGGAGCGCTCACCAGGACGCACGGCTCGGTGTCGTTCCGGGCCAACTCCACCAGGTAGCCGGCTTCTCGCAGCGACGCGGCCAGGTCGGTCAGTTCGGCGGGTTTGAAGCGCGGGTCGGCTCCGCTGGTCACCGCGAAGTCGCCGTCACGGCTGTCGCACGCTCGTACGGTGAAGCCACCGGTCTCGCAGTAGTCCAGCGCTCCAGAGCGCGCGACGAGTGAGCGCAGCCAGCCGATGGCCGTCAGCGTCGGTCCGAGCACGATCGCGGCAAGGTCGGGAAGCGGCGCGGTTCCGGGGGCTGGTCCCGTTGACGTGTTCACTCCGCCAATCTGTCGCGGCGCTTCCCCACCGGACAGGGTCGCTGGTCCCGCTGTTCTGGAGCGAAGGTCCGGCCTCCTCCCCGGCCGGCGGCGGGTTAGGGACTTTCGACCCTGTCCTGTGGCGATCCGGTCGGGGATAGTCGTCGGCGCGGGAGCGCTCCACTCGTCGCTGGGGAGCGGGCGGTGGAGCAGAGGCCGGGAGCGCTGTGTCTGGGACAGCGTCCCGGCCTCCTTCGCGATCCGGCCGATCATCCGGACGCCCGCAGGCCCATTCCGCTCCCCACTGCGATCCGGCCGTGCGCGCCACCGCAGGGATCGGTCCGCCACGCTGCACAGGCCGCCGCCTGGGACCGGGCCTCGGGGATGTCGGTCGGGACGGTGACCGCCTCCGGCCAGGCTTCGGCGTCGCGGGCCATGGCGGCGGCGATGTCCGCGTCGGCGTCGGACGCGGTCACACCCCGGTGCTGAATCCGCGCGGCGGCCACCGCGGCCGGGGCGTCGCAGCGAATCCGCACGAGCTCGGCGGCCGCGCGGTCGGCCAGCTCCACGGCGTGTGCCCGTTCCTCGGCGCTGGTCCAGGACGCGTCCAGCACGACTGACTCGCCCTGAGCGAGCAGTGTGGCGGCCCGGGCGCGCAGCTCGGCGTACACCCGCGAGGTGGTCTCCGGCCGGTAGAGCTCCTGCCGGTACCCGGCGCCGGCCGGAGCGGTCGGATCGAGCCCCGCCGCCTCCTTCCGCAACCGGTCGCTGGACAGCAGCACCGCTCCGAAGCGGTCAGCCAGGCCGGCGGCGAGCGTCGACTTCCCGGTTCCGGGCAGGCCACCGACCAGCGCCAGCCGGACCGCACCCCGGACGAGGTGTCGGTGGGTCAGGTCGGCGTATCCGGCCGCGTCCGCCGCAGCCGCCTGGTCGCCCTGGCGGTGCCGCAGGCACGCCACCTTCGCCCGCACGAACGCCCGGTAGGCGATGTAGTGATGGCGCAGAGCGGCAGGCGCGGGATCCGCGGTGAATTCCGCGTAGTCGGCCAGGAACCCCCGCGCCGCCCGGCGTGCCCCCAGCCGTTCGAGGTCCATGGCCAGGAAGCAGGCATCGTCCAGGCCATCGACGTAGCGCAGCCGGTCGTCGAACTCCAGGCAGTCCAACGCCCTCGGCCCGTCGGGCAGGCAGAACACGTCGTCGGCCATGAGGTCGCCATGTCCGTCGAGGACGCGGCCGGCGGCGATCCGCCCGTCGAACAGCGGCTTGCGACCGGCCAGGAACCGCAATGTGAGCCGCTCGATGTCGGCGGTCACCACTTCGTCGAGCACCTCACCGCGAAACGGCGTGACCTCACGGAAGCTGCTGGTCCAGCGGTCACGGAGTGCATCCCGGGTGCCCTCGGCGTCGATCTCCGGGGCACGCCGGGCCCGCCCGTGCAGGACCGACAGCTGCCGCGCCAGTACCCGCAGGTCATCCGACACCGGTGCGCCCCCGCGCACGAGGGTGGACAGGCGCCGCTCCGGCGGCATCCGCCGCATCACCACCGCAGGCTCGCTCCCTCCCCCGGCGGGATCGGTGATCTCGGCCAGACCGAGGTAGACGTCCGGAGCAAGCCGGCGGTTCAGCTCGATCTCCCGCCGGCAGACCTCGCGGCGACGTTCGGCGGTACTGAAGTCCAGGAACGCGTTGCGCACCGGCTTCTTGATCTTGTAGGCCCGGTCCCCGACCAGGAACACCACACCGACATGGGTCTCGTGGACTCCCGCATACGGGCTCGGCGGGACACCATCGGCGCCCGTGAATGCGCTCATCAAATCCTCCCGGTCCTCCGCACTACTGCCCCGAGGGTGCCCCTGTGGTCGCCCGACGTCGTCGGGCCGATGGGCGCAAGGGCTCGGGACTCTTGGCACTGAAGATCTCGGCCTGCCACCGGCACCGTTGACCGAGAACCGGAAGAGGAGGCAGCCGTGGACGTCAGGAGTCACCGGGGCCGGGTGCCGCGGTCGCGGCGCAACGAGCTGGTACGAGCATCGGACCGTCTGGAAGGACTGGTCGCCGTGGTTCTGCTGGCCGCCGGCCTGGCGGCAATCGTTGTCGCGCTGTGGATCGGTAACGCCACCGCAGACGGGGAGCGCGAGCGGGAGCGCCTTTGGGTGGCCACCAGTCACCCGGTCACCGCGACGGTGACCGGCCGCGGCCACTCCACTCCGCGCCCGGCCGGCGACGGGGTGAACTCGCCGTGGTTCACGCCCGTCAGCTGGACCGAGTCCGACGGCACGCGGCACGACTACACGATGCCGCTGTACACACCGGCCCCGATGGGCGCCCAGGTCCCGGTGCGGGTGGACTCCACCGGCCAGCCCAAGACCTCGGACGCATACCACCCCACCTCGGTGGGGTTCATCGTCGGACTATTCGCCCTGCTCACCGCCTGGGTCGCGCTCGGTCTGCTCTGGCTGCTGGTCGAACGGCTGCTGCTGTGGCACAACCTCGGGCTCTGGGATGCGGAGTGGCGCCAGGCGCAGCGGAGCTGGGCGGGGCCGGCGGCGGGATAGGCGGGCTACCGGCTCGCCGCCGGAGCACCGACTTGGCTGCCTCGACGGCCAGCAGCGGTATAGCGCTCACTGCGAGCGACACCAGCAGCTCGAACGTGGTCAGCGGCGCCGTACCGAGCAGGCCACTGAAGCCGGGCAGGTAGATGGTTCCGAGCAACGCACCGGCGCTGCTGGCGACCGCTACGTAGAGGAACGGGTTACCGGCCGGGGACAGCCGCCACAGCGGATCCCGGTCCGAGCGGGTGGCCAGCGCAATGCCGAGCTGGCTGACGGCCAGGGTGGCGAACAGCATGGTCTGCCACGGATGGCCGTTCTGCTGTGCCCAGATCGCCAGGCCGAGGCAGCAGCCGGCCACCACGCCGCCCAGCGCCACGACCTCGGCGGTCAACCGACGGGTGAGGATACCGCTCTCCGGTGGCCGGGGCGGCCGGTCGAGCAAGTCCGGCTCTGCCTGCTCCGACCCGATCGCCACGCCGGGGAGACCGTGGGTTACCAGGTTCACCCAGAGGATCTGCGCGGGCAGCAGCGGCAACGGTAGGCCGAGGAATGGCCCGAGCAGCATCACCAGGATCTCGGCCAGCCCGCCGCAGACCCCGTATCGGACGAATCGGCGCACGTTGTCGAACACCCGCCGGCCCTCGGCCACCGCCGCCACCACGCTGGCCAGGCTGTCATCGGTGAGCACCACCTCGGCGGCCTGCTTGGCCACCTCGGTGCCCCGCCGGCCCATCGCCACTCCGACGTCGGCCGCCCGCAGCGCCGGTGCGTCGTTCACGCCGTCGCCGGTCATCGCCACCAGATGCCCGGCTTCCCGCCAGGCTGTGATGATGGCCAGCTTGCCGTCCGGGTCGGTTCGGGCGTACACCGCGCGCAGCGGATCGTCGGGCGAGCCGGGCTCTTCTCCCCGCGCCAACACGCCGGTGGCCCGGGCGACCGCCTCGGCGGTACCCGGATGGTCACCGGTGATCATCACGACCTGGATACCGGCGCGGCGGGCGGCGACGACCGCTGCCCGCGCCTCCGCCCGCACGGGGTCGGCGAGCGCCAAGAGCCCCACCAGCCGCAACCGGCCGGGCGTCCCGGCGGACACCGCGAGTACCCGGTACGCCCCGGCGGTCCAGCGGTCGAGCACCTCCACCACGGGTGCACCGACCGCAGGTAATACCACCTCAGGTGCGCCCTTCACCACCTCCAGGTCACCCCCGAGCACCCGGTGACGGGTACGCATCTCCCGGCGAACCGAGTCGAATGGCACCTCGTGCACTCTCGGCGCCCGGCCACGCAGCGCGTGCACCGGCACGCCTACCGCCGCGGCCACCGTGACCAGCGCGCCTTCGGTACCGGCCGCGCCCGGTTCGGCGTTGTTGCACAACACGGCCGCCTCCAGCAGGGCCCGCGACCCGGCGCCACCAGCAAGCAACTCGGCGCCCTCCAACCGCACATCGGTGACGGACACCTCGCCCTCGGATGGGGTCCACAACGCCACACAGGTGGTACTTTCCGCGGTCAGGGTCCCGGTCTTGTCGGTGGCCAGCACGGTCACCGAGCCCAGCGCCTCCACCGCCGGCAACGACCGGACCACCGCTCCCAGGGCCGCCATCCGCCGGGTCGCCCCGGCCAGTGCCAATGCCACCACGGCCGGCAGCGACTCCGGGATCGCGGCCACGGCCAGGCTGATTCCGGACAGCACCGTCAGCTCCCACGGCTGCCCCCGCAGCAGCCCCAGGGCGACCACCAGCGCGCAACTGACCGCGGCCAGCACGGACAGCCGTCGGCCCAGCGCGGCCAGGCGCCGCTGCAACGGCGTGGCGGGCGCGGCATGCGCGGTGAGCAGGGCGGCGATGCGGCCCAGTTCGGTGCGGACGCCGGTGGCCACGACGACGGCCGTGCCCACACCGTGCACCACCAGTGTGCCGGCGTGCAGCATGGTCGAACGGTCACCGACGGCGGCGTCGCCCGGGCAGCGGCCGGAGGCGTACCGCTCCACCGGCAGGGACTCCCCGGTCAGCAGGGCTTCGTCGGCCTCGAGCTCGTACGCGTCGAGCAGCCGTGCATCCGCTGCCACCACGTCACCCTCGGCGACCCGCAGGAGGTCCCCCACCACCACCTCGCGGGAGTCCACCCGACACTCATGGCCGTGGCGCCGGACGGTCGCGGTGGGTGCGGCCAGCGTGCGCAGTGCGGCCACGGCGCCGACCGCCCGCCGTTCCTGGGCCACCCCGACAACGGTGTTCACCGCGATCACCAGCAGGATCACCGCGCAGTCCGCCAGATCACCGGTGGCGGCCGTGAGCGCGGCAGCACCGAGCAGAACCAGGATCATCGTCTCCCGCAGCTGGGCGGCCACCGAGCGGGCGAGCGATCGGGTCGGTTCGGCGGGCAGCTCGTTCGGCCCGTTGGCGGCCAGCCGGGCGGCGGCCCGTTCCCCGGTCAGCCCGACGGTCGGGTCGGTGGCCAGCTCGGCGAGCACCTCGTCGACCGGCCGGGCCCACGGCACACGCGGTGACCGCGATCGGCGTGGCGGCAACCGTGACCCATCACCCCGCGGCGGGGTCCTTGCCGGGTGGGCCACCTGATCAGCAGATGCCGGCGTGCACGTCGGCCGCCGGTCCAGTGATCACGGTTACCGGGCAGTGGGCGTAGTCGACACACTGCGCGGCCACGGAGCCCATCGTGGTGCCATCGGCCGGTCCGCGACGGCGGTGACCCACAACGAGCAGATCGGCGCGGCCGGACGCGGCTATGAGGGCACTCGCCGCCGGGCCCGAGTACACGACGACCTCGTGCTCAGGCAGCGGAGTGCCCTCCGGTAGGGCCTCCTCGACCTGTCGACGTGCCCGCCGCCGCAGTTCCTCGTCGATCTCCGAGCTCAGCACCGGTCCATGACCGAGGACCAGATCCACGGAGTTGTCGAAGGCCACCGCTACCCGCACACGGGCCGCGCGTCGGATCGCCTCGGTGACGGCGTACTCCAGAGCCGCGCGAGACTCCGGGGTGCCATCGAGACCGACCAGGACGACCCCCCACGGCGCGGCCGGCCCACGCTGCCCACCTGAGCGTCGGGAGGCGGATCGGGGCCCGATCACGAGGCTGGGCGGGGCGTACGGAGCGTGGCCAGCCGAGCGCGATACTCGTCCACGTCGATCTCGCCTCGGGCGAACCGGTCGGCCAGGATCGTCTCCGCAACCGGCCCGGCGGTGGCGGCCGGTCCGGCGCCGGACCGGCTGAGCTGACAGACGAGGACCACCAGCCCGGCAGCGATTGCAGCCAAGAACAACACGGTGCCGATCGACATCAATACGCCCATCCCGGGCCCGTATCCCCACATCATCTCGGCTCGACCTCCCTGTTCGACGGCACCACCCTGTTAGTTGGCACCGCCGATGGTCGTCGCCCGCCCGATGTTCCGGCCGCGGCCTATGGTCCCCGGCGACCATGGCGAAGGTCCTCCGGACTCGATCCCGCCGAGTCGGTAGGTCCCGCGGGGTGAGGACCTTCGGCCGGAGTCGCGGACCGATCGCGGGACCTAGCCTCGGTGTCACCTACGAGCTGGAGGTTCGCGTGAGCATCTCGGTGTTCCTGCTCGACGACCACGAGATCGTGCGCCGGGGCATCGCGCAGCTGCTCGAAGCCGA
>JAJCYC010000005.1 GCA_029263115.1 Pseudonocardia sp. | reverse complement strand
ATGCCGCTGCGCACCTACTCCACCGGCATGCGGGTGCGGCTCGCGCTCGGCGTGGTGACCAGCATCGACCCGGAGATCCTGCTGCTGGACGAGGGCATCGGCGCGGTCGACGCGGAGTTCCTGGCCAAGGCTCGGGACCGGCTGCACGCGCTGGTCGCCCGGTCGGGCATCCTGGTGTTCGCGAGCCATTCGGACGAGTTCCTGGTCGACCTGTGCGACTCGGCGATCTGGATGGACCACGGCCAGATCCGCGAGCACGGCCCCATCCGCCGGGTGCTGCATGCATACAAGGGCCGCGACGTCGTCGCGGAGCTTGCGGAGCGGCCATGAGCACCGTCGCCGAGCTCGCGGAGCGGCAGTGAGCGGCTCGGTGAGCGCTGCGCTGCCGGCCGACTCGGTGGTGGCCGTGGTGGTCACCCGGCACCGCACCGGGCTACTGGTCGACTCGCTGGCCGCGATGGCCAAGCAGACCCACCCGGTGAGCCACCTGGTGGTGGTCGACAACGGTCCCGACCAGCCGGCCCGCGCGGTCGTCGAGGCCTGCGGCCTGCCGGTCACCTACCTGCCGAGCTGGCACAACCTCGGCGGCGCCGGCGGGTTCGCGCTGGGCATGCTGCACGCGCTGGCGCTGGGCGCGCGGTGGGTGTGGCTGGGCGACGACGACGGGCGGGCCGCCGACGAGCACGTGCTGGCCACCCTGCTGGACACCGCCCGCCGGCACGACCTCGCGGTGGTCTCCCCGGTGGTCGCCGACCAGGCCGACCCGGAGACGCTGGCGTTCCCGCTGCGCCGGGGTCTGCGCTGGCACCGCGGCCGGGACGCGCTGGGCGGTGGTGATCCGACCGCCGAGCTGCTGCCGGGCATCGCGAGCTTCTTCAACGGCGCGCTGTTCCGCGCGGACACCCTGGATGTGGTCGGGGTGCCCGACCTGCGGCTGTTCGTGCGCGGCGACGAGGTGGAGATGCACCGCCGGGTGGTCCGCTCCGGGCTGCCGTTCGGCACCTGCCTGCGCGCGGCGTACGTGCATCCCAACGGCAGCGACGAGTTCAAGCCGATGCTCGGCGGGCGGCTGCACGCCCAGGACCCGGAGGACCCGGTCAAGCGGTACTACACCTACCGCAACCGCGGCTACCTGTTCGGCCAGCGGGGGATGCGGCTGATCGGGGCGCTGGAGGTGTTCCGGTTCGGCTGGTACTTCCTGATCTCCAAGCGGGACCCGGCCGGGTTCGCGGAGTGGCTGCGGCTGGTGCGGCTGGGCCGGCGCGAGCGGTTCCACCGCGCTCCCCACTGACCCGGCACCCTAGGTTAGGCTCTCCTTCATCACGGTGATCTCGGGCTTGACAGCCCGAGTTCGCCGACGGTTCTCGTGCCGTTGGGCGGCCAGGCGACCGGGGCGACTACACCCCGCATGGGTAGCTCGACCCGCCCAGCGTCCACCCCCGAGGGAGCGCCATGTTCGTTCGTCGCATCGCCGTCATCGGCACCGGATATGTCGGCCTGACCACCGGGGCCTGCCTGGCCTCGCTCGGCCACCAGGTGGTGTGTGCCGACATCGACGCCGACAAGATCGCCCGGCTGCGCGACGGCGAGGTCACGATCCTGGAACCCGGGCTGCCCGAACTGGTCACCGAGGGGCTGGCCGCCGGCCGGCTGGAGTTCGTGGTCGGCGCCCGCAACGCGATCACCCCGACCGAGATGGTCGGCAAGCTCGACGCCGCACCGGTCGAGGTGGTCTACCTGTGCGTGCCGACGCCGATGGGCGCCGGCGGCGCGGCCGACCTGAAGGCGGTGGAGGCCGTCGCGCACGAGATCCGCGACCTGCTGCCCCGGGGCTGCGTGGTGGTCAACAAGTCCACGGTGCCGGTGGGTACCGCGGCCCGCACGAAGGCGTTGCTCGGCCGGCGCGACATCGCGGTGGTGAGCAACCCGGAGTTCCTGCGCGAGGGCTCCGCCGTGCACGACTTCCTGCACCCGGACCGGATCGTGGTCGGCTGCGACCAGCAGGACGCCGCGGAGCGGGTCGCCGCCCTGTACTCCCGGCTCGGCGCCCCCACCCTGCTCACCGACGCGGCCAGCGCCGAGATGGTCAAGTACGCGGCGAACTGCTTCCTGGCGATGAAGCTGTCCTACGTCAACGCGCTGGCCGAGCTCTGCGAGCGGCTGGGCGCCGACGTGCACGAGGTCACCGAAGGCATGGGCTACGACAAGCGGATCGGCCAGGCGTTCCTGCGGCCCGGGCCGGGTTGGGGCGGCTCCTGCCTGCCCAAGGACACCCACGCGCTGATGCAGATCTGCGACGGCGCGAACTTCGACTTCCCGCTGCTGTCGGCGTCGCTGGAGACCAACGAGCGGCAGGCGACACGGATGGTGGACAAGGTCCGCGCGGCCTGCGGCGGGACGCTCGCCGGCAAGCGGGTCGGGCTGCTCGGGCTGACGTTCAAGGCGGGCACCGACGACCTGCGCAACTCTCCGGCGCTGACCGTGGCCGCCGCGCTGCTCGCCGAGGGCGCCGAGCTCACCGGGTACGACCCGGGCTGCCCGGAGGCGGTGCCGGGGTTCACCGACGGCATCCAGGTGGTCGACGACCCGATGGCGGTGGCCAAGGACGCCGACGCGATCGTGGTGCTCACCGAGTGGCCGGAGTTCCGCGCCCTCGGCTGGCCGGAGTTGGCCACGGTGGCCGCCAACCGGACCGTGGTGGACACCCGCAACCTGCTCGACCCCGACGTGCTGCGCCGCGCCGGCTTCTCCTGGGTGGGCGTGGGCTGCCGCTAGCGCCGGAAGACGACGGTGCGCAGCATGACGAAGTTGATCGTGGTGGCGGTGCCCTGAGCGACCATCCAGCACAGGGTGACCCGCAGCGTCGTGCCCTCGGGCACCAGGTGCAACGCCAGCGCGTTCATCCCGACGTTGACGAAGAACGTGGTGCCGTAGAGCAGCAGGAATCCGGTGAACCGGCCGATCCCGCCGGTGGCGCCGGTGAAGGTGAAGCGGCGGTTGAGCAGGTAGGCGGTGGTGGTGCCGCAGACGAAGCTGACCGCCTTGGCCAGGTGCACGTAGACATCGAGGTGCAGCAGCCCCTGGTAGAGCCCGTAGTCGACGACCGCCGACAGGCAGCCCACCGCTGCGAACCGGCCCAACTGGCCGAACAGTCCGGCCGGTGGGGCCGGCGGCGCCAGCGCATCGGAGGTGGCCGGGGTGGAACTCATGGCAGACAGGGTAGCCGCCCACCGGCGTCCAACCGCGCCTCGGGGCGCCCGGTGGCGGCGGCCCGCGCCCCCCGCCGGGACCGTCGGACGGCGTAGGTAGCCTTGGCTCCGATGCCTCCGGACACCTCCCCGGCCGATACCACGGTCGACACGCCGGTCGACACCCCGGCCGACACCCGCAGCCTCACCGGCTTCGGGCGTACCGCGCCGACCGTTGCCCGCGTCGCCCGGGTGGAGTCGGCCGAGCGCGTGCTGGAGGCACTGCGTGCGCCCGGTCCGCGCGGGGTCACCGCCCGGGGGCTGGGCCGCTCCTACGGCGATCCGGCGCAGAACGCCGGTGGCCTGGTGCTGGACATGACCGGCCTGGACCGGATCCACCGGATCGCGGTGGGTGAGGGCCCCGGGGTGGGCACGGTCACCCTGGACGCCGGGGTCAGCCTGGACACCCTGATGCGCGCCGCGCTGCCGTTCGGGCTGTGGGTTCCGGTGCTGCCCGGCACCCGGCAGGTCACCATCGGCGGGGCGATCGCGGCGGACGTGCACGGCAAGAACCACCACAGCGCCGGCAGCTTCGGCAACCACGTGCTATCGATGGACCTGGCGTGCGCCGACGGGGTGGTCCGCACGCTGACCCCGGACGGGCCGGATGCGGAGCTGTTCTGGGCCACGGTCGGGGGCATGGGACTGACCGGCATCATGCTGCGGGCCACCGTGGCGCTCAAGGCGTGCGAGAGCGCGTACTTCGTGGTCGACACCGACCGCACCGACAACCTCGACGAGCTGATCGGGCTGCTCAGCGACAGCTCGGACGATCGCTACGACTACTCCGCCGCCTGGTTCGACACCACGACCACCGGGCCGGCGCTGGGTCGGGCGGTGCTCACCCGCGGCAGCCTGGCCCGGGCCGACGAGCTGCCGGCGAAGCTGCGTCGCGCTCCGCTGCGGTTCGACGCGCCGCAACTGCTCGGCTTCCCCGACGTGTTCCCCAGCGGCCTGGCCAACCGGCACACCCTGCGCGCGTTCAGCGAGCTGTGGTGGCGCAAGGCCCCCCGCCGCCGGCGCGGGGCGGTGCAGAACATCACCGCCTTCTACCAGACCCTCGACGTGTTCGCGGACTGGAACCGGGTCTACGGCCGGCGCGGGTTCCTGCAGTACCAGTTCATCGTCCCGTTCGGCGCGGAGGACACCGTCCGCCGGATCGTCGAGGTCATCGCGCAGTCCGACCACGCGTCCGGGCTGAACGTGCTCAAGCGGTTCGGCCCGGGCAACGAGGCGCCGCTGTCCTTCCCCCAGGAGGGTTGGACGATCACCGTGGACTTCCCGATCGCCCCCGGGCTCAACGAGTTGTGCACCCGGCTCGACGAGCTGGTGCTGGACGCGGGCGGGCGGCACTACCTGGCCAAGGAGTCGCGCACCTCGGCCGAGGCGATCCGCCGCGGCTACCCGCGGCTGGACGAGTGGCGCAAGACCCGCAACGCGGCCGACCCGGACGGGGTGTTCACCTCGGACCTGGCCCGACGTCTGGAGCTGGTGGGAAAGTGACCCTGGAGATCAAGTTGGTGATCGACTCATGATCGACGCCGTGGGCAACCCGCAGTCGGTTCTGGTCCTGGGCGGCACGTCGGAGATCGGGTTGGCGGTGGTCGAGCGGTTCGCCGGCGACCGGCCGATGCGGGTGGTGCTCGCGGCCCGGCCCTCGCGCCGACTGGACGAGGCGAAGGCCCGCCTGGAGCGGGGCGGCTGCACAGTGCAGATCCTCGACTTCGACGCGCGTGCCCCGCGCTCGCACGCCGACGTGGTGGCCAAGGCCTTCGCCGAGGGCGACATCGACGTCACGCTCGTCGCGTTCGGGGTCCTCGGCGACGCCGAGCGGGCGTGGACCGACGTCGAGCTGGCGATCGAACTGGCCGAGGTCAACTACGTGGCGGCGGTGTCGTGTGGTGTCGCACTCGCCAGCCACCTGAAGCGGCAGGGCCACGGGGCGCTGGTCGCGCTGTCCTCGGTGGCCGGCGAGCGGGTGCGGCGGTCGAACTTCGTCTACGGCTCCACCAAGGCCGGCCTGGACGGTTTCTACACCGGGCTGACCGAGGCGCTGCGGCCGTCCGGGGTGCTGGTCACCGTGGTCCGCCCCGGCTTCGTCCGGACCCGGATGACCGACGGCATGAAGCCGGCGCCGCTGTCGGTCACCGCCGACCAGGTGGCCGAGGTGGTGGTGGAGGCGGTCCGCAAGCGGCGCGAGCTGGTGTGGGCGCCGGCGCCGTTGCGTGCGGTGATGAGCTTGCTCCGGCACGTACCGCGATCGGTGTTCCGCCGTTTACCACTGTAGCGGACAACAATGCTGTAACCGGATCGTAACCTGAGAAGGTGGAGCGTCAGCACGTAACGCGATGTGTTCCCGGGCCGATCTACCGTAGAAGCGACAGTCAGGAAGGGGATCGGTGTCCACGCTCGAAGCGTTCTCGCGCGCGCGTCGTGGCACTGGTTCGACCGCGGGCGCGCCCCACTGGGAGTCCGTGGCCGGGCGCGTGGTGGACATCGTGCTGGCGTCGGCGGGCCTGCTCGTCCTGGGCATCCCGATGATCGTCCTCGCGTTGATCATCCGGTGGGGCAGCAGCGGACCGGCACTGTTCCGGCAGCGCCGGGTCGGCCAGCGCGGCGAGACGTTCACCATGTACAAGTTCCGCACCATGCGCACCGGCGTCGGTGACGAGATGCTGCGCCGGCTGGTGGCCGCCGAGCTGCGCGGCGAGGACACCTCGGTCGAGGGCAGCTACAAGCTCGTCCGCGACCCGCGGGTCACCAGCATCGGCGCGCTCCTGCGCAAGACCAGCCTCGACGAGCTGCCGCAGCTGATCAACGTATTGTTCGGCACCATGTCGCTGGTCGGCCCCCGCCCGTGCCTGGAGTGGGAGGCGGACTTGTTCCCCACCGAGTTCCGGCCCCGGTTCTCGGTGCGGCCCGGGTTGACCGGTCTGTGGCAGGTCAGCGGACGCTCGGCGATGAGCACGCTGGAAATGCTGCACCTGGACCTGGCCTACGTCCGCGACCGCAGCTTCCTGGGCGACCTCAGCATCCTGCTGCGCACCATCCCCTCGATGCTGCGCGACGACAGCGCCCGCTGAGCTGGCTCGACCTTGCCGGTCGGCCGGAAGTGATGTGCCGAGACCGGCGCGGCTCGTGCCGGGCGGCCGGAAGTGATGTGCCGAAATCGGCACATCACTTGCCGGGTTCAGGCGAGAGCGACTGGACCCGAGGCCCGCTTACCTGCGGATCTCGTCCTCCGAACCGCCGCGCCCCCGTCCCGCGGCGCCTGTCAGCCCAGCGGTGGCTCTTAGCCTGCGGCGGGCTCTCAGCCCGCGGCAGCCCCCCAGACCACTCGGCAGCTCTCAGACCGCCGCGCGACGGTCTGCGAGGCGCCGCAGGGCTACGCGGGACGGCTCCTCGACCCAGCGCCAGAGCAGGTGCGCGGCGACGAACGTGCCGACCAGCCCGGCCAGGCCCAGCGCGACGCCGCCCGGGGTGTCCGGCCCGACCACCGGGTAGCGACGCATCGCGGTCCAGACGATCTCGAAGATCATCACGTGCACGAGGTAGAGGCTGTAGGAGATCCGCCCGCCGTGCACGGCCCAGCCGGTGGCCAGGATCCGCGCGGGGCCGCCGCCGGCCAGGGCCAGCGCGCCGACCAGCACCGGGAACAGCACCAGGACGATCCCGCCGCGCTCCGTGCCGGCCGGCCCGGCGCCCAGCAGCCCGCCGAGCACCAGCCCGCCGAGGATGCCCAGCCCGGTCAGCCCCACCACCCAGGCCGCCACCCGGCGTGCCCCGAGGGTCAGCGGGATCCGCCGGACCACCAGGAACACCAGCACGCCACTGGCGAACCCGGCGCCGATCCGCACCGCCCAGCTGTACGGGAAGTACGGGCTGCCGGTGCGCAGGCACAGCACCGCGACCGGTGCCATCAACGCCACAGCCAGCGCGGCGAGCACCCACCGCGCGGCCGGCCCCTGCCACCGGCCCAGTCGGAAGAACACCAGCGCGGTCAGCGGGAACAGCACGTACGCCAGCCACTCCGCGCTGATCGACCAGGCCGGGCCCACCCAGGAGACGCCGTCGTGCCAGGGATGGGTCCACAGCTGCACCATGAACATCTGCTCGAGCCAGGCCCCGAAGGTCATCTCCGGTTGCACGCTCTGGTAGGCGATCACGCCGTCCGCGCCCCAGGTCAGCTTCGCGAACAGGAACAGCCCGAACAGGTTGGTGACCACCGCGTACACCGGCCACACCCGGCAGACCCGGGCCCAGAGGAACGTCCAGGCCACCCGCAGCCGTAACGCCGGACCGACCCGACCCAGGTAGGTGAACGCGATCACGAAGCCGCTCAGCACATAGAACAGGTCGACACCGAGCGCGCCGGTCTCCACCAGCGGGTCGACCGGCCCGAGCACCCGCGCGAATGCGCCGCCCGGAGTGAACTGGAAGTGGAAGATGACCACCCAGGCGGCGGCGAACAGGCGCAGCCCGGTCAGCGTCCGGATCTCACCGCGCGAGGTTTCCAACGTCTCCGGTGACAGCGGGCTGCATTCGGGTGGCGGGGAGCCGGTGTCGGTTCGGTTGCCGGTCGGGGCGGCCATCGACGCGGGCTACCTGGCGGCCGGATCGGCGTGCTCGCCGATGCCGAACACCCGCTCCCAGCGGGCCGTTCCGGTCAGCTCGGGCAGCGCGGCGCGGTAGGTGCGGCGCAGCCGGGGGAACTCCCGGGCCAGCCGCACGTGGTTGCCGACCGCCACGGTGAGCAGCTTCCAGAACACCCGGGGGTCACGCTTGCGGTAGGCCACGCCCCGGCCGTCGGAGGTGCCGACCGTCGCGCCGTCCAGCCGGGCCATCAGGAACCAGCGGGCGTCCTGGGCGGCCACGTTGAGCTGCGGGCGGGTGTGGTGCTCGGGCCGGGCCGGCATCAGGTTGTGCACCAGGCCGCTGACCAGGGTGGCGCCGATGGTGATCGGGTTGGTCGGCGGCTTGAGGAACCGCGCGGCGCGCACCCGGTCCATCGAGGGCAGCGGCAGCTGCTTGGCCGAGGCCAGCACCCGGCCGTCGTCGTACTCCGCGCGCTTCTTGCGCACCTCGCCCAGCGCCTGCGCCAGCTGGTCCATCAGTGCGTCCGGGCCGGCCGCGAAGTCCTGCATGGCCAGCTCCTGCAACGCCACCGTGGAGTACTCCAGCGACATCAGGTGCTTGAGGGTGTTCTTCATGCTGTCCCGGAACAGCGCGCCGCCGTGCCGGTAGGGGCTGTGCAGCGCGGCCACCACCAGCCGATTTCGCAGGTGGAAGTAGGCCTGCCAGTCGGTGGCGTCGTCCTTGTCCGACCACGGCATGTGCCAGATCGCCACGCCGGGCAGGGTGGCGGTGGGGTGGCCGGCGGCCTGCGCGCGCAGGCCGTACTCGGCGTCGTCCCACTTGATGAACAGCGGCAGCGGCAGGCCCAGCTGCTCGGCGATGGTGCGCGGGATCAGGCACATCCACCAGCCGTTGTAGTCGACGTCGATCCGGCGGTGCAGGTCCTCGGAGTCCTCGTCGCGCAGCGGATACTTGGCGAAGTCGTGGTCGTGCTCGACGTGCGGCGCCGGGCCCCACTTGAACTTGTGCCGGTCCACCGCCTCGCCCATGGTGTGCAGGTGGCTGCGGGCCTGCAGGTTGAGCATCTGGCCACCGACGATCATCGGGCTCTCGGCGAACCGGGAGAACGCCACCGCGCGCAGGATCGAGTCGGGCTCGATCACGATGTCGTCGTCCATCAGCAGGATCTGCTCGCAGTCGCTGTTGGCCAGCGCCTCGTGCATGCCCCGGGAGAACCCGCCCGAGCCGCCCAGGTTCGCCTGGTCGTGGATCCGCAGCCGCTCGCCCAGCACCGCGGCGGCCGGGGCGAACCCATCGGCGTCGCGGATCTTGCGGCTGCCCTGGTCGGCGACGTTCAGCACGCCGATCGCGGCCAGTACCAGCGGGTCCTCACCGATCGCGGCGAGTGCGGCGACGCAGTCGTCGGGCCGGTTGAACGTGGTGATGCCGATGGCCACCTTGGCCCGGCCCGGCGCGTCCACCGGGGCATACCAGCCGGCCTCCAGCAGGGTCACCGGGTCGTCGGAGGTGGTCAGGTCGAACCAGTACCAGCCGCCGTCCTCGAACGGCTGCAGGTCGAGCAGGAACCGGCCCTGGTGCACCCCGCCGCCCGATCCGTGCTCGCCGAGCACCACACCGCGCACGTGGATCTGGGTGCCGTCGGCTTTGGAGCGGTAGATGTCGATCCGGCACTCGCCGTCGACGGCCAGCCGCAGCTCGAGGTTCTCCAGGCTTGTCCAGCGGCGCCAGTAGCTGGCCGGGAACGCGTTGAAGTAGGCCGCGAAGCTGATCTCCGAGGACGGCGGCATCCGCAGGGTGGTGCGTCCGTCGGCCTGGGCGCGCTTGCGGTTGCCCTCGTCCTCGTCCAGGTAGAGCGCCCGGACGTCGAGCGGGTCACCGGTGCGCGGCAGGATGATCCGCTGCAGCAGGCTGCCCGGCCCGTCCCAGTGCACCCTGCCCGGCTCCGAAGCCGGGCCGACTTCGGCGCCTGGCCCGGTGTCGGCTCCGGTGCCTACCGGGGGGCCCGGACCGTCGTTCGCGCCGTGCCCGTTCGGGACGCTGGTGGTGTGCTCGGCCAGGTCGGTCATGTTCTCGGTTCAGTCCTTCGCGATGTCGTCGATGCCGGGGGGCGTCCGGCGCGGGTCAGTCGCCGGCCGGGTCG
The DNA here is from genome assembly GCA_029263115.1 of Pseudonocardia sp. Classification (GTDB taxonomy): domain Bacteria; phylum Actinomycetota; class Actinomycetes; order Mycobacteriales; family Pseudonocardiaceae; genus Pseudonocardia. Next base: position 3,634 of record JAJCYC010000005.1, on the reverse strand, counting down.
GCGCCGTCCAGGGCGCGACCCTCGGTGAAGTACGGCGCGATGCGGTTGTCGAACGTGGTCAACGCCGACCCGATCGCCATGTGCATGTCCAGGTACTTGTAGGTGCCCAACCGGCCGCCGAACAGCACCTGCCGGTTGACCGTCTCCTTGCGGGCGAGCTCGCGGTAGCGCTCCAGCTTCGCCCGGTCCTCGGCGGTGTTCACCGGGTAGTAAGGCTCGTCGCCCGAGGTGGCGAACCGGGAGTACTCGCGCACGATGACCGTCTTGTCGGTCGGGTAGTCACGCTCCGGGTGGAAGTGCCGGAACTCGTGGATCCGGGTGTAGGGCACGTCGATGTCGTTGTAGTTCATCACCGACGTGCCCTGGAAATCACCGGTGTGGGTGAGCACTTCCTGCTCGAAGTCCAGGGTGCGCCAGTTCAGCTCGCCCTCGCTGTTGTCGAAGTAGCGGTCCAGCGGGCCGGTGTAGACGGTCACCGCGCCGGGGTTGGCGGCGGTCAGCGCGTCCCGGGCCTCGAAGTAGTCGGTGTTGAGCCGGACCTCGATGTTCGGGTGCTCGGCCATCTTCTCCAGCCACGCGGTGTAGCCGTCGACCGGCAGCCCCTCGTAGGTGTCGTTGAAGTACCGGTTGTTGAAGTTGTAGCGCACCGGGAGCCGGGTGATGATCGAGGGCGCCAGCTCGGTGGGGTCGGTCTGCCACTGCTTGGCGGTGTAGCCCTTCACGAACGCCTCGTACAGCGGGCGCCCGATCAGCGAGATCGCCTTCTCCTCGAGGTTGCCGGCCCCGGCAGTGTCGAACTCGCCCGCCTGCTCGGCGATCAGCGCGCGGGCCTCGTCCGGGGTGTGGCTGCGGCCGAAGAAGCTGTTGATCAGCGCCAGGTTCATCGGGAACGCGTAGACCTGGTCGGCGACCCGGGCGAACACCCGGTGCTGGTAGCCGGTGAAGCTGGTGAACCGGTTGACGTAGTCCCACACCCGCTGGTTGCTGGTGTGGAACAGGTGCGCGCCGTAGCGGTGGATCTCGATACCGGTCTCCGGCTCGGCCTCGGAATAGGCGTTGCCGCCGATGTGCGCACGCCGATCGAGGACCAGGACCCGCTTGTTCAGCTCGGTGGCGGCCCGCTCGGCCACCGTCAGACCGAAGAACCCCGAACCCACGACAATAAGGTCCGCGCCACGGTCGAAACCAGACTCCCTCACACCGTCGAGGGTAGTGGCGACGCTTCCACCACCCGGATTCGGGGACGCGTGTCGGTCCGGATGCCAAGTCGGTGCTGGAATGTCCGGGTGTCCAACCCACCGGTCGACCCACCGGTCGCTTCCGCACCGCCGCCCCCGACGCGCCGGGACATGACCCGGCACCTGCCCTACGGCGGGATGCCGCTGCTGGAGCGGCTCGGGGTGTCGTTCGCCCGCGCCGAGGACGGGGTGGCCGAGGGCGTCTGGCAGCCGCGCAACGAGGCCTGCAACCCGAACGGCGGAGTGCAGGGCGGGCTGTTCAGCATGGCGTTCGACGCCGCGATGAGCATGGCCATCCACTCGGCGCTGCCGCCGTCGGACTCCTGCGTCAGCCTGGAGGTCCGGGCCGCCACCCCCGGCGGGGCGCGGGCCGGCGACACCGTGACGCTGCGCGCGCAGGTGCTGAAGATGGGCGGCACCGCGATCTTCGCCGAGGCCACCGCGCACCGCGACGGGCAACTGGTGGCCGCCGGCAGCGGCACCTTCCTGCGTCGCCGCAAGCCGCCGCGCTGAGCGGTGCCGATCCGAGCCGGGGCCTGTCGCGTTCCGCTGAAAGCGACGCGGCGCCCGGCCCCGTGCGTTCAGCGGAACGCGCTCAGGGGGTGCTGAAGCCGGCGTCCACCGGCAGCGCCACCCCGGTGACGTAGCGGACCTCGTCGGGGACCGGCCAGGCGACGCCCCCGGCTGACCCTGTACGACACCGTCGGGCCCGGAAGGCCGTGTTCAGCGAGCCGCGCTGCCTGTGGCACAGCGACCTGCGGGCGGACAACCTGCGCTTCGACGCCAAGGACGGCACCGTCCCGGTGGCGCTGCTGGACTGGCAGGGCGTCTGGACTGGCAGGGCGTGGGTACGGATGCGGCACCATCGACCTGGCCTACTTCCTGGGCACCAGCCTGACCACCGAGGTCCGCCGCGCGTGCGGGCGCGATCTGGTGACGCTCTACCACGAGGCGCTGGTCGGGCACGGCGTGCGCGGCTACGACGCCGACGAGTGCTGGGACGACTACCGGGTGGCCCCCTGCACGGCCTGCAGGTGGGGATGTTCGGACTGGGCGCGGTCAAGCGCAGCGTGCGGGGCGACGAGATGTGGCGGGTGTGGATCGAGCGCACCTGTGCGCAGGTCCGCGACCTGGACAGCTACTCCGCGCTGGCGGCGCTCTGAGGCCCACCGTACCGATCAGCGGCGGTGTTCGGGCTGGCTCGGCAGCCGGGCGGCCCGGGCCGCGTCATCGGGTTCGTCGGCGTGCAGCCGACCCTCCCGCCAGGCGATCTCCGCGACCAGCCGCAGCGTGGTGGGCAGGTCGACGTGCTCGGCCTCCAGGTCGTCCACCGCCTGGGTGACCAGGGTCTCCCGGAACGTGGGCCAGGCGGCGTCGTCCGCGTCACCGGCCCGACCGTGCCGGATCGATTCCGTGATGCGGTACAGATCGCCCACCAGTCGCGTCCGATCCGCGCTCGGTCCGTCCACCCCGCCCCCTCGGCGCCGACTCCCGCGGGCCGTCCACAGGCCTCACACAGGCGATCATCGAAGCCTAACCTGTGTGGGTGAGCGGCGCCAAGGTGAAAACGGGTGGTGATAACGGCGTGACGGACCTGGCCCGAGGTGACCGGTGGAGCGGTCGCGGCGGGGACCGGCGTGTCGGCGGGTTGGCGCCGAGGGGGCGGGGTGGACGGCTGACCGCCCCGGGGTTCACCTGGTCGGGTGGCCGCCGGTGGTTGCCCCGGTCAGCGCCCGATCGTTAGTTTGCCAGGCAAACCTTGGGTGACGAAGGAGTGGCCGATGCGCGGCGAGGAACGGATCGGATCGCAGAAGATCGGGCTCTGGTGCAACCTGATCTTCGTGGCGTTGACGGCCATCGGCTGGCTGGGCATCGCGCACTTCTGGGCGCCGGCCCCGGCCGATCTCGGCCTGGAGGAGACCAAGGTCTGGTTCAGCGACACCTACAAGTGGGCCACGCTGATCGGCTGCTCGATCTTCTACGTCGCCGCCGGCATCCTCACTCCCGGCTCCATCGCGTTCGGCATCATGCTGCAGAAGATCGAGGGCCGCTACCCGCTCTGGTCGCTGACCACCGCGGTGTGCGGGGTGTTCATCTCGCTGATCATCTTCTTCAACTGCTGCGCGTGGATCGTCGCCGCCTACCGCCCGGAGACCGGCGCCGACGTCATCCAGTCCTGGTACGACTGGGCGTGGTTCGCCTTCCTGCTCGGCTGGATCTACCTGGCGATCGAGATGGTCGCCACCGGCGTCGTCGAGCTGATGGACGACCGTCCCGAGCCGATGATCCCGCGCTGGTTCACCTGGCTGACCTTCGCCGGCGCGGCGACGCTGTTCTTCGCGGCCGGTCCGGCGTTCTTCAAGAGCGGCCCGTTCGCGTACCACGGCCTGCTGGCC
>JAJCYC010000004.1 GCA_029263115.1 Pseudonocardia sp. | reverse complement strand
CGGATCACGGCCTGGGACGGCACCACGGAGCACCACGCAGCCCAGCTGAACCGCATCCCGACCCCCTCCAGGAGCCCGCATGACCCGCCTACCGAGCAGATCTCAGTCCCGAACCGGCTGTTCGACACCGGCCACCTAGAGCGCGTCCCGCGGATCATCCAGCCGGGTGCTGACCGGCGGCCGGCACCTGGGCGCCATCCGGGAGCTGGGCGATCCGCACACCGTCGGTCCGTTCGCTGCGGCCTACGGTGGTGCCCGGTAGAAGTGCGCCCGTCCCGCGCACCGGAGTCCACCCGTCCGCCGCGGCCGTCCCCCGTTGCGCCGGCTCGACACCGACCACCCGGCGCGGCACGTCATCGGCCACCCAACGCGGCGGCTCGCCGGCCACCCAACGCGGCGGGTCCCCCGCGACCCAACGCGGCGGATCCCCCGTCACCGCTCCACCCGCCGCGCCGGCGTCGGACCCGCCCACGCCGAGGATCTCCGGCAGTTGCTCTAGCGCGGCGGCAACCTCGACACGCAGGATCCGCAGCAGCTCGGCGTAGCGCTCGAACCGCCGCTCGCCGGTCGCACGCGGATCGCCGCCGACCGGCGTCTGCGAATCCTCCGCCGCCCCCAACATCCGGCGGACCACACGGTCGAGCACCTCACCCGCGCGGTCTCCCGCATTTCCCAGGCCGGCGGCCAACGCACCGGCCTCGACGGCCAAACTCCGGCAATCCAGCCCCACCCGCTCGCAGGTCGAAGCGCCCGGCCCACCGACGCCGGCCACCGCCGCCAGGGTGAGCGCGACGTCCTCGGTGTCCAGCCGCACCCGCTCGAGCTCACCGGCCACCGTCCGCAACCACCCGGGCCGCACCGACCCCAGCGCGGCCACCCCGGACTCGTCGACCTCCGACCAGCTCGACGCCGGGTCGGCACCGGGAACGGCCTGCCCGACACACCACGCCCGGTACCCGGACGCCCCGGCCCGCAGCCCGTCGAGCAACGGGCCCAGCGCGGGACCGAGCACCGGACCCGCCTCACCGGGCCCGGCCGCGGGATGGGTCACCGGGCCCACACCGGCAGCTCCGCCGGCCGGCGAACGCGCCGCAGGGCACGCACCGCTTCGGCCTCACCGAGCAGCAGGCCGACCCGTTCGGCTCGGAGCAGGTCGGCACACTCCAGCAGCGCCGCGGCCTGCGCCCGCAGTCCGACCACCAGCCGCGCACACCGATCGGTCACCCTGGCTGACCCGCGCGGACGGTCGTCGGCGAGCAGCCCGTCGAGCCGGTTCGCGGCCGCGAGCAGGTCGCCGGCCAGCGCCGTCAACCGGTCCGCACCCCGCCGTAATTCGGTCGGGTCAGCGTCGATCTCCATGAAGGTATTGCACCCGTCGCGCGGCCAGGTCGGGCCGGAATGCCCGAAACCCTTCGCAATCGCACACGCTCCCGCGCTCCGACGACCTGCGGACGGTCAGGAAACCGCCCCGACCACGGCGGCGAGCCGACGGGCCAACTGCTCGGCGACACCTTCGCTGGGTGCCTCGACCATCACCCGCACGACCTGTTCGGTGCCCGAGGGACGCAGCAGCACCCGACCCCGTCCGGCCAGCTCCGCCTCGACCTCGGCCACCGCCTCGCGCACCCGGACCGACGCCGCGACGCTCGCCTTGTCGGCCACCGCCACGTTCACCAGGACCTGGGGCAGCGCGACCATCACCGCGGCCAACTCGGCGAGCGTGCGTCCGCTCTGCGCCATCCGGGCCATCAGCCGCAGCGCGGTCAGCAGGCCGTCGCCGGTGGTGGCGTGCCGGGCCAGCACCAGATGCCCCGACTGCTCGCCGCCGAGGGCGTAGCCGCCGGCCCGCAGTTCCTCCAGGACGTAGCGGTCGCCGACGGCTGTGGTGCGGACGGTGACCCCGACCTCCTTCATCGCCAGGTGCAGCCCGAGGTTGCTCATCACCGTGGTGACCAGGGTGTCCGCGGTCAGCTCACCGGCCTCGCGCAGGGCCAGCGCGAGCACCGCCATGATCTGGTCACCGTCGACCACCTCGCCCTCAGCGGTCACCGCCAGGCAGCGGTCGGCGTCCCCGTCGTGGGCGATGCCCAGGTCGGCGCGGTGTTCCCGGACGGCGTCGGCCACCTGGTCGAGGTGCGTCGAGCCGCAGCCGTCGTTGATGTTCAACCCGTCCGGCTCGGCATGGATCGCCAGCACCTCGGCGCCGGCCCGACGGTAGGCCTCGGGGGCCAGAGCGGAGGCGCCGCCGTTGGCGCAGTCGACCACCACCCGGACACCGTCCAGGGACGTCCCGGCCGGCAGCGCCCCCAGCAGGTGCCCGAGGTAACGGCGGCCGGCGTCCGCCAGGTCGCGCACCCGTCCCACCTGTGCGCCGGTGGGACGGTCCAACGGCTCGTAGAGCCGGGCTTCGATCGCGTCCTCGACCGCGTCGGGCAGCTTGTGCCCACCGTCGGCGAACAGCTTGATCCCGTTGTCCGGCATCGGGTTGTGCGACGCGGAGATCATCACGCCAAGATCGGCACCGAGATCGGCAACCAGGTGCGCCACCGCCGGGGTGGGCACCACGCCGACCCGCAGCACGTCCGCGCCGGCCGACGCCAGCCCGGCGGTGACCGCAGCCTCCAACATCTCGCCGCTGGCCCGCGGATCGCGCCCCACCACCGCGAGCGGCCGGTGCGAGCGGTCCGTCTCGGCAAGTACCCGAGCGGCGGTCGCGGCCAGGGCCATGCCGAGCTCTGGTGTGAGTTCGGCGTTGGCCAGGCCACGGACCCCGTCGGTCCCGAACAGCCGACCCATGGAGTGGGCGGCCCGGGTCAGCGCTTGCTGTACTGCGGAGCCTTACGGGCCTTCTTCAGGCCGTACTTCTTGCGCTCCGTGGCCCGTGCGTCCCGGGTGAGGAAGCCGGCGGCCTTCAGCGGTGGGCGGTCGTCGGGGTTGATCTCGATGAGTGCCCGCGCGATGGCCAGCCGCAGCGCACCGGCCTGCCCGGAGATGCCGCCGCCGTGCAGCGTCGCGAACACGTCATAGGCGTCGATCTTCTCGATCGTGGTGAACGGGTCCTTCACCAGCTGCTGATGCAGCTTGTTCGGAAAGTAGCTGGCCAGGTCGCGGCCGTTGAGCCGGAAGGCGCCGCTGCCCGGAACCAGCCGGACCCGGACCACGGCCTCCTTGCGCCGGCCCACCGTCTGCACCGGCTTGTCACCGGCCGACCGGATGACGACCGGCTTCTCGGCGGCGCCCGGAGCCTCGTCGGCGGCGGTCTCCTCGTCACCCGGGGAGTCGATGCCCGAGGCGTCGTCGGAAACCACGGCGTCGCCGGATACCGCGGCGTCGCCGGCCTCCGGGGCCTCGTCGACGACCGGGGACTCCTCGGCCACCGGGGAGTCGTCGGTGCTGTCCTGGTCGGGGGTGCTCACGTGCTGCGCCTCTTCTGCTGTGTCGATTTCCGCGGCGGGACCGCGATCAGGGGCGGTCACTGGCTGACCTGGGTGATCTCGAAGGGCGCGGGCTGCTGCGCGGTGTGCGGGTGGATGGGACCCGCGTACACCTTGAGCTTCTTGCCCTGAGCGCGGCCGAGACGGTTCTTCGGCAGCATGCCCTTGATCGCCTTCTCGACCAGCCGGTCGGGGTGCTTCTCGATCATCTCGCCGACCGAACGCTGGCTCAGACCACCGGGGTGGCCACTGTGCCGGTAGACGAACTTGTCCTCGCGCTTGTTGCCGGACACCGAGATCTTCTCGGCGTTGACGATCACCACGAAGTCGCCGGTGTCGACGTGCGGCGCGAACTGCGGCTTGTGCTTGCCCCGCAGCAGCGTGGCGGCGTGGGTGGCCAGCCGGCCCAGCACGATGTCGGTGGCGTCGATGACATGCCAGGCGCGGTTGACCTCGCCGGGCTTCGGACTGAACGTGCGCACGGACCTACCTCGTCGTCTCTGGCTGGGACCACTGCCCGGGGCCCGGACTATGGCCGGCCCTGGGGTGCTCGGACGAGCGGATGCCCGCTCGCAGCACAACGACTTTCGAGGGTACCCGCCGCGATCCGGCGGGGTCAAAACGGGTCCACTACACGGCCGGGCGGTCGGGCGGTCCCGATCGGACCGCCCGACCACCCCGGGCATCCCGTCACGTCCAGCGACGGGCGTTCGCCTGCTCGACCTGCTGGTACCCGTCGTTCGCATGACCGACCGCGACGCCGATCTGGGCCAGCACGGCGGTCAGGTCGGCGGCCGCGGTGTCCCACTGGCGCTGCTTGACCTGGTAGTCCGCGGCGGCCTGGCCGCTCCAGCTGGCCACCATCGGCGCGAGGTAGCGCTTCAGGTCCTCCAGCTGCGCGGTCATCCGCTGCGAGGTGCCGGCCACGTTCTGCTGCGCGTTGCCCAGTTCACCGAATGTCACCTTGATCTCGGTCATTTCTTCTCGTCTCCCCTCTCAGCCCAGCGCGCCGCGGATCGCGGACAGGTTCTGGGATTGCTGCTCCTCCTGCTGCTGGTAGGTCACACCGGAGCCCTGGATCGCGTCGCCGATGCCGCGCAGCGCCTCGTTGAGTGCCCGGGCGTCGGTGTCCCAGCGGGCCATCAGCCCCTGGAAGGCGGTCGACGCCTCGCCGCGCCACGCGCCGGCCAACGGGGCCAGCTGGTTGCGCAACGCGGCCAGGTCGGCCTGCACCCGCTCGTTCGTCCCGAGGACGTGCTGCGCGGCGCGCTGCATCTCCTCGGTGGTCGTCCCGTACCCGACTGCCATCTGTGTTCCCGCCTTCTGTGGTCAGGTCGTCCCGGGCCGGGCGGCTCGGGTAACCGCGACGGTGTCACCCGGGCGGTCGCGGTAGCGGCGGAACGCCGGATTTCATGTGCGATCGCGAACGAGCTCGTTGCTGACCGCCGGGTCAGCGTCATCCGGCACGTCGGGCCAGCGAGGCGACGACCCGGCCACAGGCCGCGCGAACCGCTTCGACGCCCGAGGGGGTGTGCTGGCACCCGACGCTGAGCTGCAACTCGCGGTCGAAGACCACGTACCAGTTGACCGTGGCGCCGCGCAGCGGCAGCTCCTGGTGGTAGGCGATCACCTCCCGGCCGGCGAACCGGGTGGAGAGGGTGAACCCGGACAGGTGGGCGCCGGCGGCCACCTCGCGCAGGTACTGCCCGCGCAGCTCCCGGTAGGCCCGGTCCGGTTCGGCGGCGCTGTCGTAGCCCAGCGCGGTCTGCTCGACGGAGATCAGATCGGAGCCCGCCGGCGCGAGTCCCGGGGTGAGCAGCGTGCGCCGCCGCTCCGGCCAGCCACCGGTGTGCCGCCACCCGGTCGGCAGCGCCAGCTCGTAGTCGTACTGTGCCAGCGCCCCTACCGGTGCGGCCGGGCCGGTCCCCTCCCCGACCGGTTGGACCGGCAGCCGGGACCCCAGCAGCCCGCTGAGCACCCCCAGCGCGGTCACCGCGAGCACCACCCGGACCAGTGGGCCGCGGCGGCTCCGGGGTGGCGCCGCCGGGAGCAGACCGAGGCCCAGCTCGACCCGCTCGGGGACCCGGGCACCCACCTGGTTCACGCTGGACCGCGACCGGCCACGCCTGATGGTGACCTCGCAAGCTCGATCACGACTCGTCCTCCAGGAGCGCGACCTGCATCCGGCGCGGCGCCGAGCGCCGGCCGAGCAGCACACCTCGTCCCGGCGGCTGGGCGGAGAGCTTGACCCCGTCGAGCAGCGGGCCCTCGTCCGGGCTGCCGCTCATCAGCAGGCCCGGGGCGGCCAGTTCCCGCAGCCGGGAGATGATCGGTTCGAACAGGGCACGGCTGGCGCCACCGCTGCGCCGGGCCAGCACCAGGTGCAGCCCGACGTCCTTGGCCTGCGGCAGGAACTCCAGCAGCGGCAGCAGCGGGTTGGCCGCGCCCACCGCGCCGGCCGGGGTGGCCACCAGGTCGTAGTCGTCGACCAGCACGTACACCTCCGGACCGGTCCACCACGAGCGGTCGCGCAGCTGCCGCTGGGTGACCTCGGAACCGGGCATCCGTCGGCGCAGCGCGTCCGCCACCTCGCCGATCGCCGACGACGCCGTCTCGGCGTTGCTGGCGTACCCGATCAGGTGACTGTCCGGGAGGGTGCCGAGCATGCTACGGCGGTAGTCCACCATCACGATCCGGGCCTGCTCGGGGGCCAGCCGCGTGGTCAGACCCTGGGCGATCACCCGTAGCAGGTTCGTCTTGCCGCTCTCGCCGTCGGCGAAGCAGAGCAGGTGCGGCTCGGCGTCGAAGTCGACCCAAACCGGCTCCAGCCGCGCTTCGTCCACCCCGATCGGCACCGCGTGCTCCGCCCGCCCGCCGGCTGTGCCGCCTACCGCCCGGCCCACGGCCGTCCGGGCCGTCACGGCCGGGCTCGCCATCAGCTCGCGGTGGGCGAACTGTTCGGGCAGCAGCCGCACCCTCGGCACCGGGGCACCCGGCCAGGCCGCCGCCACCGCCCGGACGAGCGCAGCCGGGCCGCCGTCGGGCAGCGCGGAGAGCTCGGGGCGGGCGATCACACACTGGCCGCCGTCCGGCGCCAGACCGTAGCCCGGTCGCGCCGGCACCACGGCGGCCTTGCGCCGGTCGACCTCGGAGTCGACCGGATCGCCCAGCCGCAGCTCGAACCGGCTGCCGAGCAGGTCCTTCAAGGCCGGCCGCAGCTCCGACCAGCGGCCGGCCGACAGCAGCAGGTGCACACCGTAGGACAGTCCCCGGCTGGCCAGCGGCAACAGCTGGGCCTCCAGCTCCTCGTAGTCCGAGCGCAGTGTCAGGTACCCGTCGACCACCAGCACGACGTCACCGTGCGGATCACCGCCGTCCGGACCGGCAGAGCCCGGACCGGTGTCCAGCTCGCCGGCCGCGCGCCGGCGACGGTAGTCGGCGGCGGACTCGATCCCGGCGTCCCGGAACGTCCGCTCCCGGTCGGCGAGCAGCCCGGTGACCTCGGCGACCGTGCGCCGCACCAGGTCGGGCTGGTGGCGGTCGGCGACCCCGGCCACGTGCGGCAGGTCGTCCAGCACGCCGAGCAGACCGCCACCGAAGTCCAGCGCGTAGACGGTCAGCTCGCGCGGGGTGTGCGACAGCGTCAGGCTCAGCAGCAGGGTGCGCAGCAGCGTCGACTTGCCCGACTGCGGGGCGCCGACGACGACACCGTGGCCGGCGGCCCCGGACAAGTCGGCGAACAGCGGATCCCATCGCTGGTGATAGGGACGGTCGATCAGCCCGACCGGCACCCGCAAACCACCCGGCTCGCGGGTCCCCAGCCCACGCGGGCCGCTGCCCAGCGGGGCGAGCAGCTGGTCCAGCGGCGGCGGCTGGTCCAGCGGCGCCAGCCACACCTCGTGCGCCGGCGGGTCGCCGAGCCGGTGCCCGGCCATCGCGGCCACCATCTCCTCGAGCACGGTCGGGGTCGCGGCGCCCGCCGGTTGCCCGTCCGGTCCGGAACCGCCGGGCGCGACCAGCTCGGTGCCGGGCCGCGAATGAGCGTCGTCGACCAGCGGCACGTCCAGCACCATGGTGTGCGCGAGGGCCACCTCGTCGTCGGACGGCCCCACCCGGGCGGCGGTGAAGACCCGGGGCCGGGACCTGAGCTCGGTCGAACCCGGCCGGCCGGCCGCCGCTCCCGGGCCCGGGAGGGCGCCGAGCGCCCGGGGCGCCGAGACGTATGCGGCGCGGAACCGCACCAGCTCGTCGGTGCCCAGCGCCAGGTAACCCGAGCCGGGCATCGGCGGCAGGTGGTAGGCGTCGGGCACCCCGAGCACCGCCCGGGACTCCGCCGGGGAGAACGTGCGCAGCGCGATCCGGTAGGACAGGTGCGACTCCAACCCGCGCAACCGGCCCTCGTCCAGCCGCTGCGAAGCGAGCAGCAGATGCATCTGCAACGACCGGCCGAGCCGGCCGATGGTCACCAGCAGGTCGATCAGCTCCGGGCGCTGGGCCAGCAGCTCGGAGAACTCGTCGACCACCACCAGCAGCCCGGGCAGCGGCTCCAGGTCCGCACCGGTCCGGCGCAGCCGGTCGTAGTCGTGCACGCTGGCCACGTTGCCGGCCGCCCGCAGCACCTCCTGCCGGCGGTTGATCTCGCCGGCCAGCGCGTCGGCCATCCGGTCGACCAGAGACAGCTCGTCCGCCAGGTTGGTGATCACCGCCGCGACGTGCGGCAGCTCGGAGAGCCCGAGGAACGTGGCGCCGCCCTTGAAGTCGATCAGCACCATGTTCAGCTCGTCGGACGGGTGGGTGGCGGCCAGCCCGAGCACCAGCGTGCGCAGCAGCTCGGACTTACCGCTACCGGTCGCCCCGATGCACAGTCCGTGCGGACCGCAACCGCCCCGCGCGGACTCCTTGAGGTCGAGCAGCACCGGCTCGCCGGACTCCCCCAACCCGATCGGCACCCGCATGCTGTCCGCCGCCGACCCCTGCCACCGGGTGCGCGACAGCGCGACCGCCTCGGGCACCTCGATCCCCAGCAGCTCGGGCAGCCCCACCGTGGTTCGCAACGGCTTGCCGGTGTCCGGTTCGCCGCCGCCGGGGGCCCGGTAACGGGCCAGCCGTCGGGCCAGCGTGGTCGCCTCGGCCAGGCACAGCTGATCGGGCCGGCCGATCCAGCTGAGCGGCTCGGTACCGCCCGGGGCGGCCTGCACCCCGATCCGCTCCGGCTCGACGAGCATCCGCAGCTCACCCCGCTCGTGCGGCACGCCGTTGGCGGAGGTCCCCGGTCCGGGCGGATCGCCGATGCGCACCACGGTGACCTCCGGGCGGTCCAGCCACTGTGCGCCGCTGCGCCGCACGTCGACCCCGTCGACCACGACCAGCACCCGGGGCGGGGTGGCCGGCGGGGCCGCCGCTGCGGCCAGCCAGTCGGTGACCTCACCGGCCCGGGAGGTGACCATGCGCAGCGGGCCGATCTCGTCGGTCAGCGAGGCGTGTGCCGCGTGCGGCAGCCACTTCACCCAGTCCCACGCCGGCCAGGACCGCTCCCCCGCGATGACCATCAGCCGGGCCTCGGCGGGGCTGTGCCAGGTGGCGTACTGCGCGATCATCGCCCGGGCCGCGGCGCGGGTGGTCGAGCCGTCCCGGTCGCCGCCGGTGGGCTGCAGGCACACCCGGCGCACGTCACCGCTCAGCGCCACCGCGACCGGCAGATCCGGTACCACCGAGTGCGCCCGGATCAGCCGGCGCAGCGACCAGGCGCAGACCGGCTCCAGCTCGTCGAGCGGGCCGGTCTGCGGCGCGACCAGCCGGGTGGCCAGCCGTTGGCGGCCCCGGCCGATCCGGACCTGGCCGAAGTCCGGGTCGCTGTCGCGCCGCTCCCACAGCCGCTCGCCGTCGACCAGGCCCAGCAACGCCGACGGGTCCGGATGGGTCCACTCCAGGGACGCCCGCTGCGCAGCCGCGACCCCCCGGATCCGCCGGCGCACCTGCGCGAGGTAGCGCAGGTAGTCGCGGCGGTTCTCGTCGGTCTCCGCGCGGTCCGCACCGCCCCGGCCCATCCCGCCGGCCATCATCCCGACGGTGGACAGTGCGAACATCCCGCCGAACAGCCAGGACGTCGGGTTGTTCACCCCCATCACCACGACGAACCCGACCGAACCGAGCAGCATCGCGGCGGGCAGCAGCTTCTGGCCCAGACCGGCCGGGATCGGCTTGGCCGGCTCCGGGGGCGGTTCCAACGCCAGCTCGCCGCCGGGTAGCCGCGGTGGCGCCGTTCGCGGAGCGCGGCGCCGTGCGCGGGTAGTCATCGCGGACAGTCCTCCCGGGTTCCACCGAAACGCCCTCACGACCGGAGGGACGCCGCAATACTAGGAACCGGTGATCGTCCGCCGGGGCGGTTTGGGAAAACCCGATCCGCCCGCCGCACATCAGGGAGGCAGCATGAGCAGGCCGGAGGCCGTGCTGGCCCGGGCCCACGGTGGGATCCCGGGCGGGGCCGGCATCGTCGACGCCGCCCGCTTCTGCCGGGTGACCGTGCTCGCGCCGCGCACCCGGATGGACCTCGCCCTGCCCACCGACCTCACCGTGGCCGAACTGGTGCCGATGCTGTGCGAGCTGGCCGGGGAGTCCGGCCCGCGAGGCCGCGCCGGCCGGCGGGCACCAGGCGCCGGCGGGCCCGACTACGGCGGGATCGCACACCCGAGCATCTGGTGCCTGGCCTCGGTGGCCGGTGCGGAGCTGCCGCCCGGCTCGACGCTGGCCGGTCTCGGGGTGCTCGACGGCGACCTGCTGCGGCTGCGGCCCCGGGCCGAGGCACCGCCGCCGCCGGTGTTCGACGACCCGGTGGACGCGGTCGCGGAGGTGGTCCCGGCGGCGGACGGCAGCCCCGACCCGTGGGGCCACCAGCCGGCGACGGCCCGACCCGAACCGCTCGCCCTGCGGCCCTGGACCCGGCGCTGCCGACGGGGCGCCGGCCTGGCGATCGGCGGCGTGGCGCTGGCCTCGGCCGCAGTGCTGCTGGCCGCGACCAGAGGACTGGGCCCGCTCGCCGACCCGGTGGCGGCGGTGATCGGTGGTCTGGCCACCATCGCCGCGCTGGTCGGGGCGTCGCACACCGTCCGGCTGGACCCGGCAGCCGCAGCGCTGCTGGCCGTCAGTTCGCTGCCGGTGGCCGCGGCCACCGGGTTCGCCGCACTGCCCGGGGCGCCCGGCGCCGGTCACCTGCTGCTGGCCGCCGCCCTGGCCGCGGCCACCGGTGCGGCGTCGCTGGCCGTGCTGGGCGCGCCGGCCCCACCACTGGTCGCGGTCACCCTGGCGGCGACGGTCTGCGCGGCGGCGGCGCTACTGGCCACCCTCTACATCGGCTCCGTCGCCGCGCTGGCCGCCGGCGCGGCGGCGATCGCGCTCGGCGCGCTGCCGGTGCTGCCCAAGATCAGCGTCCGCCTCGCGGGGCTGCCGCCGCCGGTGGTGCCCACGACCGCCGAGGAGATGGTCACCGCCGACGCCCAGTGGCAGCTCGACTCGGCCGACGACATCCGTCACCACTCCCGGCTGGCGCACTCCTACCTGGGTGGCCTGGTCTCCGGCGCGGCGGCGGTGGCCGGCGTCGGTGCCGCGCTCGCCGCCGCCACCGGCGGTCTCGGTGGGGCCGTCCTCGCCACCGTGGTGGTGGCCGTGCTGCTAATGCGCTCCCGCGCCTACGCCACCGCGCTGGCCTCGGGCGCCCCGCTGGTGGCCGGGGTGGCCGCCGGCGCCGCCCTGGTCGCCGGCGTAGGTGCGCTGGGGCCGGTGGGGCTGCGGCTGGGTGCCGGCCTCGGGCTGCTCGTCGCCGGGGCGGTGGCGGTCGCCCTGGTGTGGGACGGCGCGACGCGCGAGCCCTCGCCGGTGGCCCGGCGCACCGTCGACATCCTGGAGGCGGTGCTGGTGGTCGCCATCTTCCCGCTCGCGCTCTGGGTGATGGGCCTCTACGACATGATGCGCGGCCTGTGAACCGACGGGCGCGCCGCGCCGGGTTGCCGGCTGCGGTACTCGCGGCGGGTGCGCTGGCCACGGTCCCGGCGCCGGTCACGACGCCCGAGCCGGTCGTGGTCGCCGCCGCCGGTGCACAGGTGCCCGGCACCGGCCAGAGCGTGCCGGCGGCCGACCCCGGCCCCGGTTTTCCGCAGCCACCACCGGCCGACCTGCGCCGGCTACCGGCCGACAGCCGGCCCACCGCGCTGGCCGGCCTGCGCCAGACCAGGGTCTGCGCCGACCCGCCCGCCCCGGAGGCCGACACGCTGCCCGGCCTGCTGTGGGCCCAGCGGTCGATGCGGCTGCCCGAGCTGTGGCAGTTCAACCGCGGTGCCGACGTGCGGATCGCGGTGATCGACAGCGGGGTGGCCCGACACCCGCTGCTCGCCGACCGGCTGATCCCGGGCGGCGACTACGTGGCCGGGGGCAACGGGCTGGCCGACTGCGAGGGCCACGGCACCGCGGTCGCCGGGATCGCGGCGGCCGCGGCCGACCCCGGTACCGGGTTCGCCGGCCTGGCCCCGGCGGCCGAAGTGATCGCCATCCGGCAGAGCAGCGCCACCTACGTGACCACGCGGTCCGACGGCACCGAGGTCCCCGCCGGGGACACCAATACCCTGGCCAGGGCGATCGTCCGAGCGGTCGGACTGGGCGCCGACGTGATCAACATCTCCGAGGTCGCGTGCGTTCCGGCGCAGCGGGCCGGGGCGACCGGGGCGGCGGTGCAGGCCGCGGTCCGCTACGCCGCCCAGCGTGACGTGGTGATCGTCGTGGCGGCCGGCAACCGGGGCGCGGGGGGCGCCTCGGGCGGCAGCCGGTGCCCGGTCGACTCCGGCACCGACACCGTCGTGCTGCCCGCGTGGTACGACGAGGACGTGCTGGCCGTCGCCTCGGTCGCCCCGGACGGCACCGCGTCCCAGTTCGGCATCCGCGCGCCCTGGATCGACGTGGCCGCGCCCGGCGAGCGGGTGGTCTCGCTGGCACCGGAGGGTGCCGGGCTGACCGACAAGTCCTCGGGCCCGACTCAGCAGGGTGCCCTGCAGGGCACCAGCTTCGCCGCGCCGGTGGTGGCCGGGCTGGCCGCGTTGATCCGGGCCCGCTACCCCGAGCTGACCGCGCGCCAGGTGATGGACCGGATCAGCGCCACCGCCGACCGCCGCGGGGCCGGGCGCAGCGTGGCCACCGGGTGGGGCGTGGTCAACGCGCAGGAGGCGCTGAGCCGCACCCCTGCGGTCCTGCCGGCGCCGACCGCCCAGGATGGCTTCCGCCCGGGCGGTGCCGGGCTGCTCCCGACGCCGCCGCGCAGCCCGGATGCGGGCGCCACCTCGGGGGCGGTCTGGGGCGGCTCGCTGGGCCTGGTGGCCGCCGTCGCCGCCGCCGCTATCGCCGTGCTGCGCTGCCGCGGCCGCCGCCGGCCCGAGGCGGGTCACTACCCCGGCCACCGCTGACCCGGCGCGGGGTCGGTCCAGCGGTGCGTCATCCGCCTCGCGGGGTCGGTCCGCCCAGCACGCCACCGGTGCGCGACAGCCACCCGGGCGGTCCGCTCAACCGGTCTCCCCCCCGGACCCGACGAGGCCGTCGACGGTGTGCAGGGCGGCCTGCAGGTCCAGCACGGGGCCGGCGGGCAGCAGGCCCAGGACCTGCTCGGGAGCGGGCGCCGCGGACTCCGGCTGGATGCCGAGCGCGGTCGCGGTCTCATTGCCGCCGGTCTGGCCGGCCGCGACCAGATGCCCGACGCCGGTCTCCGACACCAGCCACAACCCGCCGCCGCCGTCCCGGCCGGAGACTCCGCGCACCACGGTCGCCGCCCCCGGCGGCACCGACACCGCGTCCACGTTCGGGCGGGCGCCGTCCGCCCTGGCCAGCTCGGTGCGGGTGCGGCCGGGCGGCAGGTCGGGTTCGCGGCCGACCGACAGCACGCCGCCCTTGCCGTTCACCCCCCACTGCCAGCACACCGCGCGCCCGTCCGGGCCGTCCACCGGGCGGGGCATGACGCCCGGGTACTCGTCGAGGCCGGCCAGCCGGGCCCGGTTGACCGCGTTGACCTGCTCGGCCCGGACCGACCGCGGCTCCTCGGACCGGTCGACGCCGGGCGCGGTCCGCAGCAGGTTGGCCACCTGGCGGGAGATCAGCTGCACGCCGCCGGCGAGCACCAGGTAGTGCTGGTCACCGGCGGTGTCGGCGACCCGGACGACCTCACCCACCCGCGCGCTCAACCCGTCGGGCCCGGCGGAGCCTGCGCCGGGTACCGCAGGCACCCGCAGCGGGCGGCCCTCCGGAACGGCGCTGAGCAGGGCGTCGCTGGCGGTGCGCTGCGGGGCGTCCACCAGGTCGTAGGCCCGCAGGACGTCGGTCTCGTCCTCGAGCCGGTGGCGACGGTTGCCGGTCACCAGGTAGAGGTCCCGCTCCGGGGACCGCAGCAGCACGGCCGCGGCATCGGGCAGCGGGGTGGGCGCGGCGGCACCGGCCACCACGATCGTCTCGGTGCGCGGCTCGACGGTGTCGCAGACCGCCCAGGCGCCGGGGTTCGGCAGCGGCTTGCCGGCGGCCGGCAACGTCGCGGCCGCGCCCGGCACGGCCGCAGCGGCGGTGCGGGGCGCGGTGTACAGCGCGGCGTCGTCGACGAACACCGGCTCCGCCTGCCCGTCCGTGCCGGCGCGGCCACCGGCCACCCGGCCGACAGCGGCGAGCACCAGGCGGGCCGCCGCCAGGTTCTGTACCGGCACCAGCCGGGCGTCCGGGACCCGGATCACCGCGTACATCTGGCCGGACTGCTTGGCGGCCACGATCTGCTGCTGGTCCCAGGCCTGCTTGCCGGTGAGCTTGGCGTAGGCGAAGGTGCCGGCCAGGGCCAGCATGGCCAGCACCAACCCGGTGATCACCACCCGGCGCTGGCCGCGGATCTCCGCGTGCAGAAGAACCGGAACCCGGGGGGCCACCGCCGACTCGACCCGGCGCTGGCCGAACCGGTAGGCGTCCAGCTGCATCCGGGTGACGGGTTCCCTGGCCATGGCGCTCGGTCCACTTCTTCCACGACTGGCGGCCGGCGACCACCGGCGCGACCACGGTAGCCCGGTGATCGGAACCGGTGGGCGGATTGGCACAACAGCCCCGGGCGAGTCAGTCAGACGCCTCCGGCGACGATGTGTAACTCGTGCGGCGCGTCGTAAGTAACTGGGTGATCGGGTGCGAGAGACTGCCGTATGCGTGCGGCGGCTTTGGGATAGCGGGATGGGGATCGGGAACGGCTTGCGAGCTGGGTGCGGTCCTCGACGGTCCCTGCCGGATTGGCCCGGCGGGCACGGATCGTGCTTCTGGCGGCCGAGGGCATGACGAACGTGGAGATCGCCCACCGGGTGGGAGTGTCGCTGCCTACCGTGACCGAGTGGCGGACTCGTTACCGGGCGCGCGGCATTCCCGGGCTGGCTGACGAGGCTCGATCGGGTCGGCCCCGTCAGGTAGATCACCGCAAGATCGTGGCCGCGACACTGCGGCCGCCGCCGAAGAAGTTGGGCGTGACGCACTGGTCGAGTCGGCTGCTGGCCAAGCACCTGAAGATCGGCGACGCGACGGTGGCCCGGGCATGGCGGGAGTACGGCGTGCAGCCGTGGCGGGAGCGGACGTGATTCTGGGCCTGAACCATCTGAGCTTCTGCGCGGTCGCCGGACTGACCAGCCTGCTGCGCGCCCGCGACGTCGCCCAGCAGCGCCACATTCACCTGCATCTGGTCAGCGGGCCCCAGGTCGAGCGGCTGTTACGGCTCACCGGGCTGCACGACCGGTTCCTCGCCCACCCCCGATCTGCCCACTGCGGTCGCCGCGGCGTTGACCGACGAACTCACCACGACCGCGCTCACCACGACCGGCTGAGCCTGGTCGGCCGGCACCACCGGGCTCACCCGGCGCCGTAACACGCTGCAGAGCACCACCCGGGCCGCGCCCACCGCGGCGGCTGACGTACCCCCGCCGCGACCACCACCCTTGCGCGATCGCGGCCGTAGCGGCCTGCACAGCACGCCCGGCCGGCGCACCCGACCGGCGCTCAGCCGGGCTGTCCGATGTCCTCGTGCCACAGCTCAGGGCGCGAGGAGATGAACCCGGACATCAGCTCCACGCACCGCCGGTCGTCGAGCACGGTCACCCGGACGCCGTGCTCGGCGAGCCAGTCGTGGCCGCCGGTGAAGCTGGTGGACTCGCCGACCAGGACCGCGCCGATGCCGAACTGGCGGACCAGTCCGCTGCAGTACCAGCACGGCGACAGCGTGGTCACCATGACCGTGTCCCGGTAGTCGCGCTGGCGCCCGGCCGCCCGGAACGCCGCGGTCTCGGCGTGCATCGACGGGTCGTCGTCCTGTACCCGCCGGTTGCGCCCCCGGCCGAGCACCGTGCCGTCGGCGGCGAACAGCGCGGCACCGATCGGGATCCCGCCCTCGGCCAGGCCGGCCCGGGCCTCGTCCAGCGCCACGTCGAGCATCTCGCGCTGAGTCGGGTCGAGCGGGTCCGGCGACGGCATCCCGCGACGCTACCCGACCGGGTCCTGCACCGAGATCGCGTCGAGCCGCTCGCGGATGCACGGCGCGGACCCCACCGGTCGCAGGTCGGACCGCCGCCCCACCGCGGGTGCCAGCGGATCACCAGGGCGTCGTGGTCCAGCCCGTAGAAGAGCACCAGCGAGATCAGGTCCTCGTGCGGAGGGCCGGGCTGCGGCGCGAGTACGCGGTGCCGGCCGGAACGCCGGCGCAGCTCGCTCCAGCGCGCCAGCAGGTCGCCCGCGTTCACGGTGAGCGCCGTCGGGTCGTAGGGCGCCGCGACCACCAAGCCGACCAGGAACGTCACGTCCCCGAGGTTGAGAAAACGCCATCGCCCCGGAGTGCACGTTCGCCGCGACCGCGCCCAGCGCGATGGCCGGCACCCGAAGTTAGTGTTCCGTCAGGTCCTCGGCCGGCGCCGGGGCACGCAACCGGCGGGTGGTGTCGGCGCGGGCGGCCAGGTCGACGTCGTCGGGATAGTCCACCGCCACCAGGGTCAGCCCGTGCGCCGGGGCGACCGTGACGTCGCCGGCCCGCTCGGCGAGGGTGAGCAGCGCGCCCGGCCACCCGGGCGGTCGCTGCCCCCGCCCGACCGCGAGCAGCGCGCCGACCAGGCTGCGCACCATGGAGTGGCAGAACGCGTCGGCGCTCACCTCGCAGGCCAGCACCCCGTCCTCTCCCGGCAGCGGCACCCACCCGCAGCGCTGCAGCTCGCGGATGGTGGTCGCACCCTCCCGGCGGCGGCAGTAGGCGGCGAAGTCGTGCTCGCCGAGCAACCCGACGGCTGCGGCGTTCATCGCCGCGACGTCCACCGGGTACGGCCAGGAGAGCGTGTCGCGGGCGCGCAACGGCTCGGCGCCGTACGCGGTCACCGCGACCCGGTAGCGGTAGTGCCGGCGCAGCGCGGAGAACCGGGCGTCGAAGCCCGGAGGCACGACGGACGCCGTACGCACCCGCACGTCCGGGGGCAGCATCCGCCCCAGCCGCCGGGGCAGCGCGCCGACCTCGACCTCGGCCGGCAGGTCGACGTGGGCCACCTGGCCGGTCGCGTGCACCCCGGCGTCGGTGCGGCCGGCAACGGTCAACGACACCTGCCGACGCACCTGGATGCTCAGCGCCTCGGAGAGGACGCCGCACACGGTGCGCCGGCCGGGTTGGACGGCCCAACCGGAGAAGTCGGTGCCGTCATAGCTGATGCCCAGCTTGACCCGCACGGGCGGCCGGACGTCCAGCGGTTCGGTCAGGAGCCGTCCTTGTCCCGCTGAGCGGCCGGCAGCTGGAAGCCGGCGGCCTCGGCCGCGTCGGCGTCGGCGAACCAGACCTCGGCCACCGTCCGGTCGTAGTGCGAGGTCCCGGGCAGGTGGTAGAGCTTCGAGTCCTCGTTACCCTTGACCAGGAACCCGTCCGGCTGGCCACCGTCGGCCAGCGGTGCGTGGCTGCCCGCGCCGTACGGACCGGCGATCTCGGACAGCTCGTCGGCCGCGTCCTCGGTGGCCTCGGCCGCGTCGAGCGCCTTCTCCGAGGCCTCCTGAGCGTTATCGGCGGCCTCGGTGGCGGCGCCCGTGGTCGGAGCCGCCTTGCCGGCCTTCGGCGCTTTGGACTGCGACTCGCCCTTCGAGCTGGCCACCCGGCGGGCCCGGTCGGCCTCGCTGCTCACCGTCTCGGTGGTGATCAGCTCGATGACCGCCATCGGGGCGTTGTCGCCCTTGCGCGCCATCGTCTTGGTGATCCGGGTGTAGCCGCCGTCGCGGGTGGCGAACAGCGGACCGATCTCGGCGACCAGGCGGTGCACGACGTCCTTGTCCCGGATGACCTTGGCGATCTCCCGGGTGTTGTGCAGATCGCCGCGCTTCGCCTTGGTGATCAGCCGCTCCGCGTACGGGCGCAGCCGCTTCGCCTTGGCCTCGGTGGTGGTGATCCGACCGTGGGTGAACAACGAGGTGGCCAGGTTGGCCAGGATCAGCCGCTGATGGGCCGGTGACCCGCCGAGGCGGGCTCCCTTCGTGGGTTGGGGCATCTTGCGCTCCTTCGTCACGCTTGTGAGTGGCGGGTGCGGCTATAGCGGCATTCGCCACTCACAGCCAAGTACTTCTGTGAGTGGCGAATGCCGCTACGCCTTCGGCGCCGCGTAGCGGTAGCCGCACCCGCCACTCACATGTAGCCAGGGCTACAACTGCTCGGTCTCCGCGTAGTCCTGACCGTCGTCGCCCATCTGGTCGGGGTCGAAGCTCTCGGCGTCGTAGTTGCCCACGGCGGAGGGGTCGAACCCGGGAGGGCTGTCCTTGAGCGCCAGGCCCAGCCCGACGAGCTTCATCTTGACCTCGTCGATGGACTTGGCCCCGAAGTTCCTGATATCCAGCAGGTCGGCCTCGCTGCGCCCGACCAGCTCGCCCACGGTGTGGATGCCCTCGCGCTTGAGGCAGTTGTAGGAGCGGACGGTGAGGTCGAG
>JAJCYC010000003.1 GCA_029263115.1 Pseudonocardia sp. | reverse complement strand
CTCGACGTCACCTGCGAGCCGGCCACGGTCGCGGAGCTGGACCGTCAGCTCACGCTGAACGAGTCGGTGCTGCGTACCAAGGTGATGCGCCGCGAGCCGATGAAGGCCAAGGCCGCCGCTGCCGCCGCCAAGGCCGCGGCCGCCAAGGCCAAGGCCGCCGGCGCGCCCGGCTCGTCCGGCCCGAGCTCGTCCGGTCCCGGCCCGGCCGCACCCTCCGGCCCGCGCCCGTCCGGCCCGACGCCCGGCCCGGCCTCCGCGCCCCCGGCACCGGTCCCGCCGGCGCCGGTGAACTGAGGCGGCAGCCATGGCTGGAGACACCGTCATCACCGTGATCGGCAACCTCACCGCCGACCCGGAGCTGCGGTTCACCCCGTCCGGGGCTGCGGTCGCCAACTTCACCGTGGCGTCCACCCCGCGCACCTTCGACAAGCAGTCGGGTGAGTGGAAGGACGGCGAGGCGCTGTTCATGCGCTGCAACATCTGGCGCCAGGCCGCGGAGAACGTGGCCGAGACGCTCACCCGGGGTGCCCGGGTGATCGTCTCCGGGCGGCTCAAGCAGCGCAGCTACGAGACCCGCGAGGGCGAGAAGCGCACTGTGGTGGAGCTTGAGGTCGACGAGATCGGACCGTCGCTCAAGTACGCCACCGCGAAGGTCAACAAGGTCAGCCGGGGAAGCGGCGGCGGCGGGTTCGGCGGTTCCGGCGGTTCCGGCGTGGGTTCTGGGGGCCCGTCCGACGACCCGTGGGGCTCCGCGCCGGTGGCCGGTGGCTCAGCCGCCGACGATGAACCGCCGTTCTGACCCAGCGCCGTATCCGGCACGGACCGACGCCGAAGCAACCGTGTCACCAGAAGCAACCGCGTCACCAGAAGCAACCGCGGTCCGACGACCGCATCCATGACCAGGAGTAGCACCGCATGGCAAAGCCAGTTCTGCGCAAGCCGAAGAAGAAGGTCTGCGCATTTTGCAAGGACAAGCACCAGGACATCAACTACAAGGACACCGGGCTGCTGCGCAAGTTCATCTCCGACCGGGGCAAGATCCGTGCCCGCCGGGTCAGTGGCAACTGCCGCCAGCACCAGCGCGACGTCGCCGTGGCGGTCAAGAACGCCCGTGAGGTGGCCCTGCTGCCCTACACCTCCACCGCGCGCTGAGGGGCCGGACATGAAGCTGATTCTCACCGCCGACGTGGCGAACCTGGGTGGCCCGGGAGACGTCGTCGAGGTCAAGGACGGTTACGGCCGCAACTACCTGCTGCCCCGCCAGCTGGCCATCGTGGCCACCCGCGGCGCCGAGAAGCAGGTCGCCACGATCCGCCGGTCGCAGGAGAGCCGGCAGATCCGCGACCTGGGGCACGCCAAGGAGGTGGCCGCCACGCTGTCCGGGCTGCCCTCGGTGACCCTGGCCGCCAAGGCCGCCTCGGGCTCGAGCAAGCTGTTCGGCTCGGTCACCGCGGCCGATGTCGTCGTGGCGATCGCCTCGGCCGGCGGGCCGAAGCTGGACCGCCGGGTGATCGAGCTGCCCGGACAGATCAAGACTGTCGGCACGCACACGGTCGCCGCCCGGCTGCACCCCGAGGTGCGCGCCGAGTTCAGCGTCGAGGTCACCGCCGCCGGCTGACCGGCCACCACCCGCATCACCGGTGCCCCGCGCGGCCTCGCCGCCCGCGGGGCACCGCCATGTCCGGGCTCGGACGGGACATTGCGGGGCCTAGGTGGCCGGTGTCGAACGAAAGACACCAGCCGCCTAGGCGCGGCACCGGACGGGACCTCGCGGGGCCTGGGCCCGGGTGCGGCACCGGGGTGGGGCGTGTGGCATGCCGGTGGACCGCCGGTGGCTGCGGGGATCCCCGCGGGTGAGGTCGAGGGGTGGACACGCCCGACCCCGGGGTGCGGGTGGACACGCCGACCCCGATCGTGGACGAGTTCCGTCCCCATGCCCGCCGGCCGCTGAGCTGCGTCGACACCGGGAGTGTCGGACCTGTTCCCCAGACTGTCCACAGCGGTGCGGCCGGGGTCCTCGGACGCCCGGCGGTAGTCCACAAACGATCAACAGGCTGTCCCCAGCCGGTGTTTGTCCGGGACCGGGGAGCGCGCCTAGCCTTCGCCAGCCGGTACGGCGATGGGGGTCGCCCGGGCGCCCGCTGGACCCTGCGACGGGGGTCGTGGGCGCCGCGGGCTGGAGCGTTCCGGTGTGGAGTACGTACGAGGGAGAGGTCGGCGAGTCGATGGCGGTACCCGACGATCGGCCGGTGGGTCGACCGCGGCACGTCCGGCCGGCGGACGAGCCGGCCGGCGGACAGTTTGGTGCCGGTTTCGACCGGCAGCCGCCGCAGGACCTCACGGCCGAGCAGTCGGTGCTCGGCGGCATGCTGCTCAGCAAGGACGCCATCGCCGACGTCGTCGAGGTGCTGCGCCCGGACGACTTCTACCGGCCCGCCCACCAGACGGTCTACGACTGCATCCTCGATCTCTACGGTCGCGGCGAGCCGGCCGACCCGGTGACCGTGTCCGCCGAGCTGGAGCGGCGCGGCGAGCTGGTCCGCCTCGGCGGCGCGCCCTACCTGCACACCCTGATCGCCACCGTGCCCACCGCGGCCAACGCCGCCTACTCCGGCGAGATCGTCGCCGAGAAGGCGATCCTGCGCCGCCTGGTGGAGGCGGGCACCAGGATCGTGCAGCTGGGCTACCTGGGCGCGCAGGACGCCGCAGGCAGCACCGTCGACGAGGTGGTCGACCGCGCCCAGGCCACGATCTACGATGTCACCGAGCGACGGACCAGCGAGGACTACGTCCCGCTGGAGGAGCTGCTGCAGCCCACCATGGACGAGATCGACGCCATCGCCTCGCGGGGCGGGATGTCGCTCGGGGTGCCCACCGGGTTCGTCGACCTGGACGCCTGCACCAACGGTCTGCACCCCGGCCAGATGATCGTGGTCGCGGCTCGTCCGGGGCTGGGCAAGTCGACCCTGGGACTGGACTTCGCCCGATCGTGCTCGGTGAAGCACGGCATGACCAGCGCGATCTTCTCGCTGGAGATGGGCCGCAGCGAGATCGTCATGCGGCTGCTGTCCGCCGAAGCCCGGATCCGGCTCACCGACATGCGCGCGGGCCGGATGAGCGACGACGACTGGACCCGGATGGCCCGGCGGATGAGCGAGATCAGCGAGGCGCCGCTGTTCATCGACGATTCGCCGAACCTGACCATGATGGAGATCCGGGCCAAGGCGCGGCGGATGAAGCAGCGCCACGACCTGAAGCTGGTGATCGTCGACTACATGCAGCTGATGACCTCGGGCAAGCGGGTGGAGTCGCGCCAGCAGGAGGTGTCGGAGTTCTCCCGGCAGATGAAGCTGCTGGCCAAGGAGATCGAGGTGCCGGTGGTGGCGATCAGCCAGCTCAACCGTGGCCCCGAGCAGCGCACCGACAAGCGCCCCATGCTGTCGGACCTGCGCGAGTCCGGCTCGATCGAGCAGGACGCCGACATGGTGATCCTGCTGCACCGCCCGGACGCGTTCGAGCGTGACGACCCACGCGCCGGCGAGGCCGACCTGATCCTGGCCAAGCACCGCAACGGGCCGACCAACACCATCACCGTCGCCCATCAGCTGCACTACAGCCGGTTCGCCGACCTGGCCCACTAGCGCCCGCCCGCTCCCCGCACCGCCCAGCCGCCGCGCTCCGCACCCGGAGGCGGCGGCTGTGGCGGCTACCGGCCGGGCCGGACCAGACAGGGTGCACGGTGTCCTCCGGTCCCCCGGCGGGCCGGGTCGTCACCGCCGGCGGAGTGGGCGGGGCTGCCAGACGGTGACCGTGCTGAGCATCGCGCGCCCCCGCAGCACGAACCGCACCGGTGTCGGCTCCGGGAGCCGCCCGGACCGCCAGCCGCGCAGCAGTCCACCCCGGGAGCGCCCCGGCGTACTCCACCGCCGCCGCACCGCCCCCGCGACCAGCTCCAACCCGTCGGTGTCCACGACCGCGTGCGCAGGCAGCAGCACCGTGGTCGCGCTCATGGTGGCAGCCACCTCGATGACCACCTCCGGGCGGCCGAGGTCCGCGCCGGTCAGGTCCAGGCTGGTGCGCTGGCCGGTGCCGGTGATCCGGATCAACTCCGGCACCGGCCAGCGCCCGGTGCGTCGGACCTGGCCGAACGGCACGTGGAGGACCAGCGGTCCGAGCGCCGGTGGACCCAGCTCCTCGGGCAGGTCGGCGAGCACCGCGAGCAGCTCCGCCCGGGTGACCGCGGCGTACGCGGCCTGGCAGCGGTCGCTGTACTCGAGCGGGGTCAGTCGGCCCTGCTGCATGGCGGAGCCGAGCAGGCGGGCGGCCTGGTCGCGATCGAGGTCGGAGATTCGCAGCTCCGTGGGGTCGGTCTCGCCGGGCACCGCTCAACGGTAATGCGTGCGCGATTGGGTGTCGCGGATGTCTGGCTCGTCACGTCCGGCAGCGCACGTCCACAGGATGCTGTCAAGCTGGCTTGACGTACCGTCCACGCATCGTTACCGGGGGATCACCACGTGACCGCTTCCACCGCCAGCCTCACCCGACCGGTCGCCGGGAGTGGCATCTTCCGCCTCGGCGGCGCCACCCCGGTCCACCGCCTCGGGTACGGCGCGATGCAGCTCACCGGGCAGGGTGTGTGGGGTCCGCCGCAGGACCGGGACGAGGCGATCCGGGTGCTGCGCCGCGCGGTCGAGCTGGGCGTCGACCTGATCGACACCGCCGACTCGTACGGCCCGGCGGTCAGCGAGGAGCTGATCCGCGAGGCACTGCACCCCTACGAAGGGGTCACCGTCGCCACCAAGGCCGGCCTGCTGCGTACCGGACCTGGCCAGTGGCACGCGTGCGGTCGGCCGGAGTACCTGCGCCAGCAGTGCGAGCTGAGTCTGCGCCGGCTCGGCCTGGAGCGCATCGAGCTGTTCCAGCTGCACCGGATCGACCCGACCGTGCCGGCCGGCGAGCAGTTCGGCGCGCTGGCCGAGCTGCAGTCCGAGGGGAAGGTCGGGCTGGTCGGGTTGTCGGAGGTGACCGTCGACGAGATCGCGCACGCCGGGCGCACCGTCGAGGTGGCCACCGTGCAGAACCGCTACAACCTCACCGACCGGGCCAGCGACGACGTGCTGCGCTACTGCACCGAGCGCGGCATCGGCTTCATCCCGTGGTTCCCGATCGCGGCCGGTGAGCTGGCCAAGCCCGGCGGCCCGGTGCACGAGGCGGCCATCGCGCTGGGTGCGACTCCGGCGCAGGTCGCGCTCGCCTGGCTGTTGCAGCGCAGCTCGGTGATGCTGCCGATCCCGGGCACCTCCTCGGTCGAGCACGTCGAGGAGAACTGCGCGGCCGCCGCCCTGCACCTGGACCTGGCCGCGGTCAACGCCCTCGACGAGTCCGGCGGCGGTTGATCGCGCTGGTGGCGCCGGCGGCGAGGGTACGCAGCCGGCGGGTCGGTCGGGGTTCGGCCGGGCCGGCCTTGGCCTGGTACGGATCGAGCGGGTTGACCTCCTCCGGGCTCGTCTCGGCGGAGGCGATCAGTGAGCGGATACCCGCCGAGAACACCGCTACCAGCGGCACCGCGACCAGCGCGCCGGTGATCCCGGCGATCACCACGCCGCCGGCCACCGCGAGCACCACGGCCAGCGGGTGCAGCTGCACCGCCCGGCCGAGCAGGATCGGCTGCAGCACGTGGCTCTCCAGCTGCATCACCGCGACCACGATGCCCAGCACGATCGCGGCCTGCACCGGCCCGTTGGCCACCAGCGTGATCAGCACCGCCACCGAACCGGACAGCAGCGCGCCGATCACCGGCACGAACGCGCCCAGGAACACCAGCGCGGACAACGGGATGACCAGCGGGGTGCCGACGAGCCACAGCCCGATCCCGATGCCCACCGCGTCCACCACCGCGACCACGACGGTGGCCCGGGTGTAGCCCACCAGCGAGGCGAACGCCCGTTGACCGGCCACGTCCGCGCGGGCCCGGTGCGCCCGGGGCACGACCTTCACCAGGAACGACCAGATCTTCGGCCCGTCATACAGGAAGAAGATCAGCACGAACAGACCGAGCAGCAGCCCGGACACCACCTCGGTGAGGGTCGCCGCCGTACTCAGCGCACCGGAGGTGATCGCGTCGGAGTTGGCCTCGATCGAGCGCTGCAGCTCGCCGGGCAGGTCGTTGAGCCGGTCCAGCGGCACCCGGAACGGGGGGCCGGCCAGCAACGGTTTGACCGTCTGCTGGTAGCTCTCGGTCAGCTGGGCGCGCAGGTCGGGCAGCCCGGCGACGAAGGCGTTGATCACCCCGGAGAGCACCGCGCCGAACAGCGCGATCCCCCCGACCAGGACCAAACCGCAGGCCAGCCCGTGCGGCACCCCGATCCGGCGGACCGCCGCGCTGACCACCGGGGCCAGCAGTGCCGCCAGCAGTATCGCGATGGCGATCGGGATCACCACGACCCGCAGCAGGATGATCAGGTAGACCACCACGGCGATCGCGGCGGCGATCACCAGCAGCCGGCCGGCGAGCTCCGAGCCGACCCGCAGCGGCGTGGGGATCACCTCGTCGCGTACCCGCTCGGCGGCGGTGGGCGGCTCCGCGCGGTGGCCGGGTTCCTCGTCCACTGTGCTCACCTCGTGTTCGACAGCCCCGGCGTGCGGGTCCGGTCGCCGATGGTCAGTCCCGCGGATCTTGCTCACCCGCGGAGGGTAACGGTTGACCACGCTCGGGGGGGTCCGCGAGCCACAGGTCACGACCGACGGGTGCAATCCACCCGATCGAGCGAACCTGGTCGCGTGTATGCAACGAAGCGTCCGAACGGCGCAACCTCGCCGGTGGTGCCCCGTTGTCGAGAGCAGATCCCAGGGCCGATCCCGACGCGCCGCGCCGAGGTGCGGGTGCCGCGACGAGGCGGTGTCGCGCGTGAGTCGGTGGGGTCGGCGACCGTACGTTCCCCCTGGCGGAGGTACCCGAACCTGTGTTCCAGATGGCAGCCGAGATGCACCAGCCGAGCGTCGACGAGGCCGAGCTGACCCCGATCTTCCATGCTCTTGCCGGGCGGGCCGCCGATCCGGTGACACATTTCCATCGGGATCCGCTGGCGGCGCCGCTGCCGTCGACCGAGCAGGCGCGGGCCGCGGTGCGCGCCGTGCCGGCGCCGTCCGGCCCCGGGTCGCACCGCTCGGTCGCCGACATCCGGCCGAGGGTCGGCGGGGCGACCGAAGCCGGGTTCGGCGGTCGGCACACCCCCGGCAGGGTCGGACGTGGGACGGCCGCCGCGTACCGGTTGCCCTCCGGCGCGCACCGGGCCCTCGACGCCGAGCCGGGCGAGCATCACTCCCGGGCCTCGTCGCCGGTGGAGGAGACCCGGGGTGGTCGACACCGGGTGCTGCGCGCGGTCAACCATCCCGGCGAGCGGTTGAATCCGGGCCGGTCCGTCACGTGGGCGGCTCCCGAGCGTTGAACCCGGTATGCGTAACTGGGCCAACTCCGGGCTGACTGAAGCCGCGCTGACCGGCGCGATGCTGGCACTCGGCCGCACCAGTCCACCGTCCGCCGGCACCGTCGTCGGGTCCGGCACCGCGGCCGGGTCCCGCCCGGCCGGTCGGGGGCCGACCGGGCGCGGGACGAGTTCCGGTGCCCGGCGCGATCTTCCCGAGCCGATGCGCTCGCCGGACAGCGAGCGCCTGCCGCACGGTGACCTCGACGAACCGCGGACCGGGCAGTTCTCCCATTACCCGGCGGGCCACGGCTGGTCGGCCACCGGGTCGCCGGCGGCCGACCGGCCGGTCAATCCGACGGACGGGTTCCTCGCGGGCAGCGTGGCCGCGCTCGCAGCGTCGCCGGTCCCGACCTGGGACGTGGACGCCGGCGCCATCGGCACCTGGGGCCCGTCGGCGCCGCTCACCCCGATCCCGGTGGTCCCGCCGCCGCCGCTGTCGGACTACCCGCCGCTGTCGGACTACCCGGGGCCGGCGGACCTGCCCCGGGAACCGGAGTTCCCGAGGATGCCGGACATGCCGCCGCTGGCCGAGCTGACCCAGGTCTCGGAGCTGACCCGGATCACCGACCGGACTCCCGCGCCGGAACCGGCGGCGGTGCTGGACGGAGTGGCACACGGCCCCGCCGTCGAATCCCCCGGTGCCGGGTCGCTCGGTGCCGGGTCGCTCGACTACGGGTCGCTCGATCACGGGTCGCTCGATCACGGGTCGCTCGACTACGGCTCGCTCGGCGGCGGGCCGCGAGACCCGGGACCGCTCGATCCGGCCGCGGATCACGGCGGTGTGACCGGGCCGCCACCGGCTCTGGACAGCTCGGCGTTGGGCAGCCTGGACAGCAGCGGCCTGTTCGGCGCGCTCTCCCAGCGACCCCGGTAGCCGAGCGCGGCCCCGGGAGTCGGGCCGGGACACTAGGCTGCCGGCGCATGTGGACGAACTGGTCTGGTGGTCAGCGAGGCCACCCGGTGGCGACCGTGCGGCCGCTGGACGAGGCCGGTGTCCGGGCCGCGGTGCGACGGGCCGCCGAGAGCGGCACCCGGGTGCGGCCGGTCGGCGCCGGGCACTCGTACAGCCCGCTGGCGGTCACCGACGAGGTGGCGCTCGAGCTGTCCGCGCTCACCGGCGTGGTCGCGTGCGACGGCGAGCGGATCCGGGTCCGTGCCGGCACCACCCTGGCGCAACTGCATGCCGAACTGGCCGGCCGCGACCTGTCGCTGGCCTGCGCGGCCGACATCGACACCCCCACGGTGGCCGGTGCCGTCGCCACCGGCATGCACGGCAGCCACCCGGCGGTCGGGTCACTGTCCGCGCAGGTCACCGGCATGCGGCTGGTCGACGGGACGGGCACCGCGGTAGAGGTCGGGGCCGCCGGGCTGGACGCCGCGCGGACCGCGCTCGGGGCGATCGGCGTGGTCACCGAGGTTGAGCTGGCGGTCCGGCCGTGGTACTCCCTGCGGCTGACCCAGGCTCGCGCGCCGCTGGACGAGGCGCTGTCGCCGGAGTTCCTGGACGGGCATGCGTGGTCGGAGTTCTGGGTGTTCCCCTACACCGGTGAGGCGCTGACCCGGTTCGGTGATGAGGTGGACGAGCAGCCGATGCCGTCGCGGGCGCAGACCGCGTGGTCGCTGGAGCGGCGGCTGGTCCGGTCCGCGGCGGTGGGCGGCGGGTTGGCACTGGGGCGGACGATGCCCCGGTTGGTGCCGACGATCAACCGGGCGGCCATCCGTTTCTCCGGGTCGGCCGCGCTCGCCGAGGTCACCGACCTGGCGCACCGGGCGCTGCTGGCCCCGCCGGTGGTCCGCTGGGAGGAGAGCGAGTGGGCTCTGCCCCGGGCGGCGTTGGCCGATGGGGTGCGCGACCTGCTGGCCGCGATCACCGCCGACGGGCTGGACGTCGGCTTCCCGCTGGAGGTACGGGTCGGCCCGGCGGAGACCGGGTGGCTGCACCCGGCGTACGGCCGCGACACCGGCTGGGTGGCGGTGCACACCGCCGCCGGCGCCGACCCCGAGCCGCTGTCCCGGCTGGCCGCCGCGGTGCTCGGCGCGCACGGCGGGCGACCGAACTGGGCCAAGCGGCACCCGTGGACGCACGCCGAGGTGGCCGCCGCCTACCCGAGGCTGGCCGACTTCGCCACCGTGCGGGCCGGCTACGACCCGAACCGGGTGTTCGCCTCCCCGTACCTGGACGCTGTGCTCCGCTGAGTTCGGGCCCGGCCGGGCCACCGGGTCTCAGCCGGCGCGCAGCCGGGTGGCCACCGCCCGGACGTCGGCCAGCGCGGCGGCCCGGTCGACCCGGGTGGACACGCCGCCGGCCAGCACCTGCTCGCCGGCCACCCACACGTCGCGCACCAGCCGCGCACCGCCGGCCCAGACCAGGTTCGACAGCAGCCCGGCGTCGTCGTCGAGCTGCACGAACGCCGGATCGTCCAGGCTCAGGTGCACCACGTCGGCCCACCGCCCGGGTTCCAGCGCGCCCAGGTCGTGCCGCCCGATCGCGGCGGCGCCGTGCCGGGTGGCCAGTAGCAGCAGGTCGGCGGCGGTGAGCGCGGCGGCGTCCGAGGAGCCCAATCGGGCGAGCTGGCCGGCCAACCGGGCCTGGGCCCACAGGTCGAGGTCGTCCGCCGAGGCGGGCCCGTCGGTGCCCAGGGCCAGCGGCACCCCCGCCCCGCGCAGCGCGGCCAGCCGGGCGGTGCCGGCGGCGAGCTTCGCGTTCGACCCCGGGCAGTGCGCCACCGCCGCCCCGGCCGCCGCGAGCAGCGCGACGTCCTCGTCGTCCAGGTGCACCGCGTGCGCGGCGAGCACCCGGGCGGGCGGGCCGTCGGGAGCCGGACGGCCGAACACCCCCAGCTTCGTCAACAGCCGGGTCACCGATCCGTGCTCGGCACGCAGCGCGGCATCCTCGGCGAGGGTCTCGGCGAGGTGGATGTGTAGCAGTGCCCCGCGCTGCCGCGCCGCGTCCGCCACCGCCACCAGCGCCTCGGTGGGCAGGGTGTACGCCGCGTGCGGGCCGTACCCCAGCTCGATCCGCTCGCCCGGTCCGTGCCGCAGCCCGAGCCGGTCGATCCGCCGGGACACCGCGCCCAGCATCGCCCGCCAGTCACCGAGGCGGTCCCACCCGGGCGCGGCGATGATGCCCGGGGTGAGCACCGCGCGGGAGCCGGCGGTGAGCACCGCGTCGGACACCTCGTCGGTGTAGAAGTACATCTCGACGCTGGTGGTCACCCCCGCGCCGAGCAGTTCCAGGCAGCCCAGCAGCATGCCGGCGCGCACGTCGGCGCCGTCCAGGCGGGCCTCGGCCGGCCACATCACCTCGGTCAGCCAGCGCATCAGCGGCAGGTCGCCGCCGAGGCCGCGCAGCACGATCATCGGGGTGTGGCAGTGTGCGTTGACCAGCCCGGGCAGCAGCAGCCCGTCCATCCGCCGCACCTCGGCTCCCGGCGCGGCCGGCGCGTCGACCTCCGGCCCGCACCAGACGATCCGCCCGGTGACGTCGACGTCCACCACCCCGTCGCGGATCACCGAGCAGCCCGGATCGCACGGCAGCACCACCGGCGCGGCCAACCGCAGCGGTCGTGAGTGGCGAGTGCGGTCGTTGCCGCACTCGCCACTCACGGGCGCCCCTGGCGCGCTTCCAGCAGGGAGCGCAGCGAGCGGAACGGCGGCAGCCAGGCACCCTCGTCGGGCAGCGACTCCAGGGTGATCCGCGGCAGCGGCTCGCGGAACACCCCGTCGATGTCCTCCA
>JAJCYC010000002.1 GCA_029263115.1 Pseudonocardia sp. | reverse complement strand
CTCACCCCGGCATCGTCGCGAACCCCCCGAGCGCGCGGGTCGGCGCACCGTCCGGCCGGGTGGGCCCGGCGCGCGCAGCCCAGGATCAGGCGCCGAACAGGTTCGGGTGCGGGCCGCGACGCTTCTCCTGGTTGAGGTTGTCGATCGCGGTCATGTCGTCGTCGGTGAGCTCGAAGCCGAAGACGTCGATGTTCTCCCGCATCCGCTCCGGGTTCGACGACTTCGGGAACACGATGCTGCCGTGCTGGATGTGCCAGCGCAGCACGATCTGCGCCGGGCTGCGGTCGTACTTGCCGGCCAGCTCAACGATCCGGTCCTCGGTCAGCGAGTCGCCCTGGCCGATCGGGCTCCACGCCTCGGTCGCGATGCCGCGCTGCTCGTGGTACTTGCGCAGTTCCACCTGGCCCAGCCGCGGGTGCAGCTCGATCTGGTTGACCGCCGGGACGACCTTCGTCTCCCTGGCCAGCCGGTCCAGGTGCTCCGGCTGGAAGTTCGACACCCCGATCGCGCGGGCCTTGCCGTCGGCCAGCAACCGTTCGAAGCCCTTCCAGGTCTGGACGTAGAGGTCCTTCGCCGGGATCGGCCAGTGGATCAGGTAGAGGTCGACGTGGTCGAGCCTCAGCCGCCGCAGGCTCGCCTCCAGCGCCGAGACCGCCGACTCGGTGCCGTGCCCGTCGTTGTTCAGCTTGGTGGTCACGAAGACCTCGTCCCGGCCCAGGCCGGAGTCCGCGATGGCCTGCCCGACACCCTCTTCGTTCTGGTACATCTGCGCCGTGTCGATGTGCCGGTAGCCGGCCTCGAACGCCGACAGGGTGGTCTTCGCCGTGTCGGCCGGCGGGATCTGGAACACCCCGAACCCGAACTGGGGGATCTCGACGCCGTTGTTGAGGGTGATGGTGGGGACGGTTGCACCTTCAACTGTCATGCCATTGACGGTACCCATTCCGGGGACCGGGTGAACCTCATCGGCCGGCGCGTGCCAGCAACCCGGCCAGGTCCGCATCCCGAACACCACGCCCCCCGGTGAACGACCGCACCGCCGCGCGACGCTACCGATGATCGTCTCGGGTTTCGGCCCGGCACGCGCCCCGGGCCGAAACCCGGTGAAGCGCGCCGACGGCCCGGCTGTAGCGTCGCCCGCGACATGAGCGCGACCCTGCAGGCAACCGACCTGGCCGCCGGCCACGGCGACCACTCCCTGTTCAGCGGGCTGAACCTGGTCCTCGCGCCGGGCGACGTGGTCGGACTGGTCGGGGCGAACGGGGCCGGCAAGTCCACCCTGCTGCGACTGCTGGCCGGAGTGGACAGCCCCGAGGACGGCCGGGTCACCTTGGCTCCGCCGCAGGCCGCGGTGGGTCTGCTGCGTCAGGAGCCCGAGCGGGTGCCCGGCGAGACCGTGCGCGGCTACCTCACCCGGCGCACCGGGGTGGCGCGCGCGCAGCGGGAGATGGACGCGGCGGCCGACGGGTTGGCCACCGCGGCGGCCGGCGCCGACGACGACTACGCGGTCGCGCTGGAACGCTGGCTGGCCCTGGGTGGGGCCGACCTGGACGACCGGATCGGCGCGGTGCTCGCCGACGTAGGTCTCGGCGCCGGACCGGACCTGAGCCCGACCGAGGCACTGATGGCGTCGCTGTCCGGCGGGCAGGCCGCGCGGGCCGGGCTGGCCGCACTGCTGGCCTCCCGCTACGACGTGCTCCTGCTCGACGAGCCGACCAACGACCTCGACCTGGCCGGGCTGGCGCTGCTGGAGGGTTTCGTCGCGCGGCAACGTGCGCCCCTGATGATCGTCAGCCACGACCGCGAGTTCCTCGCCCGTACGGTCAACCGGGTGGTGGAGCTCGACCTGGCGCAACACCGGGTCGGCGTGTACGAGGGCGGCTACCAGGCCTACCTGGACGAGCGGGAGGTGGCCCGCCGGCACGCGCGGGAAGCCTACGAGCAGTACTCCGACACGGTCGACGAGCTGCAGTCCACCGCCCGGATGCAGCGGGCCTGGATGGCCAAGGGGGTGCGCAACGCCCGCCGCTCGGCCAAGAGCGGCTCCGAGCGGGACAAGAACGTCCGCCACCACCGCGGCCAGACCAGCGAGAAGCAGGCCGCCAAGGCCAGCCAGACCGACCGGCGGCTGGAGCGCCTCGTCGTGGTCGAGGAGCCGCGCAAGGAGTGGGAGCTGCGGATGACCATCGCCGCGGCACCCCGTTCCGGCGCGGTGGTGGCCGGGCTGCGCGGGGCGGTGGTCCGCCGGGGCGGGTTCACCCTGGGCCCGGTCGACGCGCAGCTGGACTGGGCCGACCGGGTCACGTTGACCGGGGCCAACGGCTCGGGCAAGTCGACGCTGCTGGCCGCGCTGCTCGGCCGGCTGCCGCTGGACGCCGGCACCGCCACCCTCGGCCCCGGGGTGCGGGTCGGCGAGGTCGACCAGGCCCGCGGCGCGTTCCTCGGCGACGACCCGCTGGTCGATGCGTTCGACGCCGCGCTCACCGCCGACGGGCCGGACCGCCCGACCGCCGAGGTCCGCACCCTGCTGGCCAAGTTCGGGCTGACCGCCGGACACGTCACCCGCACCGCGGCCTCGCTGTCCCCCGGTGAACGCACCCGAGCGGCGCTGGCCCTGCTGCAGGCCCGCGAGGTCAACCTGCTGGTGCTCGACGAGCCGACCAACCACCTGGACCTGCCGGCCATCGAGCAGCTGGAACAGGCGCTGGACTCCTACCCCGGCACGCTGCTGCTGGTCACCCACGACCGGCGGATGCTCGACGCGGTGCGGGTCACCCGCCGCTGGGCGATGGACCGCGGTCAACTGTCCGAGACCTGAGGTCCGGCCTCCGATGCGCTGGCTTCGTCGCTGCATCGCATCGGGTCGCCGGGACGTCACCACCGGCGACCGCTGTCACCCGATCGTGAACCCTACGGCTTGTGGGTGACCTTCAGGTCGTAGACCAGGGTCTCGCCGTAGTTGCCGCTCTCGCACGGGGCGGCGTTCTCGCAGTTGGCCTGGGTGTAGGCGCCGGCCTTGAAGTAGGCGCCGGTGTAGTCCTTGGCGATGGTGGTGACCAGCCGCCCGTTGTAGTACGCCCTGGTCTGCCCGCCGCTCACCACGAACTTGGCCTCGAACGGGGTGCCCAACACGTAGTTGCTGGTGGCCAGCGCATGGTGGGTCTCGTCACCGTTGGTCACCCAGAGTTTGCTGCCCTCCAGGCGGAACACCGTGACGTCGTCCTCCGCGTCGTGGATCTGCGCGCCGACCAGGTGCGGCTTACCGGTCGGCAGCTTGGTGAACGCCTCCTTGACCACCATCGTGTGGGTGCCCGAGGTGGACGACCAGCTGGCCTTGCCGGTGCCGCCCCGCGACATCTCGCGCAGCTCCGAGCGCGGGTTCTTCGAGCCCGAGGTCGTCACGCCGTTGACCGGCGCCCGGAACGCCACCGCGCAGTCCTTGCGGACGTTGAACCAGTCCGCGCTGCTGAACGACTTCAACCGCTGGCCCTCGACCTCGGCCGGACTGCTGCTCGACCCGGTGGGCAGGGTGAGCTTCCAGTTCACCAGGTCCAACACCTGCCCCGGCCGGTCGGCGCAGTCCGTACGGCCCGGAAGCTCGGCATCCTCCTTCTGCTCGTCGGGGGTCTCGGCCGGCAGGGCGACCAGCGGGCCGGGCGTGGGCGGCCCGATCGCGGGTAGCGGCGGGGCCGCGCCGGCCGTGGCACCGCCGGTCAGGTCCGGATCACCGAAGATCACCCGCTCACCGGCCACCGAGCCGATGACGGCCAGCGCGGTGGCGGCGGAGAACGCACCGGCGAGCCAGCGGCCGACCACCTGCTGCCGCTCGGTCAGCGCCCGGTGCTCGCCGCGCACCGGCCTGGGCACATCGACCTCACCGGCCGGACCGGGCCCGCCGGTCGAGCCGATGGCCTTGGCCCGCCCGACCGGGCGGTCCGCGACGCCGGCCGGGTCGACCGCGCCCGGGACCCCGGGCCGGGCCGGCAGCCCGCCGCCGCGCGGCGGCGGCGCCGTCTCGGGGCTGCGCCGGGGGCTGGGCGGCTCCGGCACGCGCCGGGGAGGCGCCGGGCGCGCCCGGTCCGGGGTGCGGGCGGCGACCGGGGCGGCCTCCCGCTGGACCCGGGCCAGCAGCTCCGCGACACCGAGCTCCGCGCCGCCCTGCAGCCGCCGTCGACCGGCACGTCCGGCCACCCGGCCTTCGGTGCGGTGATGGCCTTCTACTGGCACGCGGGGTCCTTCGATGGCGGGGAGCGACGTGTCGGTGTCGTGGGGGCGACACCCGCGGGTTGCTCGGGAAGCAACTCCGTTACCGAACCGAGACTACGAGACGTCACGCCCGGCCCACGGTCGAGTGAACGACGGACTCGCCAGACGGTCACTTCGGGCCGTCGAGCTGAGTGGCTATGCCCGCCGAACGGTCGAGCCGCCGCTCACCGACGAGTGGTCCGCATTCGCCGCCAGGCCGGCCCGCACGCCCAGCCGCACACCCTGCGGGCCGAACAGGCACAGGACCTCGGTCGGGGGGCGGCGGGTGCCAAACACCGCCCCCCCCGGGGGGGGGGAGGACGCCACG
>JAJCYC010000001.1 GCA_029263115.1 Pseudonocardia sp. | reverse complement strand
CACCCAGCCGCGGTCGGTGAGCGCGCCGGCGAGGTCGCCGTAGCGCAGCGCGTGCTCGCCCATCCCGTGGGTGAGCTGGACGACGCCGGTGGGCTCGCCGGGCGGGTCCCACCGGTAGGCGGCGATCCGCACCGTGCCGCTCGAGGGGTAGCTGAACCGGACCGGGTCGGCGGAGGTTCCGGGACTGGTGTTCATCGGAGGTGGGAACTCCTTCGTTGGTGGCCTGACGCGACCAGTTGGTGGCCTGACGCGACCATGGTGCCCGACCGGGCGTGGTCCCGGGAGTCCAGCGACCGGGCCGCGGCCGGGGCGGCGAGGTCGGATCATGAGGTCTACACTCGCCCTCATGGCTGAGACGACGCCGTCCCCGAGTGCACGCCGGTCCGAGTCGGACCAGCGGTTTCCCTGGCCGCTCGGGTTGTCGCTGGTGGGCTGGTTCGGAATGGGTGGGCTGCTGTTCGCGGTCGGGCTGGGCCTGACCGGCCGCGGCGGTGCTTCCGAGGCAGACTCGTCCAGCGTCGGGCAGGTCCGAGAGTCGCTGGGTTCAAGCTACGTGTCCTCCACGGGTGGTGGCGGGTCGGCGGTGCTGATGGTCATCGCCGGCATGGTCGTCACACTGCTCGCGGTGCTGCTGCTGGTCCGCCAGGGCTGGGCGCGGCATGCGTTGTCGGTGGCCGGTGTGGCCGTGGTGATCCTGCTCGCGGCCTCCGGTCGGTGGGAGACGGTGATCGCGATGGTCGCACTCGTGGTCGGCGCGCTGCCGCTGCTGGCCCCGTCGGCCACCCGCTACCTCGCCGCCTGACCGTCCCGGCCGGCAGCGCGCGGCCGGTCATCGGTGCGCGGTCGTGATGGCCCGTGCGGCGTCGTGGTGTCGCACCGAGCCCGGGCCGCGTCCCGCCCGGCGGTGAGCCCGGGCGCGGTCACTGTTCGTGAGATTTTGGTTGTCGGTCGGTAATCATGCCTGTTCGTCGGGGCGTAACTCTCCACGTTCACGCTCGTTAGAAGGGCATCGAGGTCGATGTGGGCTGGGACACCATCCGGTGGTCCGGTCGAAGTTGACCCGGTGGCCTTCCTCGATCACGTGGTGCCGCATCGGAGAGCTGTTCGGTGTCGCACAGTGATCGATCGGCGGGTCAATACACCCCCTGAGGGGGATGCGCTGTGCCTGATGAACCGGGAGACTCGATGTCTTAGCGTGCCGTCAATGTGCCCACTGGCCGTGGGCACTGCGGAGGCACGGCCAAGTGCCTCCCACGGAGGCAACACATGAACCTACCCGCTCCGGCGGATGGCGGGTGACGGAAAGTCCGTCACCTGGGTGGGGTGCCACGGCACCGCGCCACGTGATTGGTTGGGAGAGGCGAGAACATTGAGTAGTCCGGTACAGAACACGGGTACGGCGGTACCCCCGAGGCAGACGCAGGCAGTTCCCGCGCCGAAGTTCGGCAAGGGGCTGCGGACGGCCGGTAACGCGGCCACCCGGCCTGTGGTCCAGGTCGGCGAAATGCTGAACCTCATGCTCCAGGTCTTCCACAGCGCCATCACCAAGCCGGTCGGCTACTGGGGTGACGTGCGGGAGCAGATGTTCGACATCCTCAAGCTCTGCTGGATTCCCATGATCGTCTCCGTGACCGCCTTCGGTTTTGGCGCGCCGGGACTGCAGGGTGGCAACATCTTCCTGCTCTTCGGCATCCCCGAGCGGCTCGGCTCCTTCTTCCTGATGGCCAGCGTGCGGGAGTTCGCCCCCTGGATCAACGCGATGGTCATCGCCGGCGTGGTCGGTACCGCCGTCACCGCCGACCTGGGGGCCCGTCGGATCCGCGAGGAGTTCGACGCCATGGAGGTGCTGGGCATCGACCCGGTGCGCACGATCATCCTGCCCCGGGTCATCGCGCTGACGATCATGACCGGCCTGATGAACATCATCGCGCTCACCTTCGGGGTGCTCGGTGGCGTCATCGCGGTCTGGGAGCTCAACGGCAACGTCCTGGCCTACTTCGAGAACTTCTGGGCCAACGCCACCACCACCGACATGTGGGTCAGCGTCTTCAAGACGTCGCTGTTCGGTCTGATCATCGGTGTGGTGTGCAGCTACAAGGGTTACCGCGCACAGGGTGGCCCGATCGGCGTGGGACGGGCTGTCAACCAGGCCGTCGTCATCTCCTTCGCCGCGATCTGGATGGTGAACTTCGTGGTGACGCTGATGATGCTCGGGCTGGTCCCCGACATGCAGGTCTTCCGGTAGACAGGGGCTGAGATGACGGTTACAGACGAGCGACCTTCGGGCCAACAGCCCGAAGGAGCCAAGACCAAGAGTGTCGGCTCGCCGACCAGCTCCGGTTTCGATCACCTCAAGAGCGCGATCGGCAGCCTGGGCGACATCGCCAAGTTCAGCGGTGCGGTCATCCGGGACCTGCCGGAGGTCCGCAAATACGCCAGCGAGGTGCTGCACCAGGCGGGGATCCTGATCCTCAGCAGTGGGCTGATCATCTGGGTGATGATGGGCGTGATGGGCTTCGAGTGCGGCTTGGAGGCGTCCTACAGCCTCAAGCAGATCGGTGCCCCGTTGTACTCCGGCGTGTTCAACGCCTACTGCAGTATCCGGGAGATGGCGCCCTACATGTGGGGTTACATCCTCTCGGCAAAGGTCGGCTGTGGTCTCGTCGCCGAGCTCGGCTCCATGCGGATCGCCGATGAGATCGATGCGATGGAAGTCATGGGCATCAAGTCCCGCAGCTTCCTGGTGGGCACCCGGGTGCTCGCGGCCTGGCTGGCGATCCCGTTCCTCTACACGGTG
The DNA here is from genome assembly GCA_029263115.1 of Pseudonocardia sp. Classification (GTDB taxonomy): domain Bacteria; phylum Actinomycetota; class Actinomycetes; order Mycobacteriales; family Pseudonocardiaceae; genus Pseudonocardia. The sequence goes on along the minus strand of JAJCYC010000001.1, from coordinate 1,042 downwards.
GGACTCGGTGTCATGTACACCTCCGAGTACTTCGTCACCGTGATGCACCTCGGAGGAGTCTCGTCCGGCGGCTACCTGTACATCTTCTGGCTGTTCCAGAACCCTCTGGACTTCATCTACTCGCAGATCAAGGTAATCGTCTCCGGCACGATCATCGTGTTCGTCGGCTGTTACTACGGCTTCACCGCGCGCGGTGGACCGGTCGGGGTGGGGATGAACACCGCCAAGTCGATGATGCTGAACATGGTCCTCGTCCATGTCGTCGGGCTACTGGGAACCCAGATCTTCTGGGGCCTGAACCCGAACGCACCGATCGCCAACTGACCAACCTGTACATCCACGGAGAGACCGAGCAGGAGTGACAATGCCGTCTAGTTCGAGTGTGGGTAGCCGGGACACCCGGCTACCCACGGGAGGTGTCCCGCAGGGCGACGCCGACGTGCACAGCATGGAGGTGCGTAACGTCCACAAGACCTTCGGCTCGTTCCGCGTTCTACAGGGTCTGGACCTGCAGTTCCAGGACGACGCGATCACGACGATCCTCGGTCCCTCCGGTACCGGTAAGTCAGTGCTGATCAAGCACCTCGTCGGGCTCCTTGAGCCCGACGAGGGCGAGGTCCTCATCTTCGGACAGGATCTCTGGCAGATGTCGGAGAAGCAGCGCTACGAGCTGCGGACCCGGATGGGGGTGCTGTTCCAGGACGGCGCCCTGTTCGGTTCGCTGAACATCTACGACAACACCGCGTTCCCACTGCGCAAGCACACCAACAAGTCCGAGGACGAGATCCACGAGATCGTGATGCGCCGCCTCTCCGAGGTGGGTCTGGACAAGTCCTGGACCAAGCTGCCGAACGAGGTTTCCGGTGGTATGCGTAAGCGCGCCGGCTTCGCCCGTGCGCTCGTGATGGACCCGGCGATCGTGTTCTTCGACGAGCCGGACTCCGGCCTCGACCCGGTGCGTACCAGCCTGCTGAACGACCTCATCCTGGACATGCACGCGGAACACAAGGGCACCTACATGCTGGTGACCCACGACATCCGG